>NZ_JYJG01000226.1 GCF_000955955.1 Lentzea aerocolonigenes
CTCTTGATCAAATCGCCTCTAACTACTACCAACAGCCCCGGAACCCGCCGTCGCGCGGCACGGCAGCCGGGCCGGTTGGCAGTAGGAAAGTGCTGGATGACCTTGGGTTGGTGGTACTTGCAGACGTCATGGCCACCAGACGGCGTGAGGCGCCCTGGGAATCAACCGTCTAGGCGCCGACGACCCTGTGCTCGACCAGAGCCGCCATCGCCTCCACGACGGGGCACCGCTCCAGCGGGGTCAGCTCCTCCAGGCCACGCGCCTTCCGGAGCGCGAGGCGCAGCGTGGACGCGGCCAGCGGCGTGGCGACCTGCCAGGCGTGGAACAGCGCCAGCGGCAGCTCCCACCGGCCCGCGGCGTCGTCGAGGCGGCCGTCCAGCAACGCCCTGGCGCCGGAGCCGATGGAGGGCCAGCGGTGCAGTTCGATCACCAGCTGGGCCGGGGTGAGCGACTGGAGCTCGTCGCAGCGGGCGAACGGGTGCTCAGCGACGTCGGTCAGCAGGTCCCAGGAGACCCGCGGAGGCGAGCCCTGGGTGAAGTCGGTGGCCAGGTCCGTCGCCTCGGACAGCTGGGCGGCGCAGGAGTTGAACGACGCACGGTCGTGGAACGGGACCTCCTCCCACAGCACGCCGAGCCGGCGGTCCACGGGCGGATGGCCGGCACCTCGCACGAACAGCGACTTCTCGACGTTGTGCACGACGGTGACGGCGATGAGCGCGCCCAACGGCACCAGCGACGGCGGGCCGGAGTCGTGCGCCGCGAGCACCGCTTGGTAGGCGAGGCGATCGGCGTCCAACGGGCCGCGCAGGTGGTGGGCCAGCTCGTGCGCGATGACGAACCGCAGGCTGTGCGTGGCCAGCAGGTCCGCCGTGTGCTGTTGGAAGGGTTCCAGCGGGATCGTCAGAGTCTGCACGGAGCCGGACGAACGCTCGACACGGCTCGTGTACCGCAGGATCGCGGCGAGGAGGGCGGTGTCGAACGGACGGCGCCTCCTGAGGCGCCTGAACAGTGAGCTCGGGCGGGCGACGGCCAGGGCCAGGTGCCTGCTGTAGACCGGGATCAGGGCCAGGACGGCCTCGGAGATCCCGATCAGCACGGAACCGTCCGGGTAGCTCGTCGAACCGGCCGAGGCCGCGGCGTCCGACGTCAGCCCGACCGACCGCAGGCGCCTGCGGTCGTGGCCTGCCTGGGCCATCGCCTCGACGACCGAGTCCTTGATCTCATCGGCGGTCTCCGCCATCGTTCGCACGCTCGATCAGTCGGCAGTTGATCAGCGAGCGTTACGGACTTTTCGTTGCACCACAACGTTTCCACCCGACCGGACCCAGAAATACCGAAGGGGCGCACCCCCGAGTGCGCCCCTTCGGAGTATCAGATCAGCTGCCGTACGCCGAGAGCGGCGGGCAGGAGCAGACCAGGTTGCGGTCGCCCTTCGCGCCGTCGATGCGGCGGACGGGCGGCCAGATCTTCGGAGCGGAAGTACCGGCCGGGTAGACGGCTTCCTCGCGGGTGTACGGGTGGTTCCACTCGCCGACGGTCACGCTGGCCGCGGTGTGCGGGGCGTTGCGCAGCGGGTTGTCCTCGACGGGCCACTCGCCGGCGCCGACGCGGTCGATCTCGCGCTTGATGGCGATCATGGCGTCGATGAACCTGTCGATCTCGGCCAGGTCCTCGGACTCGGTCGGCTCGACCATCAACGTGCCCGCGACCGGGAACGACATGGTCGGCGCGTGCAGGCCGTAGTCCGCGAGCCGCTTGGCCACGTCGTCGACCGTCACGCCGGTCGCCTTGGTGATCGGGCGCAGGTCGAGGATGCACTCGTGGGCCACGAAGCCGCCCTCACCCGTGTAGAGCACCGGGTAGTGCTCGTCCAGGCGGCGGGCCACGTAGTTCGCGGCGGCCACGGCGGTCAGGGTGGCGCGGCGCAGGCCGTCGCCGCCCATCATGCGCACGTACGCCCACGAGATCGGCAGGATCGACGCGGAACCCCACGGGGCGGCGCTGATCGGGCCGACACCGGTCGCCGGGCCCGCGGTCGGCTGCAGCGGGTGGTTCGGCAGGAACGGCGCGAGGTGCGAGCGCACGCCGATCGGGCCGACGCCGGGGCCACCGCCGCCGTGCGGGATGCAGAACGTCTTGTGCAGGTTGAGGTGCGAGACGTCCGAACCGAACTTGCCGTAACGCGCCAGGCCGATGAGCGCGTTGAGGTTCGCGCCGTCGACGTACACCTGGCCGCCCGCGTCGTGGACCAGGCCGCAGACCTCGCGAACCGTGTCCTCGTACACGCCGTGCGTGGACGGATAGGTGATCATGATCGCAGCGAGGTCGTCCGAGTGCTCCGCGACGGTCTCGCGCAGGTGACCCATGTCGATGTTGCCCTTGTCGTCGCACTTCACGACGACGACGCGCATGCCGGCCATGACGGCGGACGCGGCGTTGGTGCCGTGCGCGGACGACGGGATCAGGCAGACGTCACGGTCGGCGTTGCCGTTCGCGCGGTGGTACGCGCGGATCGCGAGCAGACCGGCGAACTCGCCCTGCGAACCGGCGTTGGGCTGCAGCGACACCGCGTCGTAGCCGGTGACCTCGGCCAGCCACGCCTCCAGGTCCGAGACGATCTTCAACAGGCCCTTGGCGTCCTCGACCGGCGCGAACGGGTGCAGCGTCGAGAACTCCGGCCACGTGATGGACTCCATCTCCGCGGTCGCGTTCAGCTTCATCGTGCAGGAACCGAGCGGGATCATGCTGCGGTCGAGCGCGACGTCCTTGTCCGACAACGCACGCAGGTAACGCAGCAGCGCGGTCTCTGAGCGGTGCGCGTGGAAGACCGGGTGGGTCAGGTAGTCGGACGTGCGGCGCAGGTCGGCCGGGATGCCGTCCGCGGTGTCGGCGTCGATGGCGTCCACATCGGACCCCGTCACACCGAACGCTTCCCACACCGCGACGAGGTGCGCGCGCGTCGTCTTCTCGTCGCAAGCGATTGCCACGACGTCGGCGTCGACCTGGCGCAGGTTGATGCCGAACGAACGCGCCTTCTCGACGACCTCGGCGGCACGACCCTCGACCCGGACCTGGACGGTGTCGAAGAACTCGCCGTGCACGACGTCCAGACCGGCCTCGCACAGGCCCGTGGCGAGCACGGTGGCGAAGCGGTGCACGCGGGTCGCGATCGCGCGAAGACCCTCAGGACCGTGGTAGAAGGTGGTAGACCGCGTACATCGACGCGATCACGGCGAGCAGCACCTGCGCGGTGCAGATGTTCGACGTGGCCTTCTCGCGGCGGATGTGCTGTTCACGCGTCTGCAGCGCGAGCCGGTAGGCCAGCGAGCCGTCGGAGTCGACCGACACACCGACGAGACGGCCGGGCAGCTGACGCTCCAAACCGGAGCGGACGGCCATGTAACCGGCGTGCGGGCCACCGAAGCCGATCGGCACACCGAAGCGCTGCGTGGTGCCGACGACGACGTCCGCACCGATCTCGCCCGGAGCGCGCAGCAGCGTGAGGGACAGCAGGTCCGCGACGACGACCGCCTGCGCACCCGCGTCGTGGATCTCGGTGATGAGGTCCTTCTGGTCGCGCACCACACCGGACGCACCGGGGTACGACAGCAGCACGCCGAAGAAGTCGCCGCCCAGGCCGAGACCCTCGATGCCCTGCGACAGGTCCGCGACGACGATCTCGATGCCCAGCGGCTCGGCGCGCGTCTCGATGACGGCCAGCGTCTGCGGCAGCGTGTCCGCGTCCACGACGAACTTGTTCGACTTCGAGCGACCGCCGCGGCGCACCAGCGTCATCGCCTCGGCGGCGGCGGTCGACTCGTCCAGCATGGACGCGTTCGCCACCGGCAGGCCGGTCAGGTCGCCGACCATGGTCTGGAAGTTCAGCAGCGCCTCGAGCCTGCCCTGCGAGATCTCCGGCTGGTACGGCGTGTACGCGGTGTACCAGGCGGGCGACTCCAGCACGTTGCGCAGGATCACGCCGGGCGTGACGGTGTCGTAGTAGCCGAGGCCGATCATCTGCGTCATCGGGCGGTTCTGCGACGCGAGCTCACGCAGCTCGGCGAGCGCCTCGGTCTCCGTCGCCGGAGCCGGCAGGTCGAGCACGAGGTCGCGCTCGTGAATGGACGAAGGCACCGCGTGCTGCGCCAGCTCCTCCAGCGATCCGACGCCGATGACGTCGAGGATGCGCGCGAGTTCGGCCGGGCGCGGACCGACGTGGCGGTCGGCGAACGGGGTGCCGTGCTCGAGAGCGGCGAGCGGAATGCGGTCCTGCGTCATCAAACGCCTCCGGGGGCTGCGGGCACACGTGTCCTGGTGCCCTCCCCGCTCTGTCCGTACCCCGAAGGGCGCCTGAGAGGTTCACCCCTGCTCTCACAAGGGCTTTCACCGTCGGCGGGTTCCTCGAGAGGAACCACTTTCCAGAGGCGTCTAGCTCACGCGGTCCTGGGTGCCTGAGAGGTTCCCGGGGAGGAACTTGCTCCTTCGGCGCCGGGCTCGAAACCCGGTCTCTCCCGCCTGAGTTCAGCGACTACCCGAGAAGAATACCCGCAGGCAGCCCGGCTAGTCGCCAAGGCGCGACCTACGTCTCAACAGCGAGACCGCGCAACACCCTGCCAACAGGGTCGAGCAAATCGTCGCGCACCGCCACCAGCAGGTGCTCGGTGCTCACGACGGCGTCGCCACGACGGGCCGCCACGGCCTTCGCGCCCTCCACGAACCTCCCGACCCCGGCACCGCTCGCGGCCGGCAACGCGGCCGGATCCACACCCGCCGCCCGCAGCGCCGCCGCCCCACCGGACTCGAACTCCGGCCGCAACCGCCGCCCGGCGGCCGTCAACTGGTCGTCGACGGTCAGCACCGCCGCCACCAGGTCCGCGGCCGTGGCTTCCTCGCGTCCTGCGGCCAGCGCGAGCCTGTGCGCCTCGTTCCGCACGACGGTCAGCACAGGTCCGCCCAGCCCCTGTCCACGGGCGACGAACCGGACCAGCCAGCGCACGTAGCCACCACCGGCGTCGCCCTCCAACGCCCCGGCCTTGCGCAGCAACCGAACCGCGGGAGCCTCTTCCGGTTTCGCGGCACGCCGCACCGCTTCGATCGTGGCCTCGGCATCCACCCGCAGCACGGCCAACAGCTCGGCGGCGCGTCCGGACTTCAGCGACAGCAACGCCACCGAGAGATGGGTCGTGGTCAGCACCCCGTCGCCGGCCTCGGCGATCGCCGCACGCAAGCACTCGTCCAACGCCCGGCTCACCGGCAGCGCGGACTCGAGGCCAGTGCGGTCGTGGGCTGTGCGCATCAGTGCGGCCACGTCTGGGTCAGCCTCACCTGCGCCGCCGTCGTCAGCGGCCCAGTTCCCGACGCCCCTGGCCACCGCGTGTGCCCGCACCGACCACACGCCCAGTCTGCGGCCGGGTCCGATCGCGTCCGCCAGAACGATCAGCAGGTTCTCGGTGCCGACGACGGCGAACCCCAGCCGGGAAGCTCGCTGCACCGCGTCGGCGAGCACCTTCACGACCTGGGAGGAGGGTGTGCACATCATGCGTTCAACGCTAGGGATCGCTCACGCGTCAGCGCGTCCGCCGACTGGCCACCGACACCCGTCCGGTCGGCCAGTCCGGAAGCGACGGTCAGCCGGTCGCGCGTTCCCTGCGCCGGCGCGTCAGCTCGTCCTCGGTCATGGGAGCGATCTCGACGCCGTCCGCACGTTCGGCCGGGAACTCGTGGATCGTCCCGGAGATCTCCCGCATGGCACCGGAAACCGCGATCCCGAACACGCCCTGACCGCCCTGCAGCAGGTCCACGACCTCTTCCGGCGAGGTGCACTCGTACACGGTCGTGCCGTCCGAGAAGAGCGTGATCTTCGCCAGGTCCTGCACGCCGCGACGGCGCAGGTGGTCGACCGCGACCCGGATGTTCTGCAACGAGACACCGGTGTCCAGCAACCGCTTCACGACCTTCAGAACCAGGATGTCCTTGAAGGAGTACAACCGCTGACTGCCGGACCCGTGGGCCATCCGCACCGTCGGAGCGACGAGCCCGGTCCTGGCCCAGTAGTCGAGCTGCCGGTACGTGATGCCCGCGATCTGGCACGCCGCGGGACCCCGGTAGCCGACGAGTTCGTCCGGCAGCGAGGAGTCCGGGAACAGCTCACCCTGCTGCCCGGATTCGGCCCGCACGGGCGCTTCCTCGACCACGCCTGCCTCCCCTCGGAACGGCCACGAAACTCATGGCCGTCAAGCCGCTGCGTCAGCTCACGCGAAGCAGCGACGTCCACTCGAGTTCGACGGTAAGACCGGTCAGAGGGCAGGTCAACGCGACGCGCGGGGAGTGTCGACCCTCAACCTCAGGTAGAGAGTCACCTCGTCACCCGAACCAGGACGTTCAGGTGACGTTTAGTGATCGTTTAGCGGGTAAATCGAGCGGAAAGTAGCCCAAATGAGCGACGAGCCACGGAGGTACCGCGGTTCCAAACGAGACAGACAGCGACACCGAGCAAAACTCAGGTGTCCGCGCCCCTGAAGTCCTCCGGCGAGACCGAGTCGAGGAACTCGCGGAACTTCTCGACCTCGTCCTCCTGCTCGTCCGGGATGATCAGGCCGGCCTCGGCCAGCACCGACTCCTCGGCGTGGATCGGCACTCCGACGCGCAACGCCAGCGCCACCGAGTCCGAAGGCCGCGCGGAGACCCGCACGTCGCCGTCGAACACGAGCTCGGCGAAGAAGGTGCCCTCCTGCAGGTCGGTGATCCGCACCTGTTCGAGGTTGCGTCCCAGCGCCCCGATGACGTCCTTCAGCAGGTCGTGCGTCAACGGGCGGGCGGGACGGACGCCCTGTTGCTCGAGCGCGATGGCCGTGGCTTCGACGGAGCCGATCCAGATCGGCAGGTACCGCTCGCCCTCGGTTTCGCGCAGAAGAAGGATCGGCTGGTTCTGGGGCAGCTCCACCCGTACGCCGACGACGCGCATCTCGCTCATCGGGCCTCGCCTCCCTCTATGTCGTTCGGGAGTACCCGGATTCACACCCGAGCATCCCCCGGCGTACGTGTTCGACGCTACCCGCCAAGCGGGCCGTGTGCTCAATTGTTGCGGGCCGATCGTGATCAAGACGACTGGCGCAAGCCCGCTCTTACCAACAACGTGTGCAACGAGGTGAACAGGTCAGCCAATTCCCGGACCGTCTCGGGATCTGAGAAGGACTTCAGCAGAACCACCTCGTGGTCCGCCGCAGCGCGAACCGCGCGCAGGTGTTCGCGCTCGACGCCGAGTCCGGTCATCGTCCGGATCGTGCGGAGCGCGGTGATGTCGTCGGCGGTGAAACGGCCGCCGGGGCCGGCGCGCAGCAGACCGTCACGTTCCAGCTGGGACAGCTGTTCGGCGCTGAATCCGGTCTGCGCCAGCAGTTCGACCCGCGACAACGACGAAGAGTCCACAGGGGTGGCGTCGAGTTGTTCGCGGATCACCTTGAGCGGCAGGTATCTGTCGCGTTGTGCGGACAGCACGAAACGCAACCTCTCGACGTCCGCCACGGAGAACTGGCGGTAGCCGGAGGCCGTGCGTGCCGGGCGGACCAGCCCCTCCGCTTCCAGGAAGCGGATCTTGGAGATGGACACCTCGGGGAACTCGGGGCGGAGCTGCGAGAGCACCGCCCCGATGCTCAGTCCCCCACGTTGTGGCCGCCCGGCCGTCACGCGTCAGGCTCCCGCGGAGCCAGGACCCGTCAGGAAGACGAGGCGGAACTTGCCGATCTGGACCTCGTCACCGTTCGCGAGGACGGCCTGGTCGACCGGCTCGCGGTTGACGTAGGTGCCGTTGAGGCTGCCGACGTCGATGACGACGAACTCGCCGCTCTCCCGGCGGAACTCGGCGTGGCGGCGCGAGACCGTCACGTCGTCCAGGAAGATGTCGCTGTCGGGGTGGCGCCCTGCGCTCGTCGTGTCGCGGTCCAGCAGGAACCGGGACCCGGCGTTGGGGCCGCGCTTCACCACGAGCAGCGCGGAACCGGCGGGAAGTGCGTCAACACCGGCAACTGCCGGCTCCTGGGCGGGCGCCTCGGCGCCGCCCTCCATCTCCTGGAGGAAGTCCGCCCGGAAGACGGAGGTCCGCTCCGGGGACTGCTCCGGCGGAACGCCTGGGCCGTCGTTCGTGCTCACCTGAGCTCTCCTCCTGCTGCTGGATCCGTCACTTCCGGTAAAACCTATCGCGTTCGGGTCGCCACCTTCAGCGCGGCTCCCCTTCCGGCCGAAGATCCGGCGAAAGATCGACGTCACTCCTTCTCCACCAACGCCTTGTACCCGTCAGCGTCCAGCAGGCCTTCCAGCGCGTCCGCGTCGTTCAGGCGGATCTCCACCATCCAGCCCTCGCCGTACGGGTCGGTGTTCACCGAGTCGGGTGCCTGCACCAACGCGTCGTTGATGGCGACGACCTCACCGTCGAGCGGGGAGTAGAGGTCGGACACGCTCTTGGTGGACTCGACCTCGCCGAACGTGTCGCCCGCGGAGACGGTGTGGCCGACTTCGGGCAACTGCACGAAGACGACGTCACCGAGCTGTTCCTGGGCGTAGTCGGTGATGCCGACGCGCACGGTGTTCTCGCCAGTGCTGGCGACCCACTCGTGCTCCTCGGTGTAGCGAAGCTCCTCGGGAATCAACTGACTGCGCTCCTCGTGCTGAACCTGTATGGGGTGATCTTTTCACGCGGCCTTGGTGGGAGTGACCCTCAGGGCCTGGAAGAACTGGTAGACGTACAGCAGCGCCGACCACAGGTAGAGCGCTCCGCCCCAGGCCGTGAAGGCGTAGGCGAACGGCTGGGCGAGCTGCGCCCACGCCGAATCACCCTGCGCGAGCAGCAGCAGGGGGAACGCGTACAGCAGGTTGAACGTCGCGGCCTTGCCCAGGTAGGTGACCTCGAACGGGCCCCAGCCCCGTTGCCTCAGGATCAGCAGGCAGACGCCGACGACGAGCTCTCGCCCCACCAGCACGAGGGCGATCCACAGCGGCACGATGTCCCTGATCACGAACGCCAGCAGCGTGCAGAACACGTAGAGGCGGTCGGCGGCGGGATCGAGCAGCGCGCCCAGGTTGCTCATCTGGTTGAGCCAGCGCGCGAGCTTGCCGTCCAACCAGTCGGAAAGCCCCGCGAAGACGAGGACGAGCAGCGCCCAGCCGTCCGCGCGGGGTCCGAGCAACAGGTACAGGAAGAGCGGAACACCGGCCAGCCGCAACACGCTGAGCAGGTTCGGAATCGTCAGCAGGCGATCAGCCGGATCACGCACACCCGCACTCTAAACGAGTGACTGCGCAGGGGCTGCCGGATGGCGTCACGGCACGCGGTGCGACTGGTTGCGGGTTCGTGCGGAGCGTTCAGTTCTTACAAGATCAAGCTGTCTTGAAGAGTGTCCAGCCGCGGCGCTGCATCTCGGCGCCGGAGATGGCGTGCGGGCGGCCCCGGTCGTCCCGGCCGACCCAGCGAGCGCGAAGACCCTCGAGCACGTACGCGTGGCCCCGGCTCCACACAACGCTGCAAGGCGTCGTGGGCAGCCCACAGGAATCAGGCGCAGTTGCCTCGTGTGGCTGGATCTCCATGGCGGTTCTCATTTCAGTCCCTCCGTGACATCAGGGATGTCGCGCACCGGGGCTCCGGCGTTATCCCTGTGAACGAATTCTGGCGGACTGTGGTTCAGAACACGTGTCCTGTTTGGGTCCTTAGCGTTAACTGGATCAATCGGCGCGCCGAGCTGTTCGGGTCCGAAGCGGGACGGATAACTGGTTGGTTGCCTACGCAACCGTTCGTCGTACGCCGACGACCGCACGTCTCGTGCCGGGCATCGGCAGGGCATAACCTCGCGTGGTGGACCAGGTGAAATTTGGTGGCGAACTGATCTCCCGCTTGATGGACCACCTGTGTGAGCGACTGCAGGGGTGCCGTGGCGTAGGGCTGAGCGTGTGGCCGGACGGCGCGGTGCTCAGGGCGATCGGCGTCGCGGAGGACCTGGACCAGGCGCAGGTGGAGGGCGGGGAGGGGCCGCTCGTCGACGCCTCGCGCGACGAGCGGCAGGTCACCGGCAAGGTCGGCGATCTGGACGTCGTGGCGGTCCCCGGCAGCTGGGGTGACGGCGGTCCGGTGGTGCTGACCGTGTACCTGGACCACCCGCCGCGGGTGGAGGACCTCAAGGCCATCGAGGAGATCGAGCCGCTCGTCGCGACCGCCGCCGCGGTGGTGGAGTTCTGCGCCGGGGAGGTGCTCAGAGCGGACCAAATGGTGCGGATGGTGCAGCACCGACGCTACATCGAGCAGGCCAAGGGGCTGCTGATGGGAGCACGGCCCTGCACGCCGGGGGACGCGTTCGAACTGCTCGTGCGGGCCAGCCAGCACGCCAACGTGAAGCTGCGGGACGTGGCCATGGCCCTGGTGCTGGTCGCCAGCGGCGAACTGGAGGACGCCGACAGCATGACCCCGCCACCGAGGATCGCCTACGACACCGCGCAGCGACTTTGGGAGGCGCTGCACGTTTGAGATCTGCCGCGCCGGGGTACGAAACCCTCGACCTGTCCTGGTCGCGGACACTCACGTACGGTGAGGCCGCAGCGGTTGAGCCAGCAGCCGCATTGGAGCCGCTGCGGTAGTGGCTCCCTGGGTGCGAGAGGGAGAACATCGGTGACTGTGCAGGACCCGCGAGCGGAGCAGACCATCGCACTGTCGGCCAGCCAGCCGGCGGCCGGTGTCACGGTGCTCGCCGTGTCCGGCGAGGTCGACATGGTGTCCGCGCCCGCGTTGCGCGACGCCCTGGTCAACGGCCTGGCCGACGGTGGCACCTTCGTGATCGACATGAAGGGCGTCACGTTCCTCGGATCCGCCGGTCTGGCGGTTCTGGTGGAGGCCGCGAGGCTGGCGCCCCAACACTCCGCGGCTCTCAAGGTCGTGGCCACCGCACGGGCCGTGACGCGCCCTCTGGAGGCCACGGGCCTCGGTGAGGTGTTCAGCGTGCACGAGTCCGTGGACGCTGCCGTCAGCGCCTGACGGTGAGGCGGTTGCCCGCCGCCTCCAGGGCCTCGGCGACCGCGTGGAGCGCCTGCTGGACCCCGGTCCTGTCCTCACCGAGCTGGGTGAGGTCGACGGTCAGCGGCACGGTGCCTCCGCGCGCCGCCGTGGTGAGCGTGCGCCTCAGTGCCGGTCCGGCCTCCGCGGGCACGTTGCCCCGGACGACGGCGACGACGCCGGAGGAGGTCTCGTGGAGTTCGCAGTCGGGCGCCACCTGCGGCCCGAGGGTCAGGGGCGATCGGGCCCGGCGCAGTCGCACCGTCGTGCCTCTCGCCGAGCGGTCTATCACGACCTCGTCCACGCTCTCCCGCATGAGCAGAAGTCCTCGGCCGCGCATGGTGAGCGCGGGCGGCGGGACGCGCCACTGGCCGTGGTCGGAGACGTCGACGGCGACAGTGCCGTCGTCGCCGATCTGCGCGCGGACCTCGATGGTGCCCTGCGCGGGCGCCGGGTACGCGTGCTCGACCGAGTTGTTGACCGCCTCGCTGACGGCGAGGACGAGATCGCTCGCCTCGTCCTCGTCGAAACCGCTGCCCTGCAGCCACTCGCGAAGTTGGTGCCGAACCGGCGCGACCTCACGTGCGTCTGCGGGGAAGCGAAGGGCCAGGGAGTCCTCTTGCACCAGCACAACGCTCCTCCCCTTGGATGCCTCTGCCAGGTGATTTCCCAGGCCGTCCGGCCAATACACGTGTGAAATGAGATCAATTCGGGTACGGCAATGACATGCCGGCCTTCAGCAGAACGGACTACGAGGTGGGTGTGACGCATTTGTCAGGGGTCGAACTCAGGATGGCCGCGGATCCCACGCAGCTGTCCATCGTCCGCGCCGTCGCGGCGGACATCGCCATGCGGCAGGACTTCGACCTCGACTCGATCGAGGACCTGAAGCTCGCCGTCGACGAGACGTGCTCCACGCTGATCACGCTGGCGGCGCAGGACGCCGTCCTCAGCTGTCACTTCGCGGTGGACGGCTCCGGCGCGGTGAGAGTGTCCGCCCAAGTCGTCGCCAAGTCGGCCTCCGGGCCCGACGAGGGCAGCTTCGGGTGGCGCGTGCTGACCGCGCTCGTCGACTCCGTGGAGACCAGAGTCGACGAGGCCGAAGGGTTCGTGGTCCACATCGACCTCGTGAAGTCTTCGGCAGGGGCGGTGGATGCGTGACGGGCTCCGAAGAGGCGACCACGACGAAGCAGGGCGGTGACTACGACCACCTGGCCCCGCTGTTCGCCGAGCTCGCGGTGACCCCCGAGGGGCCCGCGCGTGAGACGTTGCGGGACAGACTCGTGACCGAGCACCTCCCGGTCGCCCAGCACATCGCCCGCCGGTTCGGCCACCGCGGCGAACCGCACGAGGACCTGGTGCAGGTGGCGACGGTCGGCCTGATCAACGCGGTCGACCGGTTCGACCCCGATCGCGGATCAGACTTCTTGTCGTTCGCCGTGCCGACGATCATGGGTGAGGTCCGGAAGTACTTCCGCGACTCCAGCTGGTCGGTCCGCATGCCGCGACGCCTGAAGGAACTGCACCTGGCGATCAACGCCGGCACTTCGCGGCTGTCGCAGTCGCTGGGTCGCGCGCCGACGCCGTCCGAGCTCGCCGAGCACCTGGGGCTCTCCCGTGAGGAGATCCACGAAGGACTCGCGGCCGGAAACGCTTACCAGAGCGCGTCTTTGGACGACATGCTGATGTCGGAGGACTCGTCCATCTCGCTGGGCTCGACCATCGGCGAGGAAGACCCCGAGATCGCGATGATCGAGCAGCGGGAGGCACTGCACCCGTTGCTGCAGAAGCTGCCCGAACGGGAGCGGAAGATCGTGATCATGCGGTTCTTCGGCAACATGACGCAGACGCAGATCGCCCAGAAGGTCGGGATCTCGCAGATGCACGTCTCGCGGTTGCTCGCGAAGACGTTGCGGCAACTGCGAGACGTGCTGGAGGAATGACGGCTGGGCGCCAGCCCTGATGGCGTCTGCAAGTACCGCCAACCCGAGTGTTGGTAGTACTTGCAGACGCCATCAGCACCAGCCACGCATGGCTAGGACGCCACGCGGACGCGGCGCCGGGCAGCAGTGATGATCTGGCGCCGCTCGTCCTCGCCCATGCCTCCCCACACGCCGTACGGCTCCTGGGCTTCGAGGGCGTGCTCGCGGCACTGCGCCAGCACCGGGCAGTGCGCGCAGATCGCCTTGGCCTTCTCCTCCCGGGCGGCTCGGGCGTAGCCGCGTTCGTTGTCCGGGTGGAAGAAGACGGCGCTGTTCTGGCCGCGGCACAGCCCTTCCATCTGCCAGTCCCACACGTCGGTGACCGGCTTGGGCAGACGGGTCGTGCAGGTCATCGCGACTCCCTTGCTGGGCGGAAGAGTTGCGATCACTGCGTACCCGTGGTCTGACCAGCGGTAAACCTGTTAGAGCCTTTCGGGTGCCCCGATACCCAGCAAGGACAGACCCAGCGTGAGCACCCGGGACGTGAGCGTGAGCAGGTGCAGCCGCGAGTCCTGCAGCTCCTGCGACTCCGCCGTGGCCACCGGGCAGTTGTTGTAGAACGTCGAGAACGCCGTGGCCGTCTCGAACAGGTAGTTCGTGATCTTGTGCGGCGCCAGCTCGTCCACCGCCGCCTGAATGGCCGTGGGCAGCTGCAACAGCTTCAACGCCAGATCCCGCTCCGCCGGCTCCTGCAGTACGAGAGCAGCGTCAGCAGGCGCCGCACGCCCGACCTTGCGCGCGATCGAGAGGATCCGGGCGTTCGCGTACTGGATGTACACCGACGTGTCGCCGGTCGTCGCCAGCATCTTCTCCCAGGTGAAGACGTAGTCCTTCTCCCGGTCGTTCGAGAGGTCCGCGTACTTCACCGCGCCGAGTCCGATGGTCCGGGCGAGGGCGTCCTTCTCCGCACCCTCCACTTCGGACGTTTCCGGCATCACCTTGTACGAGTTCTCGACCGCCTCGGTCAGCAACTCGATCAGCTTGATCGTCCCGCCCGCGCGCGTCCGGATCGTCTTGCCGTCCGAGCCGAGAATCGTGCCGAACCCGGTGTGCACTGCCGTGTGCGCGTCGTCCAGCCAGCCTGCCTGCTTGGACGTCGCGAAGATCATCTGGAAGTGCTGCGCCTGCGGGTTGCCGACGACGTAGATGAGCTCGTCGACCTTCCGCTCCCGCACCCAGTACCGGACCGTCGCGAAGTCCGTGGTGGCGTACCCGTACCCGCCGTCGCTCTTCCGCACGATCAACGGCAGCCGGTCGCCCTCCCGGTTCGAGAACCCCGGCGGGAACACGCAGAGCGCGCCGTCGCTCGTCTCGACGAGCCCCTTCTGCTGCAGCTCGGTGATCGTGTCCGCGAGGTACGGGTTGTAGAAGCTCTCCCCGTAGTTGTCCTCCACCGACAGCCCGATGCCGAGCAGTTCGTAGATCTGGTTGAAGTGCCGCTGCGACTCCCCGACCAGCTCGTGCCACAGCTTGAGCGTCGCCTCGTCGCCGCCCTGCAGCAGCACCACCCGCCGCCGCGCCCGATCCGCGAAGCCCGGCTCGTTGTCGAACTTCTGCCGCGCCTGCTGGTAGAACGCGTTCAGGTCGCTGATCTCGTGGTCGGCCCCGTGCCCTTCGTCCGTCAGGTGCTCGATGAGCATCCCGAACGGCGTCCCCCAGTCCCCCAGGTGGTTGTGCGGGATGACCTCGTGCCCGGCGAACGTCAGCAGCCGGCAGAACGCGTCGCCGATGATCGTCGACCGCAGGTGCCCGACGTGCATCTCCTTGGCCACGTTCGGGCTGCTGTAGTCGATCGCGATCCGCCGGGGCCGTTCGGTGACCGGCACGCCGAGCCGCTCGTCCCCGAGCAGCGCCGCGGCCTGCGCCTGCAGCCACTCCTTCTTCAGCCTCAGGTTGATGAAGCCGGGCCCGGCGATCTCCGGCGCCTCGATCGCATCCGCTGCGTCCAGGTGCTCGACGATCAGCTCAGCGACCTCGCGGGGCTTCTTGCCCACCTTCTTCGAGAGGCTCATGGCGACGTTGCACTGGTAGTCCGCACCGTCTCGGTTGGACGGTCGGATCAGCGCTTCCTCAGCAGTGATGTCCACGTCCAGCGCAGCGCGCAACGCAAGCGCGACCCGCTGGCCCAGCTCGAGCCCGACATCCCCACGCAGCACTGAACCCACCTTCCACCGCAAGCTTTCCGACAAGTATTTCACCCGGCACCAAACCTGATTCGACCGCGCCCGGATCGAACACGCGTTCGGCCGTTGTGACGCGGCTCACGGGCTGTCACATCCAGGCGGAGGGCGACGTCCTGTGGGCATGAGCAAAGCGATCAACGAAACGACGTTCAGCCGCCTGCACGACGCCATCGGCACCCGCGATCCGGAGGTCATCTCGAAGGTGATCGACGAGGTCGCCGATCCCGGCCTCGTCTTCCACGCGCCGAAACCCGGTGACATGTCCGGGGCGGAGGCGCTCAAGCAGGTGTGGGTGACGCTCCTCCGCGCGTTCCCCGACATCGAGGTCACGATCGAGGACGTGGTCGCGGAGGGGGACAAGGTCGTCTACCGCAACAAGGTCACCGGCACCCATCGGGGCGAGTACCGGGGCCTGCCACCGACCGGCAGGCCCGTCGCCTACGCCGAGATCTTCATCGTCCGCTTCGCCGCCGGGCGGATCGCGGAGATCTGGGGAGTCGTCGACGTCTTCACGCAGTTGAAGCAACTCGGCGTCATCGACTGACGAGAGGAACAACGACCATGATTCTGATCACCGGAGCCAACGGCGTCGTGGGACGCGCGGTGATGACGCTGCTGTCAGGGCAAGGCGCGGCCTTCACCCCGATCGGCCGCGCCCAGGGCGACCTGTTCCATCCACAGTGGATCGAGCCCGCGCTGGACGGGGTGGACGCGATCCAGATCAGCCCGCGAGCCACCGGTCCCGGCCTCGAGGAACTGCTGAGACTGGCGGTGAAGCAGGGCGTGCGGCGCGCGGTGCTGTTGTCGGCCACCACCGTCGAGCACCCGGCGGGAGAAAGGCGCTTCGCCGCGCAGTTCGCACGCGCCGAGGACCTCGTCACCCGCTCAGGTCTGGAGTGGACGGTCCTGCGCCTGGCCGACTTCGCCGCCAACGCACTGGCCTGGGCAGCGCAGCTCGAGGCGGGTGACGTGGTCCGCGGCGCGTACGGGAAGGCCGCCACGTCGCCGATCCACGAGACCGACATCGCGGCGGTGGCCGTGCAAGCCCTCCTGAGCGGTGCGCACGCCGGAGCGGTCCACACGCTGACGGGCCCGCAGTCGCTCGACCAGTACGAGAAGGTGCGGATCATCGGCTCGGCCGCGGGCAGGACGCTGTCGTTCCAGGAGCTCCCGCCAGAGCAGGTACGGCAGGCCATGCTCGCGCAGGGACTGCCGGAGGAGGTCCCCGCTCGCCTGCTCGGCTCGCTGGCGGACTACGCCGAACGACCCGGCCCCACCACCGGCACCGTGGAGGACCTGCTGGGCCGTCCCGCGCTCACCTTCGCCGACTGGGCCCGCGCCAACGCCCAGGCCTTCACCACCGGCCGAGCAGCAACGCCCCGCCACCCACCAGTGCCGCAACGCTGACGACGCCGAAGAACGTCACCCACCCGAGCGCCGGCACCCCGGTCAGCCAGGCCAGCTGGTCGGCGTCCGACCGAGGTGCCTGCCGCCTCCACCGCTTGACCTGCAGTTCCCACACCGGCCGGACCCCGCCCAGCAGCAGGAACCAGGCGAACACGTACGCGGCCGTGTCCCGGACCTCGGCGGAGGCGTAGAAGGACACGAAGAAGAACGCCCCGCCGGTGACGATGATCGAGAGCACGCCGAACACGTTGCGGATCATGATCAGCATCGCGGCCAGGAACACGATGCTGATCCACAACATCAGCTGGATGTGCTCGTTGGTGATCAGGACAGCCGCCCCGAACCCCAGCAACGACGGCGCGATGTAGCCGGCCAGTGCGGTCAGCACCATGCCGGGCCCGCGGGGCTTCCCCCTGGACACGGTGAGCCCGGAAGTGTCCGAGTGCAGCTTGATCCCGCTCAACCGCCGCCCGCTGAGGACCGCGAGCAACGCGTGCCCGCCCTCGTGCGCGATGGTGATGACATTGCGGGTGACCCGCCAGATCCCGTGCAGCGCGACAGCCAGGAACGCGGCCAGCGCCGTTCCCCACGTGATCAGAACCTCATGAGTCAGCAGCTCGTCGGGAAGCATCGCAACATCGAAACAGACGCGCCGTGAGAGCCGCATGTGGGCTCTCACGGCGCGCCTGCGCCGGACCAGGGGGGATCCGGCGGGGAGACCTAGTGCTTGATCTTGTCCTGGCTCACGCGATCGGTCTTGGGATCGACCGCCGCCTGCTCGGTGGTGATCGGCTCGCGATGACGGACAGTCGGGTCCATCTCCTCGATCCGCGGCTCACGGGTGTTCTCGTCGCGAACCTCGTGCGAGTCGTCGAACGACGACCTCTGCTCCGGCAGCACCGGCTCCTCCTCCTCGATCAACCGCCGCCGCGCGGGAAGCACGGCCAGCAGCAGACCGAAGATCGCGAGCCCGAGGTGCAACCAGTTGTCGTTCGTGTTGAGCGCCAACGGGTTCCCGAACTCCGACGCCGGGTTCTGCGCCAGCACGCCGGTGATCATCAGCCCCCACACGAAAATGGCGCCGTACCCGAGGAACAGCAGCCACCCGTACAGCCGGGCCATCCCGGACCCGAGAGCCATGAGCAGACCGAGCACGCCGACGACCACGTGCACCAGGTTGTGGAACGGGTTCACGGAGAACCCGAGCACGAACGAGTGGGTGGACCAGTCGCCCACCCCGGTGCGGGTGAATCCCACGACGCCGAACACGATGAACGCGATACCGGCCAGTCCGGCCAGAATCTGCACCGGCTGAAGACCGGCGACCTTGACAGTGACGCGGTGGGTCATGACGCCCTCCAGGCTCCGTACTTGTCGCCCGGACGGCTACCCCGCGTCGACCACTGCCAAACCGTCAGGCACGCCGTTCAGGGACACGTCGGGCATGCCGGTGCGCGGCACGACGACGTTGCGCTTGCCGATGTGGACCACGCGGGCGCGGGCCGGGTTGACCAGCACGGTCGTCTCGGCGTTCTGGTCGTTGTACGCGCGGACCTCGACCTGCGTGCCGCGCGCGGCAGCGTTGCGCAGAGCCGCGGCCAGCGTGTCCAGGTTCCACGGCTTGACCAGGCGGAACTGGAACTCGTCGACGTGCAGCACGGCCCAGAGCTCGAGGTCGGTAGGTGGATCGATCGGATTCACGGGCTGCTCCCCCTCAGGGAAATGGTGGGCTCCGGGACGCCGCGCCCACCGCTCGGCGCCCCGGAATTCTGGTACGGCATCTGACCTTCGGCGAAGGGGCGCGTGTTGGTTCTGCCGTCACAACACGGCCGCGTGGCGCCGGCGGTTCATCCCGTTGTCCGTCAAGGAGAACTCACACCGGTCCACCGGCACATCCAGAGCAATACCTAGGTTTGGTCGCGCGCGATCCGCGCCGCCTCGGACCGGTTGCCCGCGCCGAGCTTCGCCAGCACGTGCGACACGTGCAAGCCCACCGTCCGAACACTCAGAACCAGCTCGGCGGCGATTTCCTTGTTGGTGCGGCCCCACCCCAGCAACTCCAGCACGTCGCGCTCGCGGGGCGTCAACGTGCCCAGCTGCGGTTTGTCCTGATGCAGCAACGGAACGCGCCGTCTGCGCGCCTCGCGGTCGATCATCTTGGCCAACGGCAGCGCGCCGAGCCGGTGGGCCGCGCGGTCGGCGTGACGCAGCGCTTCCGGTTCGCCACAACGAGTTCGCGCATACGCCGCCTGGTACGGCATCTTCAGCCGATCCCACTCGAGAGCGATCTCCGCCCACGAGTCCCGCCCGGCCTCCGCGAACGCGAGCCGCCGCCACACCTCGTCCTCCGGCCCCTGCGGTACGGGCAACCGGGCCAGCAGCTCGGCGACCGTCGCTTCCGGATCATCGAGCTTCGTGACCCGGCCACCCGCCGCCTGAAGATCCCGTGCCGCACCAAGACCCGCCGCGCACAGCCGCAGCACCTCGCCGCCGGTCAGCGCCTCCGGCAGGTCCAGAACCGTCTCCCTGCACAGTTCGACAGCGGTCCGGTACTGACCTTTCGCCCGTGCCGCAACGGCTCTGGTGTACGCGCACTGGGCGAGGAACAACGCGTCCTGCCCCTCGATGACCTTCTCGGCGCGCTCGATCAGGTCGTCGGCATCCCGTCCCCGCAACGCGGCAGCTTCCGCCTGGCACAGCAGGATCCGCGCGGCCTTGTTGCCCGGAATCGCGTCCGGAACCTCCAGGGAGTCCAGTTCGTCCCACCGCCCGAGCGCGAGCAGGCTGGTCGAGACGTTGTACCGGATGACCGCCGAGAACGTCGGCGCGAGCCCCTGAATCCCCAGGCGTGTCAACGCTTCCCTGCCGATTCGCGCGTTTCGTTCGTGCTGCCCGGCAGTGGCGAGCACGAACGTCAGGTTCCCCACCGCACGAGTGAGCTCACGGATGCTGCCACTGCGATGCGCGGCCGTGCGCGCGTCCTCCAAAGTGGCGGTGCCGCGCGGCAAATCCCCCAGGAACGCCTCGCACACACCACGAACGCTCAACGCGTACGCCCGAATCTCATCGGACTGAGTGCCGACCGAGTCCGCGAGCTCCATCGCCGCGCGGTACTCCCCCTGCGACATCAGCCAGCTGGCCTCGGCCACCTCGATCCGCTGCACCATCGAGCCGGTGGCCAGTCCCTTGGCCTCCAGCAACGTCTCGTGCGCGGCCGCACGGTCACCGAGCACGAACTGGCAGTCCCACAACAGGTACAGCAGCTCGCAGCGGTCGCCGGGACCGGCGAGCGCCTTGCGCAGCTCCAGAGCCGCGTCCTCCGGCCTCCCCGCCCACCGCAGAGCCTTGGCCCGCTCAAGCGCTTCCCGCACGTTCCCTTAGGAGGCGCCGCGAACTCCCTGGATACGGCCCGGCTTGCGGCCGATGCCCGCGTAGGCCCCGGGAACGACGCACGGCGCCTCGATCGACAGCCCCTCCATGAGCTGCTCGACCGGCGCCGGATGTGACACCACCAGGAACCCTCCCGCCGGCAACGCGTGCCGATACCGGCGCACCACCCGCCCTGGCCCGGTGACGTCGTCCACGTATCTCAGGACGTCGACCATCAGCACCGCGTACGGCTCGCGCAGGTCGAGATGCGACATCACGCCCGGATGCCTCAGCACCTGCTCGGGGCGGCGCAGGTCGGCCTCGACCGCGCACGTCCGCGGCTCACCGCGCAGCAGCCCGCGCGCGAACGCCACGGTGACCGGGTCCGAGTCCACGTAGACGACACGGGCGTCCGGCAACGTCTGGTGCGTCGCACCGCACGTCGGGATGCCCGAGCCGAGGTCGAGGAACTGCCTCACGCCGGCCGCCCAGCAGTGCCGGACGGCGTGCTTGAGGAACGCCCGGTGCGCTCGCGTCACGAGCGGCAGCTCCGGGTCGATCCGGACCGCCTGCTTGGCGAAGGCCCGGTCGGCGGCGTAGTTGTGCGCGCCGCCCAGATAGAAGTCATGGATCCGCGCGGCGTTCGGCCGACGTACGTCGACCTCGTAGCGTGCGAAGGCGGGGACCGCAGCCATTCGCAGAGCGTAACTGGCGCCTAGACCATTCGGGCGAAGTTTTCGAAGATTCTTTGGGTCCGTCTGACATGGACCCGGTTGCGGGCGGGCCCGGTCCACCCCACACAGACCGGGCCACGTAGCGCGTACGGGGATCGAACCCGTGTTTCCGGATTGAGAGTCCAGCGTCCTGACCACTAGACGAACACGCCAAGGACGAGCATTGATACACAAATGCTCACAGAGATTAGAAGAAAGTGAACTAGCTGGTCACGGCTTTGATGGCGCTCCGGCCCATTCCTCTGCGGTAAACATGGAACAATGATGACCGACTCGCCGCACCGCTCGCAAAGGAATTAATCGAGCCAGGTCAGCGCGAGCCACAGCGAGGCCCGCGCGTCGGCCGTCCCAAGATCACGACCGAGCAGCCGTTCGGCGTGCGAAATTCGGTGCCGAACGCTGTTGCGATGCACTCCGAGCACGGCCGCGGCGCGGTCCCAGCTGCCGTGCTGCCCCAGCCAGGCCCGCAGGGTGTCGACGAGTTCGGGGCGGCCGAGGAGGGGTGCGAGCTCGCGGCGGGCGAAGGCTCGGGCGGTTGTGGGGTCCACGAGAGAGGACAGGTCTGACGCGGGGAAGGCGGGCTCGCCGGTGGCTCGGGCGCGGGCGAGGAGGGCTGAGGCTTCGGCCGCCGCGTGGTCGATCGCGGAGGTGGAGATGGGGATCAGGGCTGGGGCGGGAGCTGGGATCGGCGATGACACCCCGACCGGACCCGCCACCTCGAAGTTCGCCGGCACCAACGCCAGAAACTCCTCCCCCGCCTTCGACACCAGCGGCCCGTACCGCTGCGCCAGCACGTCGTAGTCCGCCCGCGACTCCCCTGCCACCACCCGCCAAGGCCCAGGTCCCAGCACGTTCACCAGGCCGACGACCTGCGACCTCAACAGAGCCGAGGCAGCGAGCCGCGCGATCTGCCCGCGTTCGCTCTCCAGATCCCTGCGCAACAGTCCGAGCAACGCGAGCGCCACCGCGACGACAGCACGTTCGGCAGGAGAGAGCGGAGACGAGCGGCGCACCACGAGCACCGCGGACTCCACCGGATCGAGCGTCACGTGGTCTTCACCCACCTGGGCCGAAGCCGAACGAGGCCCAGTGCCCGACGCAACACGCGCCACGAGAGAGGCGAGTTCCTCAGGTGCGGAGGCGGCATCAACGAGATCAGCGCGGCAGTTCAGCACCACGGCGAGAGTGGTCAGCACGGACTCCACGGGCCGCACGCGCGTGGCGGCACGGGTCAGGGCGCGCTGGCTGTCCGCGAGCATCCGCTGCTCCCGCACGGCGATCTCCGCGAGCAACGCCCCGAGCGCCTGCGACACCGCGAGGAACGGCGTCGACGGCGGCACCTCCAGCAGTGGCATCCCCTGCTCCGAACAGGCCTCCACCAGCGACGACGGCACCGTCGGGAACTCCGGTTCGACGCCGAACCCGATCGCGGACACGCCCGACGACACCAGCCCCGCCACGTACGCGGGCACGTCGGACGGGAACCGCACACCGGCCGTGAGCAGCAGCTCCTCGCCGACCAGGTACGGCGTCGGGTCCTCGAGCTCGGACACGTGCGCCCACCGGATCGGCCTGTCCAGCGCGTCGGCTCCACACAGGACGGTCAGCCCGAGATCGACTCGCGCGACAAGATCCTTCAGTGGGACGGTTTGCACAACCATGGTCCGACGATTGTGCAGAACGACCACTTACCAGCGCCAGGACCGCGTTCCTACTGTGACCTGCAACCCAAGGAGGTCCGACAGTGGCTCTCGACTACGCGGTGATCGCCGCCTACGTGCTCGGCATGATCGGCATGGGCTGGTGGGGCATGCGCCGCGCCACCAGCAAGAGCGAGTACCTGGTCGCCGGACGCAGGCTCGGTTTCGGCATGTACTCCGGCACCATGTCGGCCGTCGTGCTCGGCGGCGCGTCGACCATCGGCGGTGTCGGGCTCGGCTACAAGTACGGCATCTCCGGCGCCTGGATGGTGTTCGCCATCGGCCTCGGAATCCTGTTGCTCTCCGCACTTTTCGCGCGCCGGATCGTCAAGTTGAAGGTCTACACCGTCTCGCAGATGCTCGACCTGCGCTACGGCGGCAACTCCAGCCTGATCTCCGGTCTGGTGATGGCCGCGTACACACTGATGCTGACGGTCACGTCCACGATCGCCTACTCGACCATCTTCAACGTCCTCTTCGGACTGCCGAAGAGCGTCGGCGTGATCATCGGCGGCAGCATCGTGGTGCTGTACAGCGTTCTCGGCGGCATGTGGTCGATCACGCTGACCGACATCGTGCAGTTCGTGGTGAAGACGATCGGCATCCTGTTCCTGCTGCTGCCGATCAGCCTGGCCACCGCGGGTGGGTTCGACGGCATCCAGCAGCGCCTGAACGACCCGGCGGTGTTCGACGTCGGCAACATCGGCGTGAGCACGATCATCACGTACCTGCTGATCTACGTCTTCGGCCTGCTGATCGGCCAGGACATCTGGCAGCGCGTGTTCACCGCGAAGTCGCCGGAGGTCGCGACCTGGGGTGGCATCACGTCCGGCCTGTACTGCCTCGTCTACGCGGTGGCCGGTGCTGTGATCGGTCTCGCGGGCAAGGCGCTGTACCCGAACATCGCGAACAAGGACGAGGCGTTCGCGACGATCGTGGAGAACCTGCTGCCGACCGGTGTCCGCGGGCTGGTGCTCGCCGCCGCGCTGGCCGCGATGATGTCGACGTCGTCCGGTGCGCTCATCGCGTGCGCCACGGTGGCGTCCAACGACATCTGGCGCCGCAGGACCGACTCGGACGTGCACAACAACCGGATGTTCACTTTGGCCATTGGCGTTGTGGCCATTGGCATCGCGGTGGCGTTGAACGACGTCGTGGCCGCGTTGACCGTCGCCTACAACATCCTCGTCGGCGGCCTGCTGGTCGCGATCATCGGCGGCCTGGTGTGGAAGCGCGGCACGCGTGCCGGTGCCATGGTGTCGATGGCGCTCGGTTCGCTGACCGCGATCGGGTTCATGGTGTTCGTCGACGTGTACGCCAACGAAGCCATCTACTACAGCCTCGGCGCGTCGCTCGTGACGTACGTGGCCGTCAGCCTGGCCACCCCGGCCACGGATCCCGCTGTGCTGGCTCAGTGGGACCGCCGGGTGGCGGGTGAAGCAAGCGAAGAGGAACTGGTGAACGCATGATCGGCCCCGTCGACTCCTCGAAGATCCCGCGTTACGCGGGACCGGCGACCTTCGCCCGGCTGCCGCGCCTGGACCAGGTGGCGCACGCGGACGTCGCCGTGGTGGGAGTCCCGTTCGACACCGGCGTCTCGTACCGGCCGGGGGCGCGGTTCGCGCCCTCGGCGGTGCGGGAGGCCTCCCGGCTGCTGCGCCCGTACAACCCCGGGCTGGACGTGTCGCCGTTCGAGCGCGTCCAGGTCGCGGACGGCGGGGACATCGCGGTCAACCCGTTCCACATCGGCGAGGCGATCGAGACGATCGAACAGGCTGCGGCTGATCTGCAGGCCGAGGGGACGAAGCTGGTCACGATCGGCGGTGACCACACGATCGCGCTGCCGTTGCTGCGCGCGGTGTCGCGGATCCACGGGCCGGTGGCGTTGCTGCACTTCGACGCGCACCTCGACACGTGGGACACGTACTTCGGCGAGCCGTACACGCACGGGACGCCGTTCCGGCGCGCGGTCGAGGACGGGATCCTGGACACCGAGGCGATCTCGCACGTCGGCACGCGGGGACCGTTGTACGGCAAGAAGGATCTCGAGGACGACCGGCGGCTCGGGTTCGGGATCGTCACGTCGTCCGACGTGATGCGGCGCGGTGTCGACGAGACGGTTGACGCTCTGCGGCAACGGATCGGGTCGCGGCCGTTGTACGTGTCGATCGACATCGACGTGCTGGATCCTGCTCATGCGCCTGGGACTGGCACGCCCGAGGCCGGCGGGATGACCTCGCGGGAGCTGCTGGAGATCGTTCGCGGGCTGCGGGGGCTGAACCTCGTGGGCGCGGACGTGGTTGAAGTGGCGCCTGCTTACGACCACGCTGACATCACGTCGGTCGCGGCATCGCATGTGGCGTATGACTTGGTGAGTCTGTTGGCGCTCAAGGAGGGGCAGTGACTCGCAACGGCGGTGACGTCGTCGTCGAGACGCTTGAAGCTCTCGGCGCCCACACCGTTTTCGGCATTCCCGGCCAGCACGCGCTGGGGTTGTTCGACGCGCTTCGCCGATCCGAGCTGCGGTACGTCGGGTCGCGGACCGAGGTCAACGCCGCCTTCGCCGCGGACGGGCACGCGCGGATCACCGGGTCCGTCACGCCGCTGCTGGTGTCGACCGGGCCCGGGGCGTTGCAGACGTTGGCCGGGTTGCAGGAGTCCGCTGCGGCTTCCGCGCCGGTGCTGGGGATCTCGTCGCAGATCCCCTCGGCCGGGCTGGGTGGCGTGCGCGGCGGGTACCTGCACGAGCTGACCGATCAGCTGGCCTCGTTCCGGGACGTCGTGAAGCACGCTCGGGTGGTGCGGCACGCGTCGCAGATCCCGTCGGCTTTGGCCGAGGCGTGGGAGATCGCGCTGACCGCGCCGTACGGGCCGGTGTGGGTGGAGATTCCGCAGGACGTGCTGCTCGGTCCGGCTTCGGTGCCGCCGGTGACGTCGGTTTCCTGGTCCGCGCGGGAGCTGTACCCGCGTGCCGAGCTGGTCGCGGAGGCCGTTCGGGTGCTGGATTCCGCCGAACGCCCGGTCATCCTGGCCGGCGGTGGCGCCCTGCACGCGAAGGACGAGCTGCTGGAGCTGGCCGAAAAGCTGCGGGCGCCGGTCGTGACGACGTTCGGCGGCAAGGGCAACTTTCCTTGGGAGCACCCGCTTTCCGCGCAGTCGTGGCTGGAGGACTGGCACACCACGGAGTTCCTCGCGTCCGCTGACGTGGTGCTGGTCGTGGGGTCCGGGCTGGGTGAGCTGTCCAGCAACTACCGGACGTTCCGGCCGGCCGGCTCGGTGATCCAGATCGAGGCGGATCTGGGCAAGCTGGAGTCGAACTACCCCGCTCTCGGCATACACGCCGATGCCCGGTATGCGTTGCGCGCCTTGACTTCCGGGGTGACGGCACGGGCCGCGGACGGCGTGTCCGAGTCGCTCGTTCAGCGGCTTCTGGAGCAGGTGCGGGCGCGGCTCACCGAGCAGGAGCTGGACCTGGAACGGCAGGTCCTGAACGCACTGCGCTCGGCAGTTCCTGATGGCACACCTACCTGCTGGGACATGACGATCCTCGCTTACTGGGCCTGGTCGGCGTGGGATCCGCGGGGTGGCGCGCAGTTTTCCGCGCAGGGTGCCGGTGGCCTCGGATATGGCTTCCCGGCGGCGTTGGGTGTGGCGGCGGCGGTGGACGGGCCGGTGCTCGCGGTGTCCGGTGACGGCGGCGCGATGTACGGGATCTCGGAGCTGGCCGTGGCCGCGCAGCACGGGTCGCGGGTCGTGTGGCTGATCGTCGACGACGGCGGCTACGGCATCCTGCGCGAGTACATGACCGACGCGTTCGGCCAGGCCACCGCCACCGAGCTGGCCAGGCCGGACTTCGTGGCGCTCGCCGAGGCGTTCGGGGTGCCCGCCACCCGCAGCACGCCCGAGTCGCTGCGCGAAGATCTGGCCAAGGCGTTCGCCGGGGACGGCCCGCACGTGGTGGTGCTGTCCGCGGTGTTGCGCATGTTCGCCCCCACGCACCTGGAGCACACGTGATCGTCGCGAACTTCATCAACGGCACCTCCGCACCCGCTACCGACGTGACCACCGGCCTCCCGGTCGAGCAGCGGACGGAGACCAGTCCGCTCGTCGACCCGGCGACCGGCATCGAGTTCGGCCGGGCCGTCGTCTCGCGTGAGATCGAGGTCTTCTACGCCGTCGCGGCCGCTGCGGAGGCGTTCAAGACGTGGTCGCGGACGACACCGGGTGAGCGTCAGCTGGCGTTGCTCAAGCTCGCGGACCTGCTGGAGGCTCGGGCGGGCGAGGTCGCCGACGCCGAGGTCCGCGAGACGGGCAAGATCCGCTCGGTCGTGCTCGACGAGGAGATCCCGCAGTGCGTGGACCAGATCCGGTTCTTCGCCGGTGCCGCGCGTGCTCTGGGCACCGCGGCCGCCGGTGAGTACATCCCCGGCGCGACCTCGTACCAGCGGCGCGAGGCCGTGGGCGTGATCGTGCAGATCACGCCGTGGAACTACCCGCTGATGATGGCGGTGTGGAAGATCGCGCCCGCGCTGGCCGCGGGCAACACGGTCGTGGTCAAGCCCGCCGACACCACGCCGTCGTCGACCGTGCTGCTGGCAACGCTTGCGGCTGAGGTGTTGCCGGCGGGTGTGTTCAACGTGGTGCTGGGTGATCGCGACACCGGCCGGTTGCTGGTCGAGCACCCCGTGCCCGCCATGGTGTCGTTGACGGGATCCACGCGCGCCGGCATCGAGGTGGCTCGTAGCGCTGCCGCGACCGTGAAGCGCACGCATCTCGAACTCGGTGGCAACGCGCCGGTTCTGGTGTTCGACGACGTGGACGTGGACGCGACCGCTTCCGGAATCGTCGGCGCTGCTTACTACAACGCCGGTCAGGACTGCACGGCCGCGACGCGCGTGCTGGTGCACGCGGGTGTGCACGACGAGTTCGTCGCCGCGCTGGTGAAGGCGGCGTCCGCCCAGGTTCCCGGCGTGGACTTCGGCCCGTTGAACAGCAGGGCGCAGCTGGACCGCGTGCTCGGGCTGGTGTCGCGTTCGTCCGCGACGGTCCACTGTGGAGGGAAGCAGCACGGCTCTGCCGGGTTCTTCCTGGAGCCCACGGTGATCTCGGGCCTCTCGCAGTCCGACGAGCTGGTGCAGGAGGAGCCCTTCGCACCGGTGATCACCGTGCAGTCGTTCAGCTCGGACGACGAGGCCGTCGCGCTCGCCAACGGTGTGCCGCAAGGGCTTGCGTCATCGATCTGGACTCGCGACACCGGTCGAGCGGCGTCGCTGACGGCGCGGCTCGACTTCGGCATCGTGTGGGTCAACACCCACGGGCTCGTCGCGTCCGAGATGCCGCACGGAGGGTTCGGCGCTTCGGGCTACGGCAAGGACCTCTCGATGCACGGCCTGGAGGACTACACGCGCGTGAAGCACGTGATGATCGCTCACTGAGCGCCGAGGCGGTGCTCCAGCGGCCCGTTGTACGGATCTCCCAGGAGGCGCAGGCCATCCGCGGGCACTACCGCGTCGAACCTCCTCGCACGGATCACGTAGCCCTCGTCCGACACGCTGATCTCCGGATTCAGCAGCTCGTCAGGCAGCTCGACGACGCGGACGCCGGTGAAGACGATGTCCAGCGGCCGGTCGTCCACGTGATAGCGAACCGTCTCGCCGTTCTCCTGCCGCTGGAACCTCCACGGCAGGAAAACGGGGAACACATCGGTCGCCGCTTCCCAGCCCTCCGCCATCGTGATCAGCTCCGCCACCCGGCCCCGCACGATCTCGTTCTCGCCGGGCAGCTCCTCGCGCAGCGGACCGAGGATCACCCGCACGATCTCCGCGGCCTGCTCGTCGGGATACCAGCTGAGGTCGAACATCTTGAAGTGGTGGCCGAGGGCATCCCGCACCGCCGCCTCTACCCCGGGATCCGCCGTCAGGTCGGCGATCCGCTCGAGAACCCAGTCGAAGACACCGAAGGACGCGTTCCAGATCGGGCTGTACCAGGTTCCGGCGCGGCCGACGAAGAAGTCACTGGACATGGTAGATCCTCTTGATGTCGTGCTCCTCGATGCGCAGGACGTCGAACGTCTCCCAGTCGTCCACGTCGTCCTCCGCGTAGTGGAACCTGTCGGCGAGGACGTATCCGTCCGGGAACTCGGGCGTGGACAACGAGTAGCCGCCGTCGATCAGGTCGACGGTGACGTCGTGCAGCTTCGGCTGGACCTTCATCTCCCTGACACCGCCGAACATCAGGTCGATGTGGGTGCTCACCTCATGCCCCTTCTCCGCGCGGTAGGACAGCGTGTTCGTCTTCGGCTCGAACATCCGCAGGAAGAACTCCCGTGGCAACCGCATGGGAAAATCGGACACCTGAACTCCTGTCAGCTTTGCCGGAAGTGGTGCAGATACCGCATCCGGTGCAGGACCAGCTGCTCGTCCTCGAACACCGACGGCTGGCGGTCCTGCAAGTCGTCCTCGGCAACCTGCACGTTCTCCGCGACGACGTACCCGTCCGGGTAGTCCGCGGCCACCAGCGCGTAGCGGTCCCCGTGCAGATCGATCACCAGGTCGTTCAGCACCGCCGGCAGCTTCAGGTCGCTGGTGAAGCGGAACTGGACGTCGATCCGGGTCGGCTGGTCCGGCCCTGGAGCGCTGCGCAACAACAGCACCCCGTGCGACACCTGGTACGACCACAGCTCGAACCGCCGCGGCAGCCTCAGCGGAAACTCTATCGCCGGCATCCAGATCCCTTCATCTCGTACAACGCGGAGCCTATGCCGCGTTGGCGCGCGGCACGGCAACGTTGAACAAGCAGTTGACCTCCAGTTAAGTCGAGCTCATAGCGTCGCGGGCATGTTCGCGATTCGACAGGTGCGCATCACCGTGGCCGCCGCCGGGTGCACCCCGGCACTGCGGATTTCCGAGATCCGCACCGTCGGCGCGGACACGTCGTGGCTCAGTCCGCTGTACCAGCGAGCCAGTGCCGCCTTCCACTTCACGTGGGTCCCGGACGCCGAGGCGGTGCGCGACGCGGTCGAGCTGGTCGAGCGGGCGCTGGCACCGTTCGAGGCACGTCCGCACTGGGGCAAGGTGTTCGCCGCCGCACCCGGACGCCTCTACCCGCGCTGGGACGACTTCCGCGTCCTGGCGCCGCCACCTCCGACCCGCGGGGCAAGTTCGGCAACGCGTGGCTGGACGGCTTCTTCCGCTGACTGCGATATGACTTGGTGATCAGATGTCACTCAGACCCGAGGACGTGATGACTTGCGCGTCTCCTTCGCCACCGAGCCGGGCTCGCTGACGAAACCGAACGAGGACTTCGTCCAGGCGACGCCCCGTGTGGTGGCCGTGCTGGACGGTCTCGGCGTGCCGGGCGGCCTGTCCACCGGTTGCGTGCACGGCACACCGTGGTTCGTCGCACAGCTCGGCGGCCAGCTGGTGCGACTCGCGAGCGATCACGCCGGCGAGGATCTCCGCGGCGTGGCCGCCGCCGCGATCGAAGCCGTCGCCGCCGCACACGGCGACACCTGCGACCTCGACCACCTCGGCACACCGTCGAGCTCGATCACGCTGCTGCGCGTGGGCGAGGAGACCGTCGACTACCTCGTCGTGCACGACTCCGTCGTCGTCCTGGACGGGCCGGACGGGAACGTGGTGGTGTCCGACCTGCGAGGCACCGACGTGGCCCAGGAAGAGCACCTGGAGACCGAGAGGCACCTGATCGGGACGCCGGAACACGACGAGTCCCTGCGCAGGCTCGTGACGGCACAACGACCACACCGCAACGTCCCCGGCGGCTACTGGGTGGCGGCGTCGAAACCCGAGGCGGCACAACACGCGTTGACCGGCTCCCTGCCGAGAGCGGCCGTCCGGCGCGCGGCCCTGCTCACCGACGGAGCAGCCGCGTACGTCGAGACGTACGGCATCGCCGACTGGGCCGCGACGATGGACCTGCTCGAACGGCAAGGCCCGTCGGCACTGGTCACCGGAGTCCGCGAGGCCGAGTCGGCAGACCCGCACGGCTCTCGGTGGCCGCGTTACAAGCGCAGCGACGACGCCACCGCGGCGTTCTGCCTGCCCTGACCCCCCTTGCCCGGAGTCCCTTGACCTCCAGTTAAGTCGAGCTCATAGCGTCGCGGACATGTTCGCGATTCGGCAGTACGAGTTCGGTCCGGCGTCGAACCTCCTGTTCGAGGAGGTGCCCGACCCGTCGCCCGCGCCCGGCCAGGTGCGCATCACCGTGGCCGCCGCCGGGGTGCACCTCGTCGACACCACCATCCGCAAGGGCGGGTTCGGGCCCGTCGAGTTCCCGATGACGCCGGGGCGGGAGGTCGCCGGGGTCGTGACGGCGCTCGGCGACGGCGTGGAGGCCGAGTGGCTGGGGCGGCGGGTCACGGCCCATCTCGGCACGGCCAACGGCGGTTACGCGGAGCTGGCCGTGGCTGATGCCAAGTCGCTGCACGCACTTTCGGACGACGTGTCGTTCGAGGCCGCGGTGGCGATGATCGGCACCGGGCGCACGGTCGTGGGGGTGCTGCACGCCGCGAAGCTCACCCAGGACGACGTCGTGCTGGTGACGTCGGCGGCGGGCGGCATGGGGACGTTGCTCGTGCAGGAGGCGCGCAACGTCGGGGCGCAGGTGGTGGGGCTGGCGAGCGGCGAGAAGCTCGACCACGTGATGGACAACGGTGCCGACGCCGCCATCGACTACACCCGGCCGGACTGGGCGGACGGGATCAAGGACATGACCGTGGTGCTCGACGGCGTCGGGGGCTCCGTGGGCGAGACGGCGTTGAAGACGCTCGGGGTCGGCGGGCGGCACATCCTCTACGGCTGGTCGTCCGGCGAGATGACGAAGATCAGCACGGAAGCGTTGTGGGCCAACAGTCTCACGGCGACGGTCGCGCTCGGGCCTGGGCTGATGCGGCGCGGGTTGCGGGTGCTGGAGGACGAGTCGATGGCGGGACTGGCGAGCGGGCGGTTCGTGCCGCTGGTCAACCCGGCGTTCGCGTTGAGGGATGCCGCGAAGGCGCACGAGGCACTGGAATCCCGTGCCACGGTTGGGAAAGTCGTGCTCAAGCCGTGAGCAAAGGGGCCGCCTCCGCACAACGGAGACGGCCCCTCCTCTCCAACCCCTCGGTCAGGCTTGGACCGGTACCTCGACGAACTTCTTGCCCGCGAAGTTCTCGACCACGACCGACTTCACGTCGTTCGGGGCCACCAGCGCGGAACCGTCCAGGTTCGTGCCCTCGGCGGCGCCCTTCTTGGACACCACCCAGGAACCCGCCTCCTGGCGGCTGCCGTCCTTCGCGACCACGAAGATCCGGCACTTCTCGCCCTCGGGGATACCGCTGATCGCCGTGTTCGTGCGCACCCAGCCCGCGGCCGGGACGACCTTGACGGTCATCGACGCCTTGGTGTCCGGGTCGGTGAACGTCGCGAGCTTGGTGCCCGACGGATCCGGTGCGGTCGTGGTCGGCGCGGGACCCGCCTGGACGTCCGGCGAGGTCGCCTTGCCGACGAACACGCCGGCACCGAGCACCACCGCCGCCACGACGGCTGCCGCGGCGCCCAACGCGAACTGGCGACGCCGCGCGACGCCGCCTCGTTCCGAACGCACCTGGCGAAGCGTGCGCTGCAACAGCAGATCGCCACCCTCGGGCGGCCCGTCGAGCATGGCCTCCGGCGGAACTTCGCCGAGGTAGGCCTCCATGGCGCGGAGGTCTTCCAGCTCACGCGCGCAGTCAGGGCAGGACGCCAAGTGCTCGTCCATCTCGCGCACCTCCTGCTCGTCCATCGCTCCGAGAACGTAGGCACCGAGCAGCTGCGGGTCGTGCTGCGTGGTCATCCGGCCACCCCCTTCAGTGCGACCTGTTGACCGACGAACGTCTCCCTCAGGGCTCGCAACGCGTAATACGATCTTGATTTCACCGTGCCCGGTGGTACCCCGAGCGCCTCTGCCGCCTCCGTCACGCTGCGGCCGCGGAAGTAGATCTCCATCAGCACGTCGCGGTGGTCCGAGGACAGCTTGTCGAGTGCCTCCAGCACCACCACCGAGTCGACGACCTGGTCCGCGTGGTCGCGCTCGATCGGTGGCGTCGCCGGAGACTCGGCCACCTCCTGAGGCCTCGCGGCCTTCGCACGCACCCGGTCGGTGACGATGTTGCGCGCCACGGTCAGCAACCAGCCGCGCACCGATCCCTTGCCGTTGACGAGGGCGTCGGGATGGCGCCACGCTCGGACGAGGGTCTCCTGGACCACGTCCTCGGCAGCCGCCCGATCGCCGGTCAGCCGCGTCGCGTACGCCAGCAGAGCCCGACCGTGCTCCTCGTAGAGCGATCGGATCAGCGCCTCGTCGGCCGCGGTCTCCCGTTTGCGGGAGAACAAAGCCGCCATCCACCCACTCCTCCCCGCCCGCGAACACCTCTTGCGGGCGTCCTGTTCAAGACCTCAGCCGACACACGAGCAGAGACGGGCTTCGGTTCAAAGAGGTTCGAATAAAAGATTGTGGCGGATGTTAGCGGGCTTCGTTGAGGTGCCCGACCAGCTCCTTCATCAACGCCTCCGGCATCACGTTGATGAACATCGCGTGGTCGGTCGCCGGGTCCCGCATCTCCTCGGGGAAGCTGTCGATCGCGAACGGGCGACCGGGCGGAACGTCGTAGCCCACGGTGATGCGCAGCCGCGGGATCGGGAACGTCCTGGGCGGACACGCGCCGCCGACCAGCGGGAACGCCACGTGCGTGCGGTGCGAGGCGCTGTCGGTGTTGTTGCCGTCCCAGCAGCTCGCGAAGTCGTAGCCGCGCAACGTGGTGGCGTTCCCGCACAGCGGATACCTGGTCGTGAACCGGCCGGGCTGGTCCGAACAGCCCCACTGCGCCCGGACATTCGGGCCGTAGTTGTTGGTGAACGCCATCGGGTCGCCGGTGATCATGCGCAGAAACCGCGGCATCGGCAGCACATTGCTCACCGGGCTGCCCTCGTACCGGATTTCGACGCTCTTCGGCTTGAGCACCTCGCCGACGTTGCCGTGCAGCCCGCCGCCCTCGGCATGCGCGTCGTGCCCCGTGCCGTCGGTCAGGCGCAGCACCGGCCAGTAGTACGTCGACCGGTCGTCCTTCTCGCACGTGCTGGGCGCGGCCGCGAGAGAGATGTTCGTCGACATCGCGTCGGCCGACTCGTTGCCCACGTACTCATGTGTGTGGTGGGCGCCGAACGGGATGCCGGGCGACACGACCGGGTTGTCGGCGTTGAGGTGCCGTTCCTCGTTGGTGCCGCACCGGATGACGACGCTCGGCGTGGCCCGCTCGCTGAGCACGTGGTCGAGCTCGCTCACGTACTGGTCAGGGCCGGATCGGGCGTACGCCACCGCGGAGGCCACGACCACCATGACCGCGACCGCCGCTACTGCGAGGGTCATCGGTTTGCTGCGGGCCACGGCTACAGCTTGCCAAGCGCGCCATCGAGACGACAGGCCGCTGTCTCACTTCGGAATTTCACCGCTGCTCCAGCGAGCGATGAAGGGCGCCTTCATCCACGTGAGGTGGCTGAAGGCGCCCTTCACAGAGAACTAGTTGGCGGTCACCAGCGGCTGGTGATCGTGGTTCACGACGCTGACCCCGGCCACGTCCCCCGCCCGCACCATCGCGGACCCGGCCAGCGTCACCTCGCCGTCGTGCGCCCTCCAGGAGCCGGCGGTGAAGGTGCGTCCGTCCTTCGTGTGCACGACGAGCCAGCAGGCTTCCCCGTCCTGCATGCCGTCGACCGTGGCGACCAGCCTGAGGCCGCCCTCGGTGTCCGTGACGCGCACAGCCAGATGAGCGCCGTCGGCCGAGGTCCCCTGCAGGGTCCCGGCGACGTCGTCGGTACCGCCGATGCCCAGGCCCTGGCCCAGCCAGACGCCCCCAGCGAGCACGCCGGCGACCACGAAGGTCGATGTCAGGGCCGTGACGCGCCCTCGGCGTCGCACGGCCTGGTGTCTCTCGTCGCGGACCGTCCCCAGCGTGCGCTGCAAGAGGTGGTCCGCGTCGCGCGGAGGGCCGTTCAGTGCGGCCTCCGGTGGCAGTTCTTCCATCAGCATGTGTCGATCTCGTTCAACTCGTCGGTGCCCAGGACGTTCGGTGCCATGCGCTGGCGGACGCGGCAATGGACACGGTTCACGCGGAACGACTCACTCATTTTCTCCTTCTCCGGTCCGCGCGTTGGTGCGGTGACCGACACCTTCAAAACGAGCCTGCGAGGAAGTTGGTTCAACGCAGATACAAGGCAGTTGCGCAGCCCACAGAAGACGGTTGACCTGGGGCTCCGGCAGCTCCTAGGGTCTCGTATATGATGTATGACCGGGTGGAAGCGCCGCCTGCGTCGCGCACGGACTTCGTTCTGGAATCGATCAAAGAAGCGATTCTCAACGGAAAACTGAAGCCCGGACAGGCGCTCGTGGAAACAGATCTCGCCGCCGCGCTCAACGTCTCCAAGACGCCGGTGCGCGAGGCTTTGAAGACTCTCGCCGGGTCGGGGCTCGTCGTGATGAGCCCGTACAAGGGGGCCGCGGTTCGCACGGTCGACGCCGCGATGGCCAACTCGGTCTACGACGTGCGCATGCTGATGGAGCCCGAGGCGTTGCGGCGATCCGTGCTGCTCGGGGCCTCGTTCGACGACGCCGCGCTGGCGTTGGAGGACGTCTCTGACCTGGCCCGGCGAAGCTTGGCCAACCGCCGCTTCCACCGCGCCCTGTACGCCGGGTGCGGCAACCCGTTGATGATCCAGATCCTGGACGGCCTGCGCGACCAGGCCGCGCTGATCACGGTCGCCGGCTGGGGCATCTGCCCGACCTGGGACGACGAGGCCGCCGAGCACCGCGCGATCCTCGCCGCCGCGGTCGCCGGCCGGGGCGACCTGGCGTTCGAACTGCTCCGCCGCCACATCCAGACCTTCGCCGACCGAGTAGTTGAGGAGCTTCCCGATGGCGTTCGATGACCTCTCCGAGCGGCTCGCGTCCGTCGTGGCGATCACCGTCACGCCGTTCGCCGAGGACGGCACGATCGACGAGAAGAACTACGCCGCGATCGTGGACCGGATGGTGGAGGGCGGCGTCTCGGTCGTCACGCCGAACGGCAACACCAGCGAGTTCTACACACTGTCCTCTGCCGAGACCGAGCGCGCGCTGCAGATCACCGTGGACACCGTCGGGGACCGTGCCGCGATCGTCGCCGGGGTCGGGCATGATCTTTCTTCCGCCGTCGCGGCTGCACGGTTCGCTGACCGGGCGGGCGCCAACGGGATCATGATCCACCAGCCGGTGCACCCGTACGTGTCGCTGGACGGGTGGGTGGACTACCACCGGGCGATCGCGTCCTCCGTGCCCGAGCTGAGCGTGATCCTCTACGTGCGGAACCCGCGGATCGGGGGCGCGCAGATCGCTGCTCTGTCCGATGCCTGTCCGAACGTCGTCGGCGTGAAGTACGCGGTGCCGGATCCGGTTCGGTTCGCGACGGTGGCCCGGGATGCCGGGTTCGATCGGCTGACGTGGGTCGCGGGGCTCGCCGAGCTGTCCGCGCCCGGCTACTTCGCGGTCGGGGCGACGGGGTTCACGTCCGGGCTCGCGAACGTGGCGCCGGAGCTGTCGGTGCAGATGTTCCGGTGTCTGCGGGCCGGTGAGTTCGGTGCGGCGATGGAGTTCTGGGAGGTCATCCGGAAGTTCGAGGAGCTGCGGGCGTTGAACGAGTCCGCGAACAACGTGTCCGTGGTGAAGGAGGCGTTGGCACAACTGGGGTTGTGCCGCCGGGACGTGCGGCCGCCTGCTTCGTTGCTGAGCGAGGCTGATCGGTCGGCCGTTGGTGTGCTGCTGAACTCCTGGAGCATGCTGTGAAGTTGCGCAGCGCTGAGTGGTTCGAGGGTGAAGGGTTGCGGGCGTTCTCGCACAACGCGCGCATGCGTCAACTCGGGATGAACCCCGAGGAGCACCTCGGCAAGCCCGTCATCGCGATTCTGAACACGTGGAGCGGCATCAACCCGTGCCACATGCACCTGCGCGAGCGGGCCCAGCAGGTCGAGCGCGGGGTGTGGGAGGCGGGCGGATATCCGCTGGAGTTCCCGGTTTCCACGCTGTCGGAGACGTACCAGAAGCCGACTCCCATGCTGTACCGGAACATGCTGTCGATGGAGACCGAGGAGATCCTGCGGTCGTACCCGGTCGACGGCTGCGTGCTGATGGGTGGCTGCGACAAGACGACGCCCGCGTTGCTGATGGGTGCGGCTTCCGCCGGCCTGCCCACGGTGTTCGTGCCTGCCGGGCCGATGCTGCGCGGCAACTGGCGTGGCCAGAAGCTCGCGTCCGGCACCGACATGTGGCGATTCTGGGACGAGAAGCGGGCAGGAACGATTTCTTCCGCCGACTGGGCGGAGATCCAGTCCGGGCTCGCTCGCTCCCCCGGCACGTGCATGACGATGGGCACGGCGTCGACGATGACCGCGGCCGCCGAGGCTCTGGGGCTCACCTTGCCAGGGGCGTCGTCGATTCCGGCCGTCGACTCGGCGCACCACCGGATGGCCGCGGCGTCCGGCATGCGCGTCGTCGAGATGGTGCGCCAGGGGCTGACGATCGGTGACGTGCTGTCTCCTGAGGCATATGAGGACGCGATTCGGACCGTGCTGGCGTTGGGCGGTTCCACCAACTCGTACATCCATCTGATCGCGATGGCCGGGCGGTCGCAGATCTCCTTGTCGCTGGACGACTTCGACCGGTTGTCGCGCGAAGTCCCGGTGCTGGCTTCGGTTCAGCCCGCCGGCGAGCACCTGATGGAGGACTTCTACTACGCGGGCGGGCTGCGCGGCCTCCTTTCACAGCTCAGGGATTCGTTGCACCTCAAGCGGATCACGGTGACCGGCCGGACGTTCGGCGAGGATCTCGAAGGCGCCGAGGTGTACGACTCCTCGGTGATCCGGCCGGTGGACGACCCGGTTTCCACTGAGGGTGGACTGGCTGTGCTGCGCGGAAACCTGGCGCCGGACGGTGCGGTGATCAAGTACGTGGCGGCTGATCCCGCGTTGTGGAAGCACACCGGGCCCGCCGTGGTTTTCCACGGGTACAAGGACTTGCAGGCACGGATCAACGACCCCGCGCTGGAAGTGACGAAGGATTCGGTGATCGTGCTCGCGGGTGGCGGCCCCAAGGGCGGGCCCGGCATGCCTGAGTACGGGATGCTGCCGATCCCGGACAAGCTGCTGCGCGAGGGTGTGCGGGACATGGTGCGCGTGTCAGACGCGCGGATGTCCGGAACTTCTTATGGTGCTTGCGTTCTACACGTGGCACCGGAGGCCCACGTCGGTGGGCCGCTCGCGCTGGTGCAGGACGGCGACCTCGTCACGTTGGACGTCGAGGCGCGCGTGTTGCGGGTGGAGATCTCCGACGAGGAGATGGCACGGCGACGGGCCGCGTGGACTCCGCCGCCACCCAAGTTCGAGCGCGGGTACGGAGTTCTCTACTACGAGCACATCACTCAGGCGAACGAGGGCTGCGACTTCGAGTTCCTGTCACGGCCGGGAGTCAACCCGGAACCCAACGCCCACTAGCGCCTCCTCCTGCCAGTCAGCCGTTCCGAACAGCCGGCTGCGCAGGTAGGCCGTGGTGAGCCGCTGCACGGTCGCGACCCGTTCCGGGCTCTCGTCCGTGGTCTCGGCGACGTCGTACCCGGACACGCCACCGAACCCGTGCTCCGCGCCTTCCAGCACGAGGAGGTCCTTCGGGCCGGGTGCCAGGTGGAACGGGTCCTCGTGCCACGCGGGCCCGTTGACCGTGAGGTGCTCCGATCCGTCCTGGTCACCGGCGACCACGAGCGCCGGCGTGGTCATGTCGCCGAAGTCCGGCGTCAGCATGAACGAGTAGCTCCCCCGCACGACCTCGGTGAGGCCTTCGCCGCGACCGGTCGAGCCGAGCAGCACGCCCGCCTTGATCCGCGGCTCTTTCAGGCTGATGCCCTCGGTCTTCATGCCGAGGAGCAGGCTCGCGGTGTGGCCGCCCATCGAGTGGCCGGCGACCGCGATCTTCGTGCGGTCGAGCCGGTTCTGCAGCTGTGGCACGGCTTTCTCGATCTCGTCGAGCCGGTCGATGAGGTGCGACATGTCCTCGGCGCGTTCCTGCCAGAACATCGGCGCGCCGGGCGTGTCTGCGGGCAGGTTCAACGAACGCGAGCTCAGGTGCGTGGGCTGCAGGACGACGAAGCCCTGCTCGGCCCAGTGGTTCGCGAGCGGCGCATAGCCGTTCAGCGAGGACAGGTGGTTCGAGAGCCCCTGCCCGTGCGACAGCAGGATGATCGGCAGCTCGTTGCCTTCCATCGGCGCAGAGACCTTCAACTGCAGGTCAACGGGCCTGCCGGGGATTTCGAGCACGACAGGACTCACCGTGAAGACGGTCATCGGTTCCCCTTCGAGTAGTCTGTCGCCGTAAGTGGAGCGACGTTCCGGAACGATACGGAGCACTGTTCCGCTTTGTCAACCGTGCCGGAAGGGAGTGCGCGTGCCACCACGCAAGCGAGCTGATGCCGTGCGCAACGAGCAGACGCTGCTCGCGGCCGCCGCCGAGGTGTTCGTCAGGTCCGGCGTCGACGCACCGATCCGCGAGATCGCGGCCGAGGCGGGCGTCGGCATGGGCACGATCTACCGCCACTTCCCCACCCGCGCGGACCTGGTCGTGGCCGTGTACCGCCACCAGGTCGAGGCGTGCGCGGAAGCAGGGCCGCAGCTTCTGTCCGAAAAGGACTCACCGCGGCAGGCGTTGCGGCAGTGGGTCGACCTGTTCGTGGACTTCCTGGTGACCAAGCACGGGCTCGCGAACGCGTTGCAGTCGGACAGCAGCGGGTTCGAGCAGCTGCACGCGTACTTCCTCGAGCGACTGGGACCGGTGTGCGATGAGCTGCTGAAGGCGAGCGGGATCGAGGACGTCCAGCCGTACGAGCTGATGCGCGGGATCGGCAACCTGTGCATCGGACGGGGCGACGACGCGCGCTACGACCCGCGCCGGTTGATCGCGCTGCTCCTCGACGGCCTGCTGGGGGCCTGACTGCCGCGAAATGCAAGTTGCATAAGGGTTTCCGATGGGCACGTCGGCGCGTTCAGGTGAAACACGAGTCGTCGCCCGAATGGAATCTCATGCACAGTCACATGTTCGCCCGCGGCACGTTGGTCTGATGGGGCAGAGATGGTGTCCACGCGGGTGACATGGCGTTGTTGGGATTCCGGCAGATCCCTAGCTTCGGTGGTCAGTTCCCAACCACCGCCGAAGGGACCACCGTGCGAAGACGCCTGCAGGCAATGGTGCTCGCGACCGCGCTCGCCGCCAGCGCACTGTCCTCCGCCGCCCCCGTTGCCGCCCAGCCGCCCGTCTCGACGCTCACCAAGTCCGTGCAGGGCGTGTCCGATCCCGCCTCCCACGGCGACACCGCCACCTGGGTCGTGGCCTATCACAACGGCACTCCGGGCGCCGCCACCATCACCGACACCATCGGAGCGGGCCAGGCCTACGTGCCCGGTTCGTTGCAGGTGCCGCCGGGCTGGACCGGCACCGAGCCGGCCCAGGGCAACCCGGTCGTCAGCGCGACCAACCCGAACGTCCGCAACGGCGGCACCGCGCGCGCCAACCTGCTCACCCCGCCCATCCCGGCCAGTGCGAGCTCGACCGGCGGCGACGGGTTCTCGCCGTTGCTGCAGCGCACGCCGGACGGGCGGCTCCAGGCGTGGAACATCTACCACCACCTGTCGTTCGCGAACCGCAAGCTGATGTGCACCGATCTCGCGACCAGCGCACCCTGCCCCGGCGGCCCGTGGCCGAAACCGCTCAACACCACGCCCGGCCCGTTCGGCACGGGCGACACGGGTGACATCGCCAGTCCCCTGGAGCCGCAGTACGTCCGCGATCCGGGAACCCCGTCGAAGATCTACTACTCCGCGGTCACCACGACCTCGATCGGCGTCGGCTGTCTCGACCTCGCCGCGCCCGGCAACTGCGGCTACTGGCCGCTGATGAACCGCGGCGGGCAGACGGTTGAGCTCGCCGGACTCGTCGCGCTCGGCGGAAACCTCTACGGCGTCGCGACTTCCGGGCACGTGGTGTGCTGGACGATCGCGTCGCAAAGCGCGTGCGGCGCGCAGCCCTACGCCCCGATCGTGCCGTACACCAACAACAGCGGCTACTACTTCGGCGCGCTGGCCACGGCCGGGGGCAAGCTGTTCGCGTCGTCGACGCCCGCCGGCGGCGGCACAGCGGTGATGGGCTGCTTCGACCCGGCCACCACGAGCGCGTGCGCGGGCTGGCCGTCCCCGAAGCCGCTCGGGCCGTCCGGCAACAGCACCTACAACGCCTACACCGT
>NZ_JYJG01000227.1 GCF_000955955.1 Lentzea aerocolonigenes
CGCCTACACCGCTTATGGCACAACGGGTGCGGAGACCGGCGCGTGCTCGACCACGAGTGGCGGCACCAGTGTCACCACCTGCTACGCGATCGACGGTTCGGCGCTGTCCGCACCCTCCAGCCTGGCCGGACTGGGAGCCGGCGTGCTCGCGTTCAACCCCGAGGTCGTCCGCGTCGGCGACCGGGTGCGCAGCTACGTCGCCATCTGGGGCGGCCCCTACCAGGGTGCCGCGGTGTGCCACGACTGGAGCACCGGCACGACCTGCGCGGGTACCCCGGCGCGCATCACGCACCCCAACGCCAACAACGGAGTCACCCGGGACTACGGCTACGCCTACGACCCGCCGACCGGCTGCCTGATCGGCCTCGGCGACGCGGGCGTGCTGTTCTCGATGGATCCTGACACGGGGGCGTCGCCGTGCGTGCGCACCGGCGCCTCCGTGTCGCTCACCCCGGCGCAGTTCTACTACACCAGAGCCGCGCTGGTCGGCGTCACACCGGCGAACGTGAACTTCGGCGCCTCCTCCGTCACCGCGACCGACCAGAACGGCACCACCGTTCCGGTCCCCGGATTCGCGCCCGACGGCACGGTCGATCTCAGCGGCGTGTCCGCGACGACGCTGAACCTGACCACCACGCTGGTGCTGAACAACGGAGCGGACTTCGGCGGCGGCAACCAGCCGTCGCTGGTCGTCGAGTTCACCGGCGACGCGCCCCAGGTGTGCTTCCGCACCACGATCGCGGCGGACTGCGCGGTCAGTTCGGTCAGCAACACCGCCAACGGAACGGACGTGACCGGCAACTTCGCGTCCAACACCGTCACGCGAGCGGTCACGCCCGGCAGTGCGTGCCAGCCGAACGTGGTGGTGAACAAGGAGATCTGCAGCTCGCACACACCTGCGAACTGCAAGGCCGGTGGCGCCGGACCGTGGGTGAAACAGGCGCCGGTCGGCGTGCTGGGACTCCTGTTCGCCACCGCGTACTGGCGGATCACCGTCACCAACAACGGCCCGGTGTCCATTGTGGATTCCTACGTGGTCGACGACGGTGAGTCGAGCTGCCAGACCGGGCCGTTCACCCTCGCACCCGGCCAGTCGAAACAGGTCTACTGCTCGACCTACGCATTGCTGTCGCTGTTCCCGCTGATCAACAACGCGAAGGTCGAGTACACGCCGCAGAACTCGCCCGCCGGCACCCCGCCGTCCTACACGGGATGGTCGTCGGCCAAGGCGTGTCCGCTGCTCTGCCAGCTGCAGTGAGCACGGGGAAGGCCTCCGGACGCCACGTCCGGAGGCCTTCCTTTCCGGTACCGGTGCGGGCCGGCCTAGCGCCGCCGCATGTCGGACCGCACCGGGCCGCTTCTAGTTCAGCGCCACCTTGAGGATCTTGGTGTTGCTGTTGCCGGCCGTGGAGTCCTTGTCACCGTTGGAGGTGGTGACCCACAGCGAGCCGTCCGGGGCCGGTTCCGGCGTCCGCAGACGGCCGTAGGTGCCCTGGAAGTGGGACGTGGTGGTGCCGATGCTGTCTCCGTTCATCGTCATCCGGTACAGCCGCTCGCCGCGCAGGGCGGCGAGGAACAGGACGTCGTTGACGATCGCGAGACCGGACGGCGAAGCGGAGCCGACCGAGAAGGTCTTCTTCGGCGCGATGTAGCCAGAGCACGAACCGGAGGTGCCTTCACACTTGGGCCAGCCGTAGTTGCCGCCCTTCTGGATCAGGTTGATCTCGTCCATGTTCGAGTTGCCGAGCTCGGCCTCCCACAGGCGGTTCTTCGAGTCGAACGCGAGACCCTGCACGTTGCGGTGGCCGTAGGACCACACGTAGCGCGCGTTGCCGCCCTCGCTGAAGAACGGGTTGTCCGCGGGCGCGGAACCGTCCGGGTTGAGGCGGAGGACCTTGCCGCCCAGCGACTGCTTGTTCTGCGCGTTGTCACCGTTCTGGCCGTCACCGGTCGACGCGTAGAGCTTGCCGTCCGGGCCGAAGCGCAGGCGGCCGCCGTTGTGGAACTTGTTGCGCGGGATGCCGGTCAGCAGCACCTTGTACTCGCCCAAAGTGTTGCCGTCCAACGTCATCCGCACGACGCGGTTGTCGCCGGACGCGGTGTGGTAGATGTACACGTAGTGGTCGCTGTTGAACGACGGCGACAACTCGATGCCCAGCAGGCCGCCCTCACCGTTGGTGCCGGAGACGTTCGGGACCTTGCCCAGCGTGGTCTTCTGGCCCGACGGCGTGATCTTGATGAGGTCCTGCGCGTCGCGGCGCGAGTAGACGGCGTCGCCGCTGGGCAGGAACGCGAGGCCCCACGGCACGTCGTTGTCGGTCGCGATCTGCGTGACGGCACCGACCTGGTCACCGCCGGACCGGGTCTTCACGGTCAGCGCGTTGGATGCCGGGCCGACGTTGCCGACGGCGTCGAAGGCCTTGACGGTGAACGTGTACTCGGTGTTCGCGGTGCGGCCGCCGATCGTGGCGGTGGTGCCGGTCGCGTCACCGACCTTGGTGGAGCCGGTGTAGATC
>NZ_JYJG01000228.1 GCF_000955955.1 Lentzea aerocolonigenes
CCGGTGTAGATCTCGTAGCGCGTGACGCCGACGTTGTCCGTCGCCGCGTCCCACGCCAGTGACACGGAGTTCGCCGTCACGCCGGTGGAACGCAGGTTCTTCGGCGCGGTCGGCGGGATCGGGTCGTCCTCGGCAGGCGGGGTCTTGAACTCCGCCGTGTTGGACGCCTGCGAGATGTTGCCGGCCGCGTCCTTCGCGTTGACGTAGAAGCCGTACATCGTGTTCGGCTTCAGGCCCGTCATCACCGTGGAGGTCGGCGTCGCGGGCACGGACTTCACGAACTGGCCGAGGTTGTAGATCTCGTACGACGTGACACCGACGTTGTCGGTCGACGGCTTCCAGGTCAGCTTCGCCGAGTCGGGCTTGATGTCCGAGGCGACGAGGTCCGTCGGCGCTGTCGGCGGCTCGCCCTCGACGGGGCCGCTGCTGCCGAAGACCTGGAACTCCTGCAGGGAGTAGCCGTACGACGTGCCGGTGCGGCAACGGGTCGTGCCGTAGACGCGGACATAACGGCCCCGCCCGGTGACCGTCAGATCCTCCACGCCGCCCTTGCCGTCAGCGGTGTTGTAGATCGACGTCCAGCTCGAGTCGTTCTCAGAGGTCTCGACCCGGTACGCCTTGGCGCACGAGAGGTCCCACTGCAGCCGGACCCGGCTGATGTTCGCGGACGCGCCCAGGTCGACGCGGATCCAGGCCGGATCGGTGTTCGACTTGCTGGCCCAGCGCGTCGCCGCGTTGCCGTCGAAGGCGTTCTTCGGCGCGTAGTTCGCGCCGCCGGACGCCGACTCGGTCGCAGGCTTGCCTTGGGACAGCAGGACATCGGCTGCGACCGCCGCGGGCGCGGCGGAAACGAGCGAGGTCACCGCCACTGCGAGCGCAGTGGCCAGGAAGCCGGCTCTGGTGACCGGCGACCGCCGTGAACGGGGTGCCACAGGAGCCTCCCACTTTCGTTGGGGATGGGTTGTGCGGCGGCATTGCGTTCGACCGGGCGGCGGGCCAGTCATCGGAGGAATGCACTGCTGCTCTCTGGCCCAATCTGTTGACGAGCCGCGGAGATCAGGTGTAGGCATTCGACCGTTACAGAAAAACCGTAAACGTTTTCGAGCGCCAGGTCCAGAGTCAGTTAGGGAGCCACGAGATGCGCTGGACAAGGAAGTTACAGCTCGTCATCCCCGCCCTCTTGGTGGTCACCGCGTGTGGTGCTCCGGAGGCCCCGCAGGCCCAGAACGCCCCGACCACCATCCCGGACAAGCCGTCCAAACCGGTCGAGCTCAACGTGCTCGACGTGGCCGGCAACCTGCAGCTCACCCAGGGCATGATCGACGAGTTCGTCAAGTCCAACCCCGACTTCGTCAGCAAGGTCAACTACACCAAGGCGACCGCGCCGGACATGCCGGGCAAGCTCAAGGCCGAGCAGAACTCGGGCACCTCCCAGACCCATCTCGTGCTGACCGGTACCGACGGATTGTCGTCGGTGATCGAGCAGAAACTGGTCTACGAACTGCTCCCCGGATTTTCGGCGAAGCTGCCGGACCTCGAGAAGACCTACCTCCCGCCCGCGTGGGAGATGCAGAAGCTCGCCCAGGGCCAGGGCGTCGCGGTGACCTACTACCCGGCGGGTCCGCTGCTCGAGTACGACCCGGCGAAGGTACCGACCCCTCCGACCTCTCCTGCCGAGCTGCTGGAGTGGGCGAAGGCGCACCCCGGCAAGTTCCAGTACGCGCGGCCGGCGAACTCCGGTCCCGGCAGGACGTTCCTCATGGGACTGCCGTACCTGCTCGGCGACACCGACCCCAAGGACCCGGAGAAGGGCTGGGACAAGACCTGGGCGTACCTGAAGGACCTGGGGCAGTACGTCGACAACTACCCCGGCGGCACCACGGACGTCATGAAGAACCTGGCGAACGGCACGTCGTGGATGGTCGCGTCGACGACCGGCTGGGACATCAACCCACGCGTGCTCGGCTCCGTGCCGGAGGGCATGAAGATCTCGACGTTCAAGGGCTTCCACTGGGTCACCGACGCGCACTACGCCGTGGTGCCCAAGGGTGTGTCGCAGGACGTGCTGGCCGCGAACCTGGCGCTCATCAAGTTCATGCTGGACCCGCAGCAGCAGGCCAAGGCGTACGACAAGGGCTACTTCTACCCCGGCCCCGCGGTCAAGGACGTGACGCTGAAGATGGCGCCGCAGGAGTCGCAGGACGCCATCGCGAAGTTCGGGCGCGCGGAGTACGACAAGCTGATCTCCGACAACCCCAAGGAGACCTCGCTCCCGGCCGCGCAGCAGGTGAAGGCGTTCCAGCGGTGGGACCGAGAGATCGGCAAGAAGTGAGCGGGCGTTTCGCCGAGTTGCATCTCGACCAGGTGCAGCGCGCCTTCGGGGACACGGTTGCCCTCAAGGGCATGGACCTGACGATCAAGGGCGGCGAGTTCGTCGCCCTGCTCGGGCCGTCCGGCTGCGGGAAGTCGACGGCGCTGAACTGCCTGGCGGGGCTGCTGCCGCTGACCGGCGGGCGGATCACCCTGGACGGCAAGCGGATCGACGACCTGCCGCCGGAGAAGCGCGGGTTCGGGATGGTGTTCCAGAACTACGCGCTGTTCCCGCACATGTCGGTGCGGCGCAACATCGGGTTCGGCCTGTCCATGCGCAGGACGGGCAAGGCCGAGCTCAACCGGCGGGTGGACGAGGCGGTGCGGCTCGTCCAGCTCGAGGAGCACCAGCACAAGTTCCCGGCTCAGCTTTCCGGTGGCCAGCAACAACGTGTGGCGATCGCGCGGGCGATCGTGCTCGAGCCACCGCTGGTACTGATGGACGAGCCGCTGTCCAATCTGGATGCTGCTCTCAGGCTGGAGATGCGCACGGAGATCCGGCGGCTGCACCAGTCACTGGGTCTCACGACCGTCTACGTGACGCACGACCAGGAGGAGGCGCTGGCCCTCGCCGATCGTCTCGTGGTGCTGCGGCTGGGTGAGGTGCAGCAGGTCGGTTCACCCGAGGAGGTCTACGCGCATCCGGTCAACCGGTACGTCGCCGGGTTCATGGGCTACCGCAACATGATCCCGGTGACGGTCGGCTCCCAGGAAGGTGAGCACGCGACCGTCCACACCGAGGCCGGTGTGAAGCTCGTTGGTGTCAAACGGGAGGAGCTCGGGTCGGAAGCCGTGGCAGCGGTGCGGCCCGAGGACTTCGCGGTGGTCACCGAGATCGGTGCGAACACGATCGAAGCCGTGGTCGAGATCGTCGAGTACCACGGCCGTGAGCAGGCGGTGGAGGCGCGGCTGCGCGACGGCACGCAGCTGCACGTCCGCACGAACTCGCGGCTGGCTCCCGGCGACACCATCACATTGAAGGTGCCGGCTGAGCGCGTGCTGGTGTTCGCATGACCGCCGTACTCGAAAGGGCGTCGCTCAAGCACCGGCTGGCCGAGAAGGGTGTCGACCGCGTCCTCTGGCTGCTGCTGCCGGGCGCGGTGTTCGTGATCCTGCTGTTCGTGTACCCGTTCCTGTACGGGCTGCAGCTGTCGTTCCAGCCGAAGGGCGGCGGCAGCCCGTTCCAGAACTACATCACGTTCTTCCAGGACGACTACCTCGCCGAGACCGTGTGGATCACGCTGTGGCTCGGGCTGCCGGCGGCGTTGTTCAACGTGCTCGCGTCCATCCCGATCGCGTTCCGGATGCGCGGCCGGTTCCGGGGCAAGCGAGCGCTCACCACGCTGCTGGTCATCCCGATCACCCTCGGCACCGTGCTGACGGCGGAAGGACTCCTGGCGTTCTTCGGCCCGACGGGGTGGTTCAACCGCATCCTGATGGCACTGGGCGCGGACGAACCGGCGAAGCTCACCCACAACTACTGGGGCGTGCTGTTCAGCCTGATCATCACGGGCTTCCCGTTCGCGTTCCTGCTGACGCTGTCGTACCTGTCCGGCATCGACCCGACGCTGGAGCAGGCGGCGGCGACGTTGGGCGCGTCGAAGCGGCAGCGGTTCCGGACGATCACCATGCCGCTGCTGGCCCCAGGACTCGCGGTGACTTTTTGCTTGAGCTTCGTGCTGGCGTTCTCGGTGTTCCCGTCCGCGGTCATGGTCGGCAACCCGGCCGGTGAGACGCACGTGATGTCGATCGCCGCGTACGAGACGGCGTTGCGGGACAACGACTTCGCGATGGGCTCGGCGATCGCGATGCTGATGGCGCTGGTGATGCTGATCGTGATCGGCGTGGTGCTGATCTGGCGCACGACGCTCTACCGCGGTGCTACGGGAGGCAAGGGATGAGGCTCACTGCTCGCCCGATCGTGTGGCTGACCTGGGGCGCTCTGGCTTTTTTCATGTTGAACCTGGTCGGCATCGTGGGCGCGGTCGTCACGAACTCGTTCGCCGAGACCTGGTTCGGCACCTGGCTGCCGGACGGCTACACCGGCAAGTGGTACGGCGAGGCGTGGCGCGACTACCGGCTGCTCGACGTCCTCGGTGTCACGTTCCAAGTCGCGATCGCGGTCGTCGTCATCTCCGTCCTGATCGGAGTTCCTACGGCCTATGCCCTGGCGCGCCGCAACTTCCCCGGCAAGAAGCTGCTCAACGTGCTGTTCCTGCTGCCGATTCTGATGCCGCCCATGACGTACGGCATCCCGCTCGCCACCGTGCTCTACAAGTTCCACCTGGCGGGCAGCATGTTCGGCGTGATCGCGGCGAACCTCGTGCCGGCCGTGCCGTTCGTGGTGCTGACGATGACGCCGTTCATCGAGCAGATCGACACGAAGATCGAGTCGGCGGCGCGGATGTGCGGGGCGAACACGTTCGCCATCTTCACCCGCGTGCTCGCGCCGTTGCTCGTACCAGGCATCCTGGCGGCTTCGATCCTGGTGCTCGTGCGGACGGTGGGCATGTTCGAACTGACGTTCCTCACGGCGGGGCCGACCAGCCAGACCCTGGTGGTGTCGCTGTACGAGGCCATGTCGTCGGCGGGCATCCGGCCACAACAGATGGTCGACTCGATGGCGGTGATCTACACCGGATCTATGCTCCTACTCCTCGTGATCGCGCTGCGTTTCGTCAACCCGACACAGCTCGTCACCAGACTCAAAGAACCGTAGGACCTGTCCGACAGGTCTCGTCCGATGAGAGTCGTGGACACGGACCTGTTGGACAGGTCCGGACGCCTGACCCGTCATGATTGTTTCAACCGGCAGTTCGAGGGTGAGGTACAAGTGGCAGTCACCATCCGCGACGTGGCTCGCAGGGCGCACGTATCGGTCGCCACCGTTTCGCGTGCGCTGACATCTCCGGAGCTGGTGCGCCCGGAGACCAGATCACGCGTGCTGGCTGCCGCCTCCGACCTCGGCTACCAGCCCAACCGGGCGGCGCGAGGGCTGATCACGGGCAAGACCGGCAACATCGGCATCGTCGTGCCGGACCTCGACAACCCGTTCTTCACGGGCGTGCTCAAGGCCGTGCAGGCGCGGGCCATGCAGGCGGACTACGCGGTGTTCGTGGCGGACAGCGACGAGGACCCGGTCGCCGAGGCCAAACTGGTGCACGCGATGGCGAAGCAGGTCGACGGCGTCGTGCTGTGTGCGCCCGGCCTGGAGGACTCGCAGGTCTACGAGGTGGCGGGGGCGACGTCGCTGGTGCTGCTGAACCGGCGCCTGCCCGGCGTGCCCGCGGCGTTGATGGACTCGGCGGGCGGCATGCACGCGATCATCGACCACCTCGTGGCGTTGGGGCACCGGCGGATCGCCTACCTGAACGGGCCGCGCACGTCGTGGTCCAACCAGGAACGCCGCAGGGGCCTCATGTCGGCGGTTGCCCAGCACGGCGTCGACCTGGTGGATCTCGGACCGTTCGCGCCGCGCTACGAAGGCGGCTTGCAGGCCGCTGATTTGGCCGTGGCGGCCGATACGACCGCGATCGTGGCCTACAACGACATCATGGCTCTGGGTGTCCTGGCGCGGCTGCGGGACCGCGGGATCTCGGTGCCGGGTGACGTGTCGGTGACCGGGTTCGACGATCTGACGTACGCCGCGCTGTGCTCGCCCGCGTTGACAACGGTGGCAATGCCGGTGGCGCAGGCGGGGCGCACGGCCGTGAACCTGTTGCTGGACTGGCTGGATTCGGACAACACGGAAGTTCCGCAGATCGTGGCCGAAACCCAACTCATCGTGCGCGGCACCACTACCCCACCCCGCAAATGATG
>NZ_JYJG01000229.1 GCF_000955955.1 Lentzea aerocolonigenes
GCCCGGCGCTTCCAAGATCACGTGAGCGTTGGTGCCGGAGAGGCCGAAGGACGAGACGCCGGCGCGGGCCGGGCGGCCGGTGGCCGGCCACGGGGTGTTCGAGGTGAGCAGCGAGACGGCGCCCGCGGACCAGTCGACGTGGGACGACGGCGTGGTGACGTGCAGGGTCTGAGGCAGCAGGCCGTGCTGGAAGGCGAGCACCATCTTGATCACGCCGGCGACGCCCGCAGCGGCCTGGGTGTGGCCGAGGTTCGACTTGATCGCGCCCAGGTAGAGCGGGGCGCCGGTGCGGTCGCGGCCGTAGGTGGCGAGCAGGGCCTGCGCCTCGATCGGATCACCCAGCTTGGTGCCGGTGCCGTGCGCTTCGACGGCGTCGACGTCCGAAGTGGACAGTCCTGCGTTCGCGAGAGCCTGGCGGATGACGCGTTGCTGGGCCGGGCCGTTCGGGGCGGTCAAGCCGTTCGAGGCGCCGTCCTGGTTCACGGCCGAGCCGCGCACGACGGCCAGAACGGTGTGGCCCTGCCGCAAAGCGTCGGACTGGCGTTCGACCACGAGCACGCCGACGCCCTCGGCCCAGCCAGTTCCTTCGGCGTTGTCGGAGAAGGCGCGACAACGGGCGTCTGCCGCGAGGCCGCCCTGGGCGTTGAAACCGGCGAAGTTCATCGGTGTGGACATCACCGTCACACCGCCGACCAACGCCATCGTGGACTCGCCCGATCGCAGCGACTGAGCGGCCAGGTGCAGGGCTACCAGCGAAGAAGAGCAGGCGGTGTCGATCGTGAGCGCGGGACCCTCGAAGCCGAAGGTGTAGGAGAGGCGCCCGGAGATCACCGCGGCGGCGAGACCCGTGGAGGCATGACCCTCGACGTCACTGCGCGCACGCAGCACAAGGTTCGTGTAGTCCTGTCCGTTCGTGCCGACGAACACGCCGGTCTTGGAGCCGCGCAGCGTGGCGGCGTTGATGCCCGCGTGTTCGACGGCCTCCCAGGCGACCTCAAGCAACTGGCGTTGCTGCGGGTCCATCGCGAGTGCTTCGCGCGGCGAGATGCCGAAGAACGCCGGGTCGAACTCCGCTGCGCCGTAGAGGAACCCGCCCTCGACCGTGCCGCCCGCCGCCAGCGCGTCCTGTTCCCAGCCGCGGTCGGTCGGGAAGCTGGCGATCGCATCGGTGCCGTCGGCGAGCAGCCGCCACAGGTCCTCCGGCGTCGAGACACCACCGGGGAAGCGGCAGGCCATGCCGACGATCACGATCGGGTCGTCCGCGGCCGCGATGGCCTGCGCCGACACGTCGAGATCCGCGCCCTCGCCGGTCAGTTCGGCCAGCAGATGCTCGGCCAGTACGAGCGGTGTCGGGTAGTCGAAGATCAACGTGGCGGGCAGCGTCAGACCGGTGGCCGTTGCCAGGGCGTTGCGGAGTTCGATCGCGGTCAGCGAGTCGAAACCGAGCGCGCGGAACTCCTTCTCCGCGCCCACCGCGTCGGTGTTCCCGTAACCGATGACCTTCGCCGCCTCGCCGCGCACGACGTCGACGATGATCCGCACGCGCTCGGCGTTGGGCAGCCCGCCGAGCTTGGCGAGCAGACCACCGGCGACGATCTCGCGCGCCGCCGTGCGTCGGCCCGCCCGCACGAGACCGCGCATGATCGCGGGGACATCGCCTTGCGCCGTACCGCCACCAGAAGCGAGCGGGACGAGCAGCGACTCGCCGGAGGAGATGGCCGCGTCGAAGAGTGCGAGGCCCTGCTCGACGGACAGCATCGGCATGCGCCGCAGGTCCGCATCGTCCAAAGTGGACGTCATACCTGTGTCCCAGGCACCCCAGGCCAACGACAGCGCGGGCAGGCCGAATCCGTGACGGTGCGCGGCGAGGGCGTCCAGGAAGGCGTTGGCGGCGGCGTAGTTGCCCTGGCCGGCGGCGCCCATCACACCGGACACCGACGAGTACAGGATGAGCTGCGCGTCGCCGGCGAGCTCGTGGAGGTTCCACGCGGCGTCGACCTTGGGGCGCATCACGGCGGAGAGCCGCTCGGGCGTCAGCGAACCGATCACGCCGTCGTCCAGCACGCCCGCGGTGTGGATGACGGCCGTCAGCTGCACGCCGTCGAGCAGTTCGGCGACGGCGGCGCGATCCGTGACGTCACAGGACTTCACCTCGACATCGGCGCCCAGCGCGACCAGCTCATCGCGCAAATCGGTTGCACCAGGGGCGTCGAGGCCGCGGCGGCTGGCCAGCAGCAGCTTGCGTTGTCCACGGGTCACGAGGTGTCGGGCGATGACGGCGCCGAGCCCACCGGTGCCACCGGCGATCAGGACGGTGCCGGACGAATCCCATTCGCGCACAAAGGTTTCGGTCACACGGGCGAGCCTGCCCGCGAAGACCTCACCCGCGCGCACGACGACCTGGGTCTCCCCCGCGTCGATCAGGCCGGCGAGGCCGGGCAGCAGCGCCTCCGACTCGGGGGCGTCGTCGAGGTCGACGAGCAGGAACCGGCCGGGGTTCTCGGTCTGAGCGGACCGCACCAGACCCCAGACCACGGCCGCCGCGACGTCGTCACCGGTGACCACGCCGCGCGTGACGAAGACCAGCCGCTCCTCGGCTTCCTGAAGCGTGGCAAGCGTTTCCGCCGCCAACGCGTGCGCCGAGGCTGGTGACTGCTCACCCGTCACGTGCACGAGCGTCGCGTGACCGGGCGTGTAGGTGACGGGCACCCAGTCGAGGCGGAACAGCGAGTCGACGCTCGTCTGCTCAGTGAGCTCGCCGAGCGGCTCGAGGGTCACGGACTCGGCTGCCAGCACAGGCTCACCGGCGACATCGACCGCGTTCAGTGCGATTCCACCGTCCACAGCGGACATCCGAACCCGGACGACCTCCGCGCCGCTCGCGAACAGCGAGACGCCCTGCCAGTGCGCAGGAATTCCTTCGAGACCGAGGAACGCCGCCGCGTGCGTGGCCGCGTCGAGCAGTGCCGGGTGAACACCGAAACCCTTGGCGTCGACGGGCAGCGCGATCTCGGCGAACACCTCCTGGCCTCGTCGCCACGCCGCGCGCAGGCCCTGGAACGCTTCTCCGTAAGGCGTTTCGTCGTAGAAGCCGTCGAGGTCGACGACGGTCGCGCCCTTCGGCGGCCACTCCGTGTTCTTGGCCGGGATCGAAAGGCCTTGTCCCAGCCGGCCGTTCGCGTGCTCGGCCCAGTCCTGGTCGCCGCGCCGCGCGTGGAACCGGAACGCGCCATCGCGCCCGACCTGGAACTGCACCTGCACGGAACCGCTGTCCGGCAGCACCAGCGGCGCGACCTGGGTGAACTGCTCGACGCGCTCGTAGCCCGCGAGGTCAGCGGCCCGGAACGCCAGCTCCAGCACGCCCGCGGTCGGGAACACGACGTGATCCGCGAGCCAGGATGTCCTGCTCAGCGTGCCGGTGAGGATGAGCTCGCCGGAGCCCGCGACGGTCATCGCCGCGCCCAGCAGCGGATGGCCCGCCGGGGTCAGGCCGAGGCCGGTGGCGTCACCGCCCGCACTGACCGAGACGGACGGCCAGTAGCGGTCGTGCTGGAACGCATAGGTGGGGACATCGACACGCTTGCCATTGGGGTAGAACGGTTTCCAGTCGACTGCGACGCCTGCGACGTGCAGTCGTGCGAGCGCGGTGATGAACGCGGTGCGCTCATCACGATCCTTGCGCTGCGCCGGGATGGCGCTGTCGACCAGTGCCGCGAGAACGCCGTCGGGGCCGATCTCCAGGAATGTCTTGTCTCCCAGTGCCTTCACCGCGTCGTGGAACCGGACGGCGTCGCGGACGTGGCGGACCCAGTACTCGGGGTTCGTCACGTCACCGGCCATCGGGATCGCCGGGCTGTGGAAGGTGATGCCGCTGATGGCTTCCCGGAAGTCGTTGAGCATCGGGTCCATCAGCGGCGAGTGGAACGCGTGGCTGACGGCCAGCTGCTTGGTCTTGCGGCCTTCGAAGTGCTTGACGAGCGCGAGGGCTTCCTTCTCCGCGCCCGCGATGACGAGCGAGTCCGGTCCGTTGATGGCGGCGATGGAGATGCCCGGTGTCAGGTGCGGCGTGACTTCGTCCTCGGTGGCCTGCAACGCGATCATCACGCCGCCGGTCGGCAGGGCCTGCATGAGGCGCGCGCGTGCGGTGACGAGCTTCGCCGCGTCTTCGAGGCTGAACACGCCCGCGATGTGCGCGGCGGCGATCTCGCCGATCGAGTGGCCGGTGACGTGCGCGGCTGTGACCCCGTACGACTCCAGCAGCCGGTAGAGGGCGACCTCGAACGCGAACAGAGCGGGCTGCGTGTTGCCCGTCTGGTTCAGCGCTTCCTCATCGCCCCACATGACGTCGCGAAGTCCGGGTTCAAGGTGCTGCAGGACCTCGTCGAACGCCTCACGGAATACGGAGAACGCCTCGTACAACTCCTTGCCCATACCAACGCGCTGCGCACCCTGCCCGGAGAACAGCAGCGCCAACTCGGTCCGCCGCGCCAGCCCTGCCGCGATCTCAGCCCCGTCCAGCAACACCGCGCGATGCTCGAACAACGCGCGCGTCGTCGCCAACGAGAACCCGACATCCACCGCGTCACCATCGAGCGCGCGCACCCGCTCGGCCTGCGCGGCGAGAGAGGCCTCCGACTTCGCCGACACCACCCACGGAATCGATCCCGATTGGCTGGCCCCCTGGGGGAGCCGGGTCCCCACTCCAATCGTCTCAGGCAGGTCTGACAATTCCGGGGCGGACGGGCCTTCCAAGATCACGTGGGCGTTCGTGCCGGAGACGCCGAAGGATGAGACGGCAGCGCGTGGCGCCCGGTCGGAGGAGGGCCACGCAACGGCTGTGGTGGCGAGTTCGACCGAACCGGTGGTCCAGTCGACGTGTGTGGATGGGCTCGACACGTGCAGAGTGGCGGGCACTACGCCGTGCTGCATCGCGGCGACCATCTTGATGATGCCCGCGACACCGGCGGCGGCCTGGGTGTGGCCGATGTTCGACTTCACCGAACCGAGCAGCAGCGGTGTGGGGCGGGGAGCGCCGTAGGTGGCGAGGAGGCTGCGGGCCTCGATCGGGTCGCCGAGCGGGGTGCCGGTGCCGTGCGCTTCGACGACGTCGACGTCGGAGGGAGACAGGCCGGCGCGGTCGAGGGCGGCACGGATGACGCGTTGCTGTGCGCGGCCGTTGGGAGCCGTGAAGCCGTTGGAGGCACCGTCGGAGTTGACGGCCGAGCCGCGCACGACGGCGAGAATCGGGTAGCCCGAGGCGACAGCGTCAGACAACCGCGCCAAAGCAAGAACGCCGACGCCCTCGGACCAGCCTGTGCCGTCTGCGTCGTCGGAGAAGGCCTTGCATCGGCCGTTGCGCGCGAGTCCGCCCTGTCGCGAGAACTCCACCAACGAGCCCGGTGTGCACATGACGTTGACACCGCCGGCCAGCGCCAGCGAGCACTCCCCCGCGCGCAGGGCGTGCACGGCCAGGTGCAGTGCCACCAAGGACGAGGAGCAGGCGGTGTCGACGGTCAGCGTCGGGCCTTCGAGGCCGAGGGCGTAGGAGATGCGACCGGACTCGGCAGAGGCCGCGATGCCCGTGCCGACGTCGCCCGTCGCGTCGTCGAGGCCGCGGATCAGCAGGTGCTCGTAGTCCTGGCCGTTGGTGCCGATGAAAACACCGGTGCGTGAGCCGCGCAGTGAGGTCGGGTCGATGCCGGAACGTTCCAGCGCCTCCCACGACGTCTCGAGCAGCAGGCGTTGCTGCGGGTCCATCGTGACGGCCTCACGCGGCGAGATGCCGAAGAACGCCGGATCGAAGTCCGCGATGCCGTGCAGGAACCCGCCCTGCACCGAGACGCTGTGGCCGCGCTCGTCGACGCCGCTGCCGAGCAACGCGTCGACGTCCCAGCCGCGGTCAGCCGGGAAGCCGGTGATCGCGTCACGCCCGGACGACACCAGCTCCCACAGGTCCTCCGGCGAGCTGATGCCGCCGGGGAAGCGGCACGCCATCCCGATGATCGCGATCGGTTCGGTGGCGGCCGCGACGAGCTGCCTGTTCTGCTTGCGCAGCCGCTCCGCCTCCTTCATCGCGGCGCGGAGAGCCTCGACAACCTTCTCGCTGGAGGTACTCATTCATCAGCTCCGTCAGTCCAGCCGGACACGGTCTTCCCGTCAGCAATTCCAGCAGCCGAAGCGGTAGCGATTTCCTCAGAAAAAAACGGCCGGCCACCCCGAGGGGCAGCCGGCCGTCGACACCACCGCGGTCAGTCGGCCTGACCGTCGAGCGCCGCCTGGATCAGGTCGTCGACGCTCATCTCGTCGATGTCCTCGTCATCCTGAGCCGCCGTTCCCTTGCCGATGAGCTGCATCAACGGCTCGAGCACGCCGATCTCGCGCAACTGGGCGAGCGGCACCCGCGCCAGCAGGTCGCGGATCTCCGTCTCCTCCGAATCACCCGCGGCGGCATCCGGGATCAGCTCGGTCAGCACATGCGTCGCGAGCTCTTCCGGTGACGGGTGGTCGAACACGAGCGTCGAGGCGAGCGACAGGCCCGTGGCGGCGTTGAGCTGGTTGCGCAGCTCGACCACCGCGAGCGAGTCGAACCCGAGGTCGCGGAACGGCCGGTCCGGACGCACGGCGTCGACATCGGCCTGACCGAGCACCTCGGCCGCCCGCGTCCGCACCAGCTCCAGCACTTCGTCGAACCGCTTCGCCGCAGGCAGCCCCAAGAGCTTCTCCCGGAACGCACCCTCCGCGACCGGGGCCTCCACAGTGGACTCCGTCGCGAGTTCACGCAGCAACGGGTTCGGGCGGAACCCACCGGAGAACCGGCCCTTGTCCACCGCCGCCACGACCGCCGTGGGCAGCCCCTCGCCGACGAGCTGTCGAAGCGCTTCGCACGCCAGGACGGGATCCATCGAAGCGATTCCGGCACGTTTGGCGTTGGCCAGGGCGTCCTCTGTGTCGGCCATACCGCCGCCGCCCCACGCGCCCCACGCGATCGACGTCGCCGCGAGGCCCTGGCCACGCCGGCGGTCGGCCAGCGCGTCGAGCATCGCGTTCGCCGCCGCGTAGTTCGACTGGCCGGGGCTGCCGACCGACGACGACGCGGACGAGAACAGCACGAACGCGTCCAGGTCCGAAGTCAGCTCGTCCAGCAGCAGTGCCGACGTGACCTTGCTGCGGAACACCGCCTCGAACCGCTCCGGCGTCATCTTGTCGAGCACGCCGTCGTCGATGACGCCCGCGGTGTGGACGACGCCGGTCAACGGTCCGGGGATCGCGGAAAGCACCGCTTGCAACGACTTCCGGTCCGCGACGTCACAGGAGGCGATCGTGACGTCGGCACCGAGGCCCACCAGTTCGGCCCGCAGCCCGGCAGCACCGTCCGCCTTCAGACCGCTGCGGCTCAGCAGGACCAGGTGCTCGGCGCCGTTCTGCGCGAGCATCCGGGCGACGTGGCCGCCGAGCGCTCCGGTGCCGCCGGTGATCAGGACGGTGCCGCGCGGCCGCCATTCCCGCGCGGGAACAGCTGCCGGTGCGGCGACCAGGCGTCGTCCGAACAGGCCGGTGGAGCGGACCGCGACCTGGTCTTCGCCGTCGAGTCCGGAAAGGACGGACGTGAGCCCGTTCGCGACCCGGTCGTCGATCACGCCCGGCAGGTCGATCAGACCACCCCAGCGTTCCGGGTGTTCCAGGGTCACGACCCGGCCGAGGCCGTGGATCGCGGCCTGCGTCAGGTCCTCGAAAGCCGTGCCGTTGACGGCGACTCCGTCACGGGTCACGCACCACAGCGGCGCCGTGATGCCCGCGTCGCCGAGCGCCTGGATCAACGCGGCGGTCAGCAGCACGCCTTGCGGCGCGCTCGTCTCACCCGCGTCGGCACGTCCGAGCAGCGACAGCACACCGGCGAACGACGTGCCGAGCGACCTCAGCCCAGCCGCGATGGCTTCACGGTCCGCAGCCACGACGTCAAGCCGCACGACGCTGGTACCGAGAGAGTCGATGACCGCGTCACTCCACTCGTCAGCTCCGGCCGTGACGACGAGCCACGTGCCGTTCAGGTCACCTGACCTGCGTGTGTCCAACGGCTTCCACGTGATGCGGTGCCGCCAGCTGTCGATGAGCGCGAGGTCGTTGCGCTGCTTGCGCCAGTCCAGCAGTGCGGGCAGCACCTGTTCCAGCGCGCCGGTGTCGACGCTCAGGACGTTCTGCAGCGACCCGAAGTCCTCGCCCTCGACCGCCGCCCAGAACGCCGCGTCGTCGCCGGCCGGTGCGGCGGGCCGCGCCGTGCTGACCATCGTCGACGGCCAGAACCGCTGGTGTTGGAACGCGTAGGTCGGCAGCGTGATTGCCTTGCCGGCACCGAAGAACCCGGCCCAGCCGACCTTCACGCCGCGGACGTGCAGGCGGGCGAGCGCCGAGACGATCGACTGCTCCTCGTCGCGGTCCTTGCGCAGCACCGGAATGCCGCCCTCGACCAGCCCGGACAGCGTCGCGTCCGGCCCCAGCTCCACGAACGTCGTGACGCCGCGTTCGGTGAGCGTCCGCACGTTGTCCGCGAACCGCACTGCCTCCCGCACGTGCCGGACCCAGTACTCCGCCGACGTGACATCGCCTTCCGCCACCACGGGAATCCGCGGCTGGTGGAACGTCAGCGATTCCACAGTGGACCGGAACTCGTCGAGCATCGGGTCCATCAGCGGCGAGTGGAAGGCGTGCGAGACGCGCAAACGCTTGGACTTCCAGCGTTCCGCGATCGCGACCACGGCGTCCTCGGGTCCGGCGATGACCACTGAGTCCGGACCGTTGACCGCCGCGATCGCCACGCCGTCGGTGAGGTGCGGCAGCACAACGTCCTCGCTCGCCTGCACCGCGACCATCGCGCCGCCCTCGGGCAGGGCCTGCATCAGCTTGGCGCGCACGGTGACGAGCTTCGCCGCGTCTTCCAACGACAGCACTCCCGAGACGTGGGCCGCCGCGATCTCGCCGATCGAATGCCCTGCCAGGAAGTCGGGCTTGAGCCCCCACGACTCGGCGAGGCGGAACAGCGCGACCTCGACCGCGAACAGCGCGGGCTGCGCGGTGCCGGTCAGGTTCAGCGTGTCCTGGTCGTCGCCCCAGATGACGTCCCTGAGGCTCGGATCGAGGTGGCTCAGGATCTCGTCGAACGCCGCAGCGAACACCGGGAACCGCGCGTGCAGCTCACGGCCCATGTCGAGGCGCTGCGAGCCCTGGCCGGCGAACAGGAACGCGAGCTTGCCGGAGCGCGCCACCTCGTCCCTGATCACCAGCGGGTTCCGGACATCCGACGCGATCGCCGCGAGCGCGTCGGTCAGCTCCTCGCGGCTGCTCGCCAACACCACCGCACGCTGGTCGAACGAGGCCCGCGTGGTCGCCGCCGAACGGGCGATGTCGATCAGGTCCGCGTCGACGTCGAGCAGGCGCGCTGCCTGGTCACGCAGCGCGGCAGGCGTCCGCCCGGACACCAGCACCGGAACCACTCCAAAGTTATCCACAGATCGCCCAGCGGCCCCTTGACCAGCACTTTCATCCGGTACGCTGGAAAATGGGGGGATCCCCGAGCCGGGCGCTTCCAAGATCACGTGGGCGTTGGTGCCGCTGGCGCCGAAGGACGAGACGGCGGCCCGGCGTGCGCGGTCGACGGCAGGCCATGAGGTGCGTTCCTGCAGCAGCTGGACCGCGCCGGTGCTCCAGTCGATGTGCGAGGACGGCGTCTCGGCGTGCAGAGTGCGCGGCAGCTCGCCCGCCCGCATCGCCATCACCATCTTGATCACGCCCGCGACACCGGACGCGGCCTGCGTGTGGCCGATGTTCGACTTGACCGCTCCCAGCAACAGAGGTGCGGAGCGGTCCTGGCCGTAGACGTTCAGCAGCGCCTGCGCCTCGATCGGGTCGCCGAGCTTGGTGCCGGTGCCGTGGGCCTCGACGGCGTCCACATCGGACGGACGCAGCCCGGCGGCCGCCAGCGCCTGCCGGATGACCCGCTGCTGGGCGGGTCCGGACGGGGCGGTGAGGCCGTTCGACGCGCCGTCGGAGTTGATCGCCGACCCGCGCACGACCGCGAGCACCTCATGACCGTTGCGAACAGCGTCCGAGAGCCGTTCCAGGACCAGCATGCCGACGCCTTCGGCCCAGCCGGTGCCGTCGGCGTTGTCGGAGAACGCCTTGCAGCGGCCGTCCTCCGACAGCGCGCCCTGAGCGCTGAACTCGATGAACCCGACCGGCGTCGACATCACGCACACACCGCCGGCGAGCGCCATCTCGCATTCACCCGTGCGCAGTGCCTGGGCAGCGAGGTGCAGCGACACCAGCGACGACGAGCACGCGGTGTCGATCGAGACCGTCGGCCCCTGCAGGCCGAACGTGTAGGCGAGGCGACCGGACAGCAGCGACGCGGACTGCGCGGTCTGCCACTCCAGGCCGGTTTCCTCGGCCGACGGCCGGTATTCGCCGCTGCCACCGCCGACGAACACACCGGTGACGCTGCCGCGGATCGTCGCGGGGTCGACGCCGGCCCGTTCCAGAGCCTCCCAGGCCGTCTCGAGCACGATGCGCTGCTGCGGGTCCATGACCATCGCTTCACGCGGCGAGATCGAGAAGAAGTCCGGGTCGAAGTCCGGGACGTCGTAGAGGAATCCGCCGCTGCGGGTGGCGCTCTGTCCACTGTAGAGGGAGGTGAGGTCCCAGCCGCGGTCCGCGGGGAAGTCGCCGATCGCGTCGCGGCCGTCGAGCAGCAGCTGCCACAGGTCTTCCGGTGACCGCACGTCGCCGGGGTAGCGGCAGGCCATGCCGACGATCGCGATCGGTTCGTCGGTGGCCGTCCTGACCGCGTATTCGACCTCGTCCGCGCCGCCGACGAGTTCGGTGAGCAGATGCTCGGCGAGCTCGTTCGGCGTCGGGTAGTCGAACACCAGCGTCGCGCTCAGCTTCAGGCCTGACTCGGCCTGGATCTGGTTGCGCAGGTCGACTGCGGTGAGCGAGTCGAAGCCGAGGTCGCGGAACGGGACGTCCGGCTCGATCGCCTCGGTTCCGTTGTGGCCGAGGACAAGTGCCGCCTTCTCGCGGACGAGGGCGAGCAGCGCGCCGTGGCGTTCGTACTCGGGCAGCTTCGCCAGCGTCTGCTTGAGGACCGGCTCGTTGACGGGCTTCTGCTGCTGGAACGCGCTGAACAGCTTGTTGGACTGCTGGAACGTGCTCCAGTCGACATTCGCGACGACGACGTTCGTCCGTCCACTCGCGACAGCATGGTGCAGCGCGACGAGGGCGTGCGGTGCGTCGAGGACCGGGAGGCCGCTCATCCTCAGATGTGCGGTCATGCTCTGGTCGGTCGTGCCCTCCCACGGCGCGTACGCGATGGAGGTCGCCCTGAGACCACGGGCTTTCCGTTGCCTGGCGAACTCTTCGACGATCGCGGAGTGCGCGGCTTGTTGCTTCTGGCCGCGGAAACCCCATGTGCCGGCGACCGAACCGAAGATCACGAACGCTTCCAGCTCGCGGTCGCCCAGCTGTTCGTCGAGCTCCCGGAGCGAGTCGACGCCGCCGAGGTGGATCACGGCGGTGACGTCGTCGGTGAGCGTGTCGGTGGTGTTCGGCAACGTCTTGAGCTGCTCGCCCATCGGGCCCTCAGCGCCGACCAGCAGGATCTGGCCGGTCGGGGTCCACGGGGTCGTGGCCTCGATGCGGCGCAGACGTGGCACGAACGCACCTTCGTCGCGGAAGGCGATTTCCTGCTCGCCGCGCGGAATGGCCCACGTGTCGGTTTCGACGCGGATCAGGCCGCCCCAGCGTTCCGGCTGCTCCAATGCGGCGACCCGGCCTTCACCCCAGACAGCGGGTTCGCTGCTGACACACCACAGCGGGGCGGTGATGTTGTTGGCTTCCAAGGTGTTCAGCACCTCGAACGGACTGGCGCCGGTGGTCGAGATGACACCCGCGTAGTCGCCCGGCGCGAGTTCGGTCACCGTCGCGCCCGCGAAACCCGTTGCGTCACCCAGGACGAGCCAGGTGCCGTCCGTCGTGGTCGGGGCGTTGTGCTTCTCCCACACCACTTCGTAGAGCCAGTCGTCCGTTGTGGACTTCGACGTCGTCGTGGGCCAGTAGCGTTCGCGCTGGAACGCGTAGGTGGGCAACGGGATGCGCTTCGCTCCGGTGCCCGCGAAGTACTGCCGCCAGTCGATGTCGGCGCCGCGGACATGCAGGGTGCCGAGCGCGAGACCGAACGCGCTGACCTCGTCGCGGTCCTTGCGCTGGGTCGCGACGGCTCCGTCGACCATGGCCGCGAGCACGCCGTCCGGGCCGATCTCGACGAACGTGTCGACGTTGCCGAGGCTCTGGACGTTGTCGTGGAAGCGGACCGTGTCGCGGACGTGGTTCACCCAGTAGTCGATCGTCGTCACGTCGCCGGTGGTGGCGATCGGGATGCGGGGCGCGGTGAAGGTGATCGTGCTGATCGCTGCGCGGAAGTCGTCCAGCATCGGGTCCATCAGCGGCGAGTGGAACGCGTGGCTGACGGTGAGCTGCTTGGTCCTCTCGAACTTCTTGGCGATCTTCGCGACGCTCGCCTTGTCGCCCGCGATGACGATCGACGCCGGTCCGTTCACCGCCGCGATCGAGACCTTCTTCGACTTGCCGATCTGCTTGGCGACTTCGGCTTCGGTGGCGAGGACGGAGACCATCGCGCCGCCGGACGGGAGGGCTTGCATGAGGTTCGCGCGTGCTGTGACGAGCTTCGCGGCGTCTTCGAGCGTGAGCACGCCGGCGATGTGCGCGGCCGCGATCTCGCCGATGGAGTGGCCGGCGACGTGGTCGGGCAGCACGCCGAGGCTCTGGACGAGCTTGGCGAGCGCGACCTCGATCGCGAACAACGCGGGCTGCGTGTTGCCCGTCTGGTTGAGCCTCTCTTCGTCCTCGCCCCAGATGACGTCCTTCAGGGCCGGGTCGAGGTGGGCCAGCGCTTCGTCCAGCGCCTCGCGGAACGTCGCGAACCGCGCGTACAGCTCGCGGCCCATGCCGAGGCGCTGCGAGCCCTGGCCGGTGAACAGGAACGCCGTGGTGCCCGCCCTGCGCGCCACACCGTTCGCGACCTCCGCGCCGTCGATCAGCAACGCCCGGTGCGCGAACTGCGCGCGCGTCGTCGCCGCCGAGAACGCCAGGTCCAGCTGGTCCGCCTCGACCGCGCGGATCCGGTCGATCTGAGCGCGCAGAGCATCGGAGGACTTCGCCGAAACAACGACGGGGGCCCCCTTGGGGGGACGCGAGGTCCCCACTCCAATCGTCTCACTCGAGGCCGACGGTTCCGGGTCGGCAAGATCGACAACTGCCGAGTTGTCCACAGGCGCCGAGTTGTCCACAGATTG
>NZ_JYJG01000230.1 GCF_000955955.1 Lentzea aerocolonigenes
CTTCCAAGATCACGTGAGCGTTGGTGCCGGAGAGGCCGAAGGCGGAGATGCCCGCGCGGCGCGGGTGGCCCGTCGCAGGCCAGGCGGTGTTCTCGGTGAGGAGGGCGACCGGGCCCGAGGTCCAGTCGACGTGGGTGGTCGGGGCGTCGACGTGGAGGGTCCGGGGCAGCACGCCGTGACGCATCGCCTCGACCATCTTGATAACGCCCGCGACGCCTGCAGCGGCTTGGGCGTGGCCGATGTTCGACTTCACCGAGCCCAGGTAGAGGGGTTCGGAGCGGTCGGCGAAGGTCGAGAGAAGAGCCTGGGCCTCGATCGGGTCGCCCAGGGTGGTGCCGGTGCCGTGGGCCTCGATGGCGTCGACGTCGCCCACGGACAGACCGGCATCCGCGAGAGCGCGACGGATCACGCGCTGCTGCGAGGGGCCGTTCGGGGCGGTCAGGCCGTTGGAGGCGCCGTCGGAGTTGACCGCGGAGCCACGCACAAGGGCGAGGACCTCGTGGCCACGAGCGACAGCGTCCGAGAGGAGTTCCAGGACGAGGATGCCCGCGCCTTCGGACCACGCGGTGCCGTCGGCGGCGTCGGCGAAGGCCTTGCAGCGGCCGTCCGGAGCGAGACCGCCCTGGGTCGTGAACTCGACGAACGAGTCAGGGCTCGACATGACGCTGACACCGCCGGCGAGCGCGAGAGAGCATTCACCGGAGCGGAGCGCGCGCATCGCCCAGTGCATGGCGACCAACGACGACGAGCAGGCGGTGTCGATGGTGACGGCGGGGCCTTCCAGTCCGAGGACGTAGGAGAGGCGGCCGGACATCACCGACGCGGTGTTGCCGGTGGCGAGGTAGCCCTGGATGTCGGGGTCGAGTGAGCGGCGCAGGATGTTCTCGTAGTCCTGGCCGTTGGTACCGACGAACACGCCGGTCTGCGAACCGCGCAAGGACGACGGGTCGATGCCGGTGCGTTCCAGCGCTTCCCAAGCCGTTTCCAGGACGAGGCGCTGCTGCGGGTCCATAGCGAGCGCTTCCCGCGGCGAGATGCCGAAGAAGTGCGCGTCGAAGTCCGCGACGCCGTTGAGGAAACCGGCTTCCAGCGACGCCGACGCACCAGCGCTCAAAGCGGCGATGTCCCAGCCGCGATCGGACGGGAACGAGCTGATGCCGTCGCCGCCACGGGAAACCAAGTCCCAGAAGGCTTCCGGGGACGTGACGCCGCCCGGGAAGCGGCAGCCGATGCCGACGATCGCGATCGGATCGTCGTCGGCGCGCCGCACGACCACTTCGGCCGGCACGTCGCCGACCTCGCCCAGCAGGAAGTCCGCCAGGTCGTAGGGGGTCGGGTAGTCGTACAGCAACGAGGCGGGCAGCGTCAGTCCGGTCGCGGCCTGCAGGCGGTTGCGCAGTTCCAGCGTGGTCAGCGAGTCGAAGCCGAGGTCGAGGAACGCGCGGTCCGGGTCGACGTCGGATGCGTTGCCGTGGCCGAGAACCGCGGCGATCTGGCCGCGCACCAGGTCGAGGACCGCGCGGTTGCGTTCCGCCTTCGTCAGGCCCGCGAGCGCCTTGAGGAACTGCGGCTGTTCCGCGGACTCGACGACCTTTTCGGTGGTGTGGAAGCGTTTGACCTCGGGCAGGTCGCCGACCAGCGGCGCGGGACGCAGACCGGCGAGTGCGGGCAGGAACCGTTCCCAGTCGATCTCGGCGACCAGCACGGCCGCGTCGCCGTGCTCGATGGCCTGCTTCAACGCCTGCAACGCCAGCGCAGGCTCCATCGGCGTGATACCGCCGCGCTTCAGGCGTTCCGCGACGCCACCCGAGGCCGCCATGCCGGCCTCGCCCCACGGTCCCCACGCCACCGAGGTGGCCGGAAGTCCTTGCAGGCGGCGATGTTCGGCGAAGGCGTCGAGGAAGGCGTTGGCGGCGGCGTAGTTGCCCTGGCCCGCGCCACCGATGACGCCGGCGGTGGAGGCGAAGAGCACGAACGCGTCGAGGTCCGAGGTGAGCTCGTGCAGGTTGCGGGTCGCGTGGACCTTGGCGCGCAACAGGTTCGTGAACGACGTGGCGTCCATCGACTCGACGAGGCCGTCCTCGACGACACCTGCCGCGTGGAAGACCGACGTCACCGGGTGCTCGGCGAGAAGTGCCGCGAGGGCTTCGCGATCGGCCACGTCGCAGGACTTCACGAGCACGCGCGGGTCGCCGAAGTCCGCGGTTCCGTTGCGGCTGACCAGGATGACCTGCTCGGCGTCGTGGTCGAGCAACCATTGCGCGACCTGCTTGCCGATCGCGCCGGTGCCGCCGGTGACGAGCACGCGGCCCGGCCGGTAGTCGCGGTGCAACGCGCTCGGGGTGCTGTGGATGAGGCGGCGGCCGTAGACGCCGGACGGCCGCACCGCGACCTGGTCCTCGGTCCCCGCCAGCACGCCGGGGATGCGGCGTGCGGTGTTCCAGTCGAGCTGCGAGGGCAGGTCGATCAGGCCGCCCCAGCGCTGCGGGTGCTCCAGCGCGATCACGCGGCCGAGTCCGTGGACGGTGGCGAGGTCTGGGTTGACGATCTGCTCGCCGCCGCCGACCGACACCGCGCCCTGCGTCGCCACCCACAGCGGAGCGTCCTGCCCGGCGTCGCCGAGCGCTTGCACCACAACGGAAGTGCGGACGAGCGCGTCCTCGGCGCCGGTGTTCAGGGCGAGCAGCGACAGCACACCGGCGTAGTCGCCGCGGACCTGCTCAGCCAGTTCTGTCCGGGTGGTGGCGTTGACGACGACCGTCTCGACGCCGAGCGCTTCGATCAGCTCGGACGCGTCGTGGTCGGCGAGCACCAGCCACGGCCCGGTGAGCGGGGCTTGGGCCGTGATGGGCTTCCAGGTCACCGCGTAACGCCATGAGTCCACAGTGGATTGCTGCTTGCGTGAACGCCACTGCGCCAGTGCGGCGAAGTCCTCGCGTTCGACGGCGGCCCAGAACTCGTCGTCGACGAAGTCGCCGTCCTTGTCCTGCGAGGTCACCGGCTCTGGCCAGAAACGCTGGTGCTGGAACGGATACGTCGGCAGCTCGACGTCGGATGCGCAGCCCGCGAAGTAGGTGGCCCAGTCGACGGTCGTGCCGCGGACGTGCAGGCCGGCCAGCGCGGTCAGCAGCGTCCCGGCCTCATCGCGTTCGCGGCGCAGAGCCGGGACCAGCACGGCTTCCTCGGTGAGCGACTCCTGGGCCATGCCGGTGAGCACGCCGTCGGGGCCGAGCTCCAGCAACGCCCGCACGCCCTTGCTCTCCAGTTGCGTGATCTTGTCCGCGAACCGGACGGCCTCGCGGACGTGCCGCACCCAATGCTCCGGGTTCGTCACGTCGTCCGCGATCAACGGGATCGACGGCGTGCCGAACTGGATGTCGCTGATCGCCGCGCGGAAGTCGTCGAGCATCGGGTCCATCAGCGGCGAGTGGAACGCGTGACTCACCTTGAGCCGCTTGGACTTCTCGAACCGCGCCGCGATCGCCTCGGCCGCGGACTCGTCGCCGGCGATGACGATGCTCGTGGGCCCGTTGATCGCGGCGATCGACACGCGGTCGTTGAGGAGTGGGGTGATGTCGGCTTCGGTGGCCTGGATCGCGATCATCGCGCCGCCGGCCGGCAGTGCCTGCATGAGGCGGGCGCGGGCCGAGATCAGCGTGCAGGCGTCGTCGAGGCTGAGGACACCGGCGACGTGTGCCGCGGCGATCTCGCCGATGGAGTGGCCAGCCAGGTAGTCCGGTGTGACGCCCCACGACTCGACGAGCCGGTAGAGCGCGACCTCGAGCGCGAAGATCGCCGGCTGTGCGTAGCCGGTCTGGTTGAGCAGTTCCGGGTCGTCGCCCCACATGACGTCGCGCAACGGCCTCGCGAGGTCCGCGTCGAGATAGGCGCAGGCCGCGTCGAGGGCGTCGGCGAACACCGGGTAGCGCTCGTACAGCGCCTTGCCCATGCCGAGGCGCTGCGAGCCTTGGCCGGTGAACAGGAACGCGGTGCGGCCGCGCGTCGTCTGCCCGCGGGTGAGGTTCGCGTCCGGCTGATCGTCACGCAACGCTTGGAGGCCGCGCACCAGCTCGTCGCGGGTGCTCGCGACGACCACCGCGCGCTTCTCGAACGTGGACCGCCTGGTGGCGAGGCTGGCGGCCAGCTCGGTCAGGTCCGCGTCGACGTCGATCAGGTTGCCCGCGACCTGCTTGAGCGCCTCGTCCGCGCGCGCCGAGAGCAGCACCGGCACCGCGCCGACCTGCGGAATCGATCCGGATTGGCGGGCCCCCTGGGGGGAGCCACCCCCCATCCCAATCATCTCAGAGGGGTCTGACAGTTCTGGGGCTTCCTCGAGGACGACGTGGGCGTTCGTGCCGGACAGGCCGAAGGACGACACGGCGGCGCGCTTCGGGTGGCCGGTCTGCGGCCAGGCTTCCTCGGTGGCGAGGAGTTTGATCGAGCCCGAGGACCAGTCGACCTTGGTTGAGGGCTGGTCCACGTGGAGGGTGCGGGGCAGGACGCCCGCCCGCAGCGCCAGGACCATCTTGATGATGGACGCGACGCCCGAGGCCATCTGGGTGTGGCCGATGTTCGACTTCATCGAGCCGAGCAGCAGCGGCCTGGAGCGGTTCTGGCCGTAGGTGGCGAGGAGCGCCTGGGCCTCGATCGGGTCGCCCAGGGCCGTGCCGGTGCCGTGGCCGTCGACGGCGTCCACTTCGGACGGTTCGACCCGCGCGTTCGCCAGGGCCTGACGGATCACTCGTTGCTGCGAGGGGCCGTTCGGCGCGGTGAGGCCGTTGGAGGCGCCGTCCTGGTTGACCGCGGAGCCGCGCACGACGGCGAGGATGCGGTGGCCGTTGCGGATCGCGTCGGACACCCGCTCCAGCAGGACGAGACCGACGCCCTCGGCGAGGGTCATGCCGTCGGCGGCGTCGGAGTAGGCCTTGCAGCGGCCGTCCTTCGCGAGAGCGCGCTGGCGGGAGAAACCGACGAAGGCGCCCGGCGTGGCCATGACCGACACGCCACCGGCCAGAGCCAGTGAGCTTTCGCCGTCGCGCAACGACTGGCAGGCCAGGTGCAGCGCCACCAAAGACGAAGAACACGCGGTGTCGAGGGTGACGGCCGGGCCTTCGAGTCCGAACAGGTAGGAGACGCGGCCCGACAGCACGCTGGAGAGCGTGCCGGTGATCATGTGGCCCTCGTCGCCCGGCTGGTCGGAGCCGCCTGCCGAGTAGTCCTGGTAGGAGGCGCCGATGAAGGCACCGGTGAGGGTTCCCTTCAGCGACTGCGGGTCGATGCCGGCGCGTTCGATGGACTCCCAGGCGGTTTCGAGCAGGAGGCGCTGCTGCGGGTCCATCGAGAGGGCTTCGCGCGGGCTGATGCCGAAGAAGCCGGGGTCGAAGTTCGCGACGTCGTGCAGGAAGCCGCCCTGCACCGAGTAGGCGCCGCCGGGGGCGTCCGGGTCGGGGTTGTAGAGGGAGTCGCCGTCCCAGCCGCGGTCCGCGGGGAATCCGGAGATCGCGTCGACCCCGTTCATGACGACGTTCCACAGGTCTTCCGGTGTCGCCACGCCGCCGGGGTAGCGGCAGGCCATACCGATGATCGCGATCGGCTCGTCGGACGCGGCCGACGCGACGACCTGGCCGGCGGGAACGTCGGCGCCGAGGAGTTCACCGAGCAGGAACTCGGTCAGGGCGAGCGGGCTGGGGTGGTCGAACACCATCGTGGTCGGCAGCGTCAGACCTGTTGCGGCGGCGAGCTTGTTGCGCAGGTCGACCGCGGTGATCGAGTCGAAACCGACCTCGCGGAACGCCCTGTGCTCGGTCAGCGCGTCGGTTGAGGCCATGCCCAGCACGGACGCGGCTTCGGCGCGGACGAGCTCGAGGAGCCGCTGTTCGCGTTCGGCGGGCGGAAGGGCGCGTAGCTCGGCCGCGAACGAGCCGTCGGACGTGGTGGTCTGCTCGGCGGCGACGGTGAGAGCGCGAACTTCCGGCAGCTCCTCGAAGAGCGTGGCCGGGCGCATCGCGGTGAAGACCGGGTAGTAGCGGTCCCAGGCGATGTTCGCGATGGCGATCTCGGTCTCGTCGTCCTCGATCGCGCGCTGCAGACCGGCCACCGCCAGCCGTGCCTTCATGAACTCGAGGCCGCTGCGGCGGATCTGGTCGGTGTCGACGCGGCCGAGGCCGATGTCGTCGGACCAGATGCCCCACGAGACCGACGTGCAGCGCAGTCCGCGAGCGCGACGGTTGGCGGCCAGCGAGTTCAGGTAGGCGTTACCGGCCACATAGGACGCGTGGTTGCCGGAGCCCCACATGCCGGAGATCGACGAGAACAGCACGAACGCGTCGAGGTCCTCGGTCAGCAGCGCATCCAGGTGAGTAGCGCCGTCGACCTTGGCGGCGAGGATCTCGCTCAGACCCTCCACAGTGGATCCGTCGATGGAGTGCAGGCCGATGACCGCGGCGGTGTGGATGACCGAGCGGATCTCGCGGCCTTCCGCGCGCAGCTCGTTCAGCATGCGTTCGACGTCGTCACGCTTGGCGATGTCGCAGGCGACGACCGTGGTGGGCGTGCCGAGTTCTTCCAGCTCCGCAACGAGTTCACGGGCGCCGGGCGCGTCGATGCCGCGGCGGCTGGTGAGCACGAGATGCTCGGCGCCCTTGTGGGCGAAGAAGCGGGCGACGTGCGGGCCGAGCGTTCCGGTGCCGCCGGTGATGATGGTGGTGCCACGCGGGGTCCAGTCCCGGGTCTCGGGTCGCGAAGGAGCCCGGACGACGCGGCGTGCCAGCGTGCCGGACGCGCGAATGGCGAGCTGGTCCTCGTCGCCTGCATTGGCCAGGGCGGAGACGAACCGTTGCGCGGCGCGCTGGTCGAGCTCCTCCGGCAGGTCGATGGAGCCGCCCCAGCGTTGCGGGTGCTCCAGCGCGGCGGTCCAGCCGATGCCGACCGCCTGGACCTGCGCCGGATGGTCGACGGTGTCCGCGCGGCCGGTGGAGAGGGCGTTGCGGGAGATGTTCCAGATCTTGGTGATGAGGCCGGCGTCGGCGATCGCGTTGATCAGGTTGACGGTCAGCAGCAGGCCGACGGGCAGGCCCATCGTTCCGGGGCGTTCGTCGGTGGGCAGCAACGAGACGATGCCGTCCGCTTCGACGAGCTTCGCGGCGATGGTGACGCGGTCGTCGTTGGCGTCCAGGACGATCCGCTGCACGTCGCCGAGCGCGTTGACGACGTCGGTGTCGTTGATGGCGTCCGTGGTGACGACGACCCAGGTGCCGGTGAGCTTGCCGTTGTCGAGCCCGCGCAACGGCTTCCACGTCGTGCGGTAGCGCCATGAGTCCGTTGTGGACTGGTCGCGGCTGGCCTGCCGGAATGTGTTGAGGGCGGGCAAAACCGCGGCGAGCGTGGCTTCGTCGAGGTGCAGGCTCCGGGTGAGGGTGGCGAGGTCGGACTGTTCGACGGCCTGCCAGAAGGCGTCGTCGACGGGGTCCTGTGCGGCGACCGGGTGCTGCGGCGGGCCGATCCAGAAGCGCTCGTGCTGGAATGGGTAGGTGGGCAGGTCGACGCGGTTGCCTTCGAGGTGCCACTTGACCGGGAGGCCGCGGACCCAGACCTCGGCGAGCGACGTGAGAACGCGGTTCAGGCCGCCGAGGTCGCGGCGCAGCGTGCCGGTGACGACGCCGCGCTTGCCTTCGAGGGCGTCCTGGACTCCGGGCGTGAGGACGGGGTGCGAGCTGACTTCGACGAAGACCTGGTGTCCTTCGGCGATGAGCTGCTCGATGGCTTCGTTGAGGTGCACGGTCTGACGCAGGTTCGTGAACCAGTACAACGCGTCGGTGCTGGCGTCGTTCCACTCGCCGGTGACGGTGGAGAGAAAGCGCGTGTGTGGAGTCTGTGGCGTGATCGTGGCGAGGTCGCCGAGCACCTCGTCGCGGATGTCCTCGACCTGTGCCGAGTGCGAGGCGTAGTCGACCTCGATGCGGCGCACCCGCACGCCCTGCTCGACGAGCTTGCCGCAGAACGCGTCGAGCGCTTCGAGGTCACCGGAGACGGCGACGCTGCGGGGCCCGTTGGTGGCGGCGAGGCTGAGGCGGTCGCCCCATTCTTCGAGGTGTGGCTGGACGTCTTCGGCGGACAGGCCGATGGACACGATGCTGCCGCGCCCCGACATGACGCGGCCGATGGCCTGGCTGCGCAGGGCGACTACTTTGGCGGCGTCTTCGAGGCTGAGTGCTCCGCTCACCGCGGCGGCGGCGATTTCGCCCTGCGAGTGGCCGATGACGGCGTCGGGCATGACGCCGTAGTGCTTCCAAACCTCGGCGAGCGACACCATCATCGCCCAGCTCGCGGGCTGGACGACGTCGACGCGGTCGAGGCTTTCCGCTCGGCGGATGACGTCGAGGAGGTTCCAGTCGGTGTGGGGCCGCAGGGCGGCCGCGCACTCGGCCATGCGGGCGGCGAAGATCGGCGACTCGTCGAGGAGCTGCGCGCCCATGCCGACCCACTGCGAGCCCTGGCCGGGGAAGATGAACGCGACCTTGCGCTCCAGGTCCGCGACCCCCTTGGTCTCCACACCGTCGATGATCACCGCTCGGTGATCGAAGTCCGGCCGCAGACTCAGGCTGTACGCGATGTCCGCCGGGTCTGCCGCCACGCCGCGCACGCCGTCGATCTGAGCGCGCAGGGCCGCCTCGGACTTCGCCGACACCAGCCACGGCGTCGGAATCGATCCCG
>NZ_JYJG01000231.1 GCF_000955955.1 Lentzea aerocolonigenes
CAGCGTTTTCGTTCGGTACGCTGGAGAACGGGGGGATCCCCGCGGCCTGCTCCAAGATCACGTGGGCGTTCGTGCCGCTGATGCCGAAGGACGAGACGGCGCAACGGCGGGCCCGGCCGGTTTCCGGCCACTGGGTCGTGTCCTGGAGTAGGGCGATGGTGCCCGGGGTCCAGTCGACGTGGGTCGAGGGCTCGGCGGCGTGCAGGGTGCGGGGCAGGACGCCGTGCTGCAGGGCCATGACCATCTTGATGACCGAGGCGACGCCCGCGGCCGACTGGGTGTGGCCGATGTTCGACTTCACCGAGCCCAGGAGCAGCGGGCGGTCGGCGTCGCGGTCGCGGCCGTAGGTGTTGAAGAGGGCCTGGGCTTCGATGGGGTCGCCCAGAGAGGTGCCGGTGCCGTGGGCGTCGAGGGCGTCGATGTCGTTGGTGGCCACGCCGGAGTTGGCGAGAGCCTGCATGATCACGCGTTGCTGCGACGGGCCGTTCGGGGCGGACAGGCCGTTGGAGGCGCCGTCCTGGTTGACGGCCGAGCCGCGGATCACGGCCAGGATGCGATGGCCCGCAGCCACAGCGTCGGACTGGCGCATCAGCAGGAGCATGCCGATGCCCTCGGAGAGGATCATGCCGTCGGCGGAGTCGGAGAACGACTTGCAGCGGCCGTCGCGGGCGAGGGCGCGTTGGCGGGAGAAGGCGATCAGCGGCTTGGGGTTCGGCATGATCGTCGCGCCACCGGCCACGGCGAACGCGGACTCGCCGGTGCGCAGCGACTGGCACGCGAGGTGCATTGCCACCAGAGAAGAAGAGCAGGCGGTGTCGACGGTGACGGCCGGACCCTCGAAGCCGAACACGTAGGCGACACGACCGGACAGCACCGAAGGCGAGGTGCCGGTGACCTGGTAGCCCTCGGAGCCGCCGTCACCGCCGCCGTACTCGATGTAGGAGGAGCCGATGAACGCGCCGACCTTCTTGCCGCGCAACGCGGCCGGGTCGATGCCCGCGCGTTCCACGGCCTCCCAGGTGGTTTCGAGGAGCAGGCGCTGTTGCGGGTCCATGCCCGTGGCTTCGCGCGGTGAGATGCCGAAGAACGACGGGTCGAAGTCGCCCGCGCCGGGCAGGTAGCCGCCGGCGGTGGTGTAGGTGGTGCCGGGACGGTCGGGGTCCGGGTCGTACATCTGCGCCATGTCGAAGCCGCGGTCCGCCGGGAACTCCGTGATCGCGTCCGTGCCGGCGAGCACCATCTCCCAGAACGCCTCGGGAGTGTTGGCGTCGCCCGGGAAACGGCAGCTCATGCCGACGATCGCGATCGGCTCGTCCGAGTCGATGTTCGCCGAGTAGGTCAAGGCTTCCGCTGCCGAGCCGAGCAGTTCAGCGAGCAGGTGATCGGCGAGCACGACGGGTGTCGGGTAGTCGAAGACCAGGGTGGCGGGCAACGACAGACCGGTGGCGTCGGACAGCTTCTTGCGCAACTCCACGGCGGTCAGCGAGTCGAACCCGATGTCGCGGAACGCGCGGTTCTCCCCCACCTCCTCGATCGAGCTGTGGCCGAGCGTCGCGGCGGCTTCGGCGCGGACGAGTTCGACCAGCTTGAGCTTCTGGTCCTCTTCGGACAGTGAACGCAGCTTGCGTGCGAACTCCGAGTCGTCGCGGCGAACCTCCTCGACGACCGTCAAAGCCCTGACCTCGGGCAGATCTGCCAGCAGCGCGGACGGGCGCACCGAGGTGAACAGCGGGAAGTAGGTGTCCCAGTCGATGTCGGCGACGGTGACGCAGGTGTCGTCGTGCATCACGGCACGGTTCAGCTCGACGACGGCCTGGTCCGGCTGCAGGAACGTCAAACCGCGGCGCGCCAGGTTGTCGGACATGGCCTCGTGGGTCGCCATGCCGACCTCGGCCCACGGGCCCCACGCGATCGACGTCGCCCGCAGGCCACGTGCGCGGCGCGCCTCGGCGAGGGCGTCGCAGTAGGCGTTCGCGGCGCCGTAGGCGGCCTGGCCACCACTGCCCCACACGCCCGCGATCGAGCCGAACAGCACGAAGAAGTCGACCTCGCCGACCAGCGCGTCGAGGTTCGCGGCACCGGTCACCTTGGCGGACAACACATCCGCGAAGTCGTCCAGCGACGTCAGCTCGAGAGGAGCGTGCTGCGCGGCACCAGCCGTGTGCACGACACCGGACAGATCGGAGATGCCCTCGAGGACAACGGAAAGCGCCTCACGGTCGGCGACATCGCAGGCGACGATCGAGACCCGCGGGCCGAGTTCCTCCAGCGCCGCCTTCAGCTCGGCGGCGCCCGGCGCGTCCATGCCGCGGCGGGAAGTCAGCACCAGCCCGGAAACACCGCGCTCAGCGAGCCACTTCGCCGTCGTGGCACCAAGTCCGCCGGTGCCGCCGGTGATCAGCACCGTGCCGTTCGCGGTGTAGTCGGACGGCAGCGCGTCGACCGGACGATGCGCCAGACGACGTCCCATGACGCCGGACGACCGCACGGCCAGCTGATCTTCGCCTTCGAGACCCGCGACGCAGGACACGAAGCGGCGCAACGCGTTCTCGTCGAGCACCTCGGGCATGTCGATCAGACCGGCCCAGCGCTGCGGGTACTCCAGCGCTGCCGCACGGCCGAAGCCCCACACGGCGGCCTGCGCGGCGGAGCGCACCGAGTCGGAAGTCTCGGCGGCGACAGCACCGGACGTGACCGCCCAGATCGGCGCCTCTACCGACTTGACGAGCAGAATCGACTGCTCCAGGCCGGCGGTCAGCACCTGAGCGGGCGACTGGTCCAGCGCCACCAACGACACCACGAGATCGCACTCAGGAATGTCCGCGATCGACGTGACGACCGTGGCCTCGGCGCCGTAAGCGGCGAGCGTGGCGCGGTAAGGCTCGGCGTCGACAGCCGGAGTCGTCAGAACCGTGATGTGGCCGGACAGGACCGGCGTGCCCGTGATGCGGACCGGCGCCCACAGCACCCGGTAGCGCCACGAGTCGAGCAGCGATTTCTCCTGGTTGCCCGCACGCCACGACGACAGGGCGGGGATCAGCGAGTCCAGCGAGGCGCTCTGCTCCTCCCCCAGCCTCAGCAGGGCCGCGAGCTCACGGGCGTCGCCGCGTTCGATGGCCGCCCACAGCTTGGCGTCCGCCGGGTCAGCGTCAGCGACCGCCGGAGCGACGGAGCCCAGCGGCCAGTAGTACTCGTGCTGGAAGGCGTAGGTCGGCAACGCCACGCGGTGCGCCGGGCCGAAGTAGGCCTTCCAGTCGACGGACACACCGGTGGCGAACAGGCGTCCCAGCGCCAGCGCGACCGAGGCCTCTTCCGAACGGTCCTTGCGCAGGACCGGGATCGCCCCGTCGACCAGTGCCGAGAGAGCGCCCTCGGGCCCGATCTCCACGAACGTCGTCACGCCGGCAGCGCGGGCCGCCTCGACGTTGTCGTGGAACCGGACAGCCTCTCGCACGTGTGAGACCCAGTAACCGGGCGAGGTCACGTCCCCGGACGTGTGCAGCGGGATCGACGGCGTCGCGAACGACAGGCCCGCCACGACCGCGCGGAACTCGTCGAGCATCGGCTCCATCAGTGGCGAGTGGAACGCGTGCGATACCGGAAGTTGCCTGGTCTTGCGATCGTTAAAGCTTGTAACGATCGTTAGAACCTCTTGCGCAACGCCCGCGATGGTCACGGAGTCCGGGCTGTTGATCGCGGCGATCGAGACGCCCGCGGTGAGCAGCGGGGTGACTTCGGCTTCCGTTGCCTGGATGGCGACCATGGCGCCGCCGGCCGGGAGCGCCTGCATCAGGCGGGCGCGGGCCGACACGAGGGTGCAGGCGTCGTCGAGAGAGAGGACACCGGCCACGTGGGCGGCGGCGATCTCGCCGATCGAGTGGCCTACGAGAGCGTTGACCTTCACCCCCCACGAGCGGACGAGACGGAACAGCGCGACCTCGAAGGCGAACAGGGCCAGCTGGGCGTTGCCGGTCTGCTGCAGCTCCTCCTCGGAGGAGCCCCACATGACGTCGCGAACGGGCAGGCGGTCGAGCACCTCGTCGAGCGCGGTGGCGAACACCGGGTAGCGGACGTAGAGCTCGCGGCCCATGCCGAGGCGCTGCGATCCCTGGCCGGAGAACAGGAACGCCACCTTGCCCGGCGCCACCTCCCCCTCGACCACGGCGGGGTCGGCATTCTCGGTTGCGAGAGCCCCTAGCGAACGCAACAGGGTCTCACGATCGTTAGCCACTATCGCCGCTCGCTGTTCGAACGCCGAACGCGTCGTCGCGAGAGAGAAGGCCAGGTCGTGGAGCGTGACATCAGACGACTCGACGAACGAACGCAGGCGCGCGGCCTGTCCGCGCACGGCACGGCGGGTGCGACCGGACAACACCACCGGCACGACGACGTCCGAAGGCGCGGAACCCGGAACGCCGGCGGCCGGCGGCTGCTCGATGATGACGTGGGCGTTGGTGCCCGAGATGCCGAACGACGAGACACCCGCACGTCGCGGCCGGGAAACCGCAGGCCAGGACCGCGACGAGGTCAGCAGTTCGACGGCGCCCTCGGTCCAGTCGACGTGCGAGGAAGCCGTGGTGACGTGCAGCGTCTGCGGCACGACGCCGTGACGCATCGCCTGCACCATCTTGATCACGCCGGCGACACCGGCGGCGGCCTGCGTGTGGCCCATGTTCGACTTCACCGAGCCGAGGAGCAGCGGTTCCGTGCGGTTCTGGCCGTAGGTCGCGAGAAGGGCCTGCGCCTCGATCGGGTCACCCAGCGTCGTGCCGGTGCCGTGCGCTTCGACGACGTCCACATCGGACGAAGCGAGCCCGGCGTTCGCCAGCGCGGCACGGATCACACGCTGCTGAGCCGGTCCGTTCGGCGCCATCAAGCCGTTCGACGCGCCGTCCTGGTTCACCGCCGAACCGCGGATCACGGCGAGAACGGGGTGGCCGTTGCGCTGGGCGTCGGAGAGGCGCTCCAGCACGACCACACCGGCCCCCTCGGACCAGCCCACACCGTCGGCCGAGTCGGAGAACGCCTTGCACCGGCCGTCCGGCGACAGACCGCGCTGCCGGGAGAACTCGATCAACGCGGTCGGCGTCGACATGACCGTCACGCCACCGGCCAGCGCGAGCGAGCACTCCCCCGCCCGCAGCGCCTGCATCGCCCAGTGCATTGCCACCAAAGAAGAAGAGCAGGCGGTGTCGACCGTGACCGCCGGGCCTTCCAAGCCCAGGGTGTAGGAGACACGACCGGACACAATGGACGGTGAGGTGCCGGAACCCTGGAAGCCCTCGAAGTCGCCGCCGCCCAAACGCGCCCCGTAGTCGTTGTACATGACGCCCGCGAAGACGCCGGTTTGCGTGCCGCGCAACGACACCGGGTCGATTCCGGCGTGTTCGACCGCCTCCCAGACGACCTCCAGCAGGATGCGTTGCTGCGAGTCGGTGCCGAGAGCCTCGCGGGGTGACATGCCGAAGAAGCCGGCGTCGAACTCGCCCGCGTCGTGCAGGAAGCCGCCGGAGCGCGAGTAGGTCGTGCCGGGGTGGTCGGGGTCGGGGTGGTAGAGGTTCTCCAGGTCCCAGCCGCGGTTCGACGGCAGGCCGGAGACCGCGTCGCCGCCCTCGGACACCAGGCGCCACAGGTCGTCCGCGGAGCCGATGCCGTCCGGGTAGCGGCAGCCCATGCCGACGATCACGATCGGGTCGTCCGAGCCGGCGGCCTGGACCTGCACTGGCACAACGGCATCCGCGTCGCCGTCGGACAGTTCGTCCAGCAGGTGCGCGGACAGTGCGACCGGTGTCGGGTAGTCGAACACCATCGTCGCGGGCAGGCGCAGGCCGGTCACGGCGGTCAGCTGGTTGCGCAGCTCGACGGCGGTCAGCGAGTCGAAGCCGAGGTCCTGGAACTGGCGCGTGGGCTCGATCTCGTCGCCGCTCGCATGGCCGAGGACGGCCGCGACCTGACCGCGGACCAGCTCCAGCACCGCGTCGGAGCGCTCTTCCGCGCCGAGGCCGGAAAGCCTGCGGATCAACGTGTCGGCGGTCTCCGAACCAGAGGCAGCACGGCGGGTCCGGACGCGGATCAGGCCGCGCAGCAACGGCGGCACCTCGCCGCGCTGCCGCAACGTCGCGAGGTCGAGGCGTGCGGGCACCAGTGCGGCGGCGGTGGTGGATGCCACCGCGCGGTCGAACAGGCTGAGGCCCTGTTCGACGGTCAGCGGAGGCATACCTGATCGCGTCATGCGTTCGGCGTCCTGGTCGGTGAGCATGCCGTCGCCCGCCCACGCGCCCCATGCCAAAGACACCGCGGGAGCACCGGTGGAACGGCGGAACTCGGCCAAGGCGTCCAGGAAGTGGTTGCCTGCCGCGTAGTTCGCCTGCCCGGCCGTTCCCCACGTGCCGGCCAGCGACGAGAACAGCACCAGCGGCACGCCGGGCAGCGCGACGTGCAGGTTCCAGGCGGCGTCGACCTTCGGAGCCAGCACCGGGTGCAGCCGCTCCGGCGTGAGCGACGAGATGACGCCGTCGTCCAGGACGCCGGCGCTGTGCACGACGGCGGTGATCTCGTGCCCGGAGACCAAGGCAGCGACCGCCGAGGCGTCGGTGACATCGCACGCGACCACGGAAACGCTGGCGCCCAACGACTCCAGCTCCGACACGTCACCCGTGCCACGACGTGACACCAGTACGAGCTCGCGCACGCCGTGTTCGGTGACGAGGTGCTTGGCGACGATCTTGCCCAGGCCGCCGGTGCCGCCGGTGATCAGGACCTTGGAGCCCCACTCGATCGGAGCTTCCCCGATGTCGGCGCGGGCCAGGCGCGGCGCGTAGACCTCACCGTTCCGCAACGCCAGCTGCGGCTCCTCGGAGGCGACAGCGGCAGCGAGCGCGGCGTCGGAGGCGTCGGTGCCGTCGAGCTCGATCAGCGAGAAACGGCCGGGCGACTCGGACTGCGCCGAACGCACCATTCCCCACACCGCGGCCGATGCCAGGTCCGCGCTGTTCGTGACGAAGACGACGCGCTCGTCGCGTTCTTCTTGCAGCAGGCCGAGAACTCGCTCGGTCAGTTCGTGGACCGAAGCGACGACGTCCTCGTTGCCCCGCAGCGGGATGACCAGGGCAGCGGAGTCGGCAGCGGCCGGAACCGTCACGGGCACCCAGTCGACCTGGAACAGCGCGTCTCGGTCCACAGTGGACTCTGCTGCGACCGCGCGCACCACCAGCGAATCGGCCGAGGCGACCGGCTTGCCGGCACCGTCGACGGCCGCGATGGCGTAGGCGTTGTCGCCGGAACGGGTCAGGCGGACGCGCAGCGTGGAGGCGCCGGTCGCGTGCAGCGAGACGCCCTCCCACGAGAACGGCAGCCCGGCCTCGCCCTCACCCGAGATCAGCGCGGCGTGCAGGGCGGCGTCGAGAAGTGCCGGGTGCAGGCCGAATCCGGCCGGGTCGACACCTTCGGGAAGCGACACCTCGGCGTACACGACGCCGTCCCCGGCGCGCCAGGCTTGACGCAGGCCTTGGAAGACAGGCCCGTACTCGAAGCCCATCGCGGCGAAGTTGTCGTAGCAGCCGTCGGTGTCGAGAGGTGTGGCGCCGGCGGGTGGCCACACCGTGGCGTCGAAGGCGGCTTCGCGGGCGGGGGCGCCCAGAACGCCGATCGCGTGCTGCGTCCAGGGTTCGTCGTCGGAACCCTCGGCGCGCGAGTAGATCTTGACGGTGCGGCGGCCGTTGGCGTCGGCGTTGCCGATCCACAACTGCACCTGGACGCCGCCGCGTTCGGGGACGATCAGCGGTGCGGTCAGCGTGAGCTCTTCGACGCGGTCGCAGCCGACCTCGTCGCCCGCGCGGATGGCGAGTTCGAGATAAGCCGTGCCGGGCAACAGGACCGCGCCTCGCACGGCGTGGTCGACGAGCCACGGGTGGGTCTGGCGGGTGAGGCGGCCGGTGAGCAGCGCGCCGTCCTGGTCGGCGAAGGAGACGGTCGCCGTGAGCAGCGGGTGGTGTGCCGCGCCGAGACCGGCGGCGCGCGGGTCGTGGAAACCGCCGCCGCCCTTGGGCCAGTAGTGCTTGGTCTGGAACGCGTACGTGGGCAGGTCGATGCGCTTGGCGTTGGTGTGCGCGAAATAAGCCTGCCAGTCGATCTTCGTGCCGCGGACGTGGAGGTTCGCCAGCGCGGTGGTGATCGCCTCGACCTCGTTGCGGCCCTTGCGGAGCAGCGGTGTGGCGCCCTCTTCGACCAGTGCGGAGAGGATGCCGTCGGGGCCGATCTCGACGAACTGGGTGACGCCGTGGGTGGTGAGCCAGGTGATGCCGTCGGCGAACCTGACTGCCTCGCGGACGTGGCTGACCCAGTAGTCGGCGGTGGTGATCTGCTCGACGCGGGCCTGCTCGCCGGTGAGGTTCGAGATGAGCGGGATGATCGGTGCTTCGAAGGTGATTTCGGCGATGGCCTGCTTGAAGTCGTCGAGCATCGGCTCCATCAGCGGCGAGTGGAACGCGTGGGAGACCTTGAGCTGCTTGGTCTTCTCGAAGTTGGCCGCGACTTCGCGGGCTGCTGCTTCGGTGCCGGCGATGACGATGCTCGTGGGGCCGTTGATGGCGGCGATGGAGACGTTGTCGGTGAGGTGCGGGGTGACCTCGTCCTCGGTGGCCTGGAGCGCGATCATCACGCCGCCGGGCGGAAGGTTCTGCATCAGGGTGGCGCGGGCGGTGATGAGCTTCGCGGCGTCTTCGAGGCTGAACACACCGGCGATGTGCGCGGCGGCAATCTCGCCGATGGAGTGGCCGGCGACGAAGTCCGGTTTCAGGCCCCACGACTCGGCGAGGCGGTAGAGGGCGACCTCGATGGCGAACAGCGCGGGCTGGGTGTTGCGGGTTTGGTCGAGGGCTTCCGCGTTGTCGCCCCAGATGATGGTTTTGAGGCTCGGGTCGAGGTGGTTCAGAACCGCGTCGAACGCCTCGGCGAACACTGGGAAGCGCGTGTAGAGGTCCTTGCCCATGCTCGTGCGCTGAGCGCCTTGGCCGGTGAACAGGAAGGCCTGCTTGGTGCGGGCGGCGGTGCCCTGGGTGAGGCCGGGAGCGAGGGTGCCGGTGGCGAGGGCTTCGAGGCCGGTGCGGAGGTCGCCGACGATGGCGGCGCGGTGGTCGAACGACGCGCGGGTGGTCGCGAGAGAGTAGGCGAGGTCGAGGTTGTCGAACCCGCCGGCCGGGTCGTGCGCGTCGACGGCGGACAGCAGGCGCTCGGCCTGGGCGCGCAACGCCTCGCGGGAGCGGCCCGAGATCAGGAACGGCACGGTGCCGCGCTCGATCGGCGTGGCCCCGGCGCTCGGAATCGATACGGATTCGCGGGCCCCCTGGGGGGAGCCACCCCCCATCCCAATCGTCTCAGAAGGGTCTGACAATTCCTGGCGCGCCGGTTCTGGGGCGGGTGCTTCCTCGATGATCGTGTGGGCGTTGGTGCCCGAGAGGCCGAACGAGGAGACGGCGGCGCGGCGGGGTTGGCCCGTGGCAGGCCAGGGGGTGGTCGAGGTGACCAGCTGGACGGCGCCCGCGTCCCAGTCGACGTGGGTGGACGGGGTGTCGACGCCCAGGGTTGGCGGGACGATGCCCGCGCGGATGGCCATGATCATCTTGATCACGCCGGCCACGCCCGCGGCGGCCTGGGTGTGGCTGATGTTGGACTTGATCGAGCCGAGCAGCAGGGGCTGTGAGGCCGGGCGGCTGCGGCCGTAGGTGGCCAGCAGGGCCTGGGCTTCTACCGGGTCGCCGAGGACGGTGCCGGTGCCGTGCGCTTCGACGACGTCGATCTGGTCGCTCGACAGGCGGGCGTTGACCAGGGCGGCCTGGATTACGCGTTGCTGGGAGGGGCCGTTCGGGGCGGTCAGGCCGTTGGAGGCGCCGTCCTGGTTGACGGCCGAGCCGCGCAGCACGGCCAGCACCTCATGCCCGTTGCGCCGAGCGTCCGACAAGCGCTCCAGCACCAGCATGCCGACGCCCTCGGACCAACCCGTGCCGTCGGCCGAGTCGGAGAAGGAGCGGCAGCGGCCGTCGGAGGACAGGCCGCCCTGGCGTGAGAACTCCACGAACGTCGCCGGGTTGGCCATCACCGTGACGCCACCGGCCAGAGCCAGAGACGACTCGCCCGCGCGGAGGGACTGCATCGCGAGATGCATTGCCACCAAAGAAGAAGAGCACGCGGTGTCCAGCGTCACCGAAGGGCCGACGAAGCCCAGGGTGTAGGAGATTCGGCCCGAGATCACCGAGTTCGAGGAACCCAGCAGGACCATGCCCTCGCCGCCCTCGCCCGGGCCGAGCTGGTAGTCCTGGTTCATCGCGCCCGCGAAGACGGCGGTCGAGGAGCCCTTCAGGGCGTGCGGGTCGATGCCCGCCCGTTCCAGGGCTTCCCAGGTGACCTCGAGCAGCACGCGCTGCTGCGGGTTCATGCCGAGGGCTTCGCGCGGCGAGATGCCGAAGAAGTCGGCGTCGAACTCGCCCGCGCCCTCCAGGAAGCCGCCCTGGTCGCTCGACGACAGGGCGAGCATCTCCGGGTCCCAGCCGCGGTCCGTGGGAAACGCACGGATGCCGTGCTCGCCGTTCACGACCATCTGCCACAGATCTTCGGGACTGCGCACCCCGCCGGGGAAGCGGCAGCCGATGCCCACGACGGCGATCGGTTCCGACGCGGCCGATTCCAGGTCCTGCAGGCGCCTCTTGGTGCGCTGAAGGTCCGTACTGGCCCGGCGGAGGTAGTCCCGGAGCTTCTGTTCGTTGTCCATCCCTCAACCCATCTCGAGACGCGACCTGCAGGAATCCTCGCGAAGAAGCGCCTGGCATACCCCTAGAAACGAACAGGGGCGCCCCTACAAGAGAGGCGCCCCAACGAAAAGCACGTCACCACACCACGGGGAGCTCCCGCAGCGAGTAGACGATCGCGCCGTCGCGGAAGCGGAGTTCGTCGGCGGGCTTGGCCAGAGCCAGTGTGGGAATGCGGGTGATCAACGTCAGCAGAGCGACCTGAAGCTCCACCCGGGACAGGAACTTCGCGATGCACGAATGGATGCCGTGCCCGAACGCCAGCGGAGTCGAGTCCTTGCGCGTGATGTCCAACGAGTCGGGGTCGGCATACACCGACGAGTCACGATCGGCGGAGGACAGCAGGGCGATGATCCCCTCCCCCGCCTTGATCGGCTGGCCGGCGATCTCCAGGTCCACTTTGGCCACCCGGCCGACACCGCACTGCATGACGTTCTGGTGCCGCAACAGTTCTTCGACGGCACCCACGATGAGGTCCGGGTTCTCGCGCAGCTTCACGAGCTGTTCCGGGTGCTCCAGCAGCGTCAGGATGCTCAGAGCGATCGACGACGCCGTCGTGTCGTAGCCTGCCGACAACAGCATCATGCCGATGACCACGGCTTCTTCGCGTTTGAGCTCGCCCGCGGCCATCTGCTGAGTCACGAGACGGCCCAGCACGTCGTCGGTCGGCTCTTTTTCCTTCTGGGCCACCAGCTTGGTCAGGTAGCCGAAGAGAGCACCCGCCGCGGCGTTGCGATGTGCCTGGGAGGACGTGGTTTCGACCAGGGTGTTGATCCAGCGGCCGAACGCCAGCCGGTCCTTGTAAGGGACGCCCAGGAGCTCGCAGACGACGGTCAACGGGATCGGGCGCGCGAAGTGCGTGACCAGGTCGACCGGCTGCGGCAGCTTCAGGATCGCGTCGATCCGCTCGTCCACCAGCTTCTGCGCCGACGGACGGACCTCCTCGGCCTTCTTCTTGGTGAACATCGACATGATCATGCGCCGGTAGCGGGTGTGGTCAGGCGGGTCGACCGTCACGAACGCGCCCGGCTGCGGGTCGACCGGGAACAGGTACCGCGGGTAGCCGGGGTTCATCACCTCGGCCGAGAACCGTTCGGTGTCAGCCAGCAGCGCCCGCACGTCGTGGTAACGGGCGACCAGCCACGCCGTGTCTCCCGCCGGCGTGACGACCTTCTGCACCGGGCGGTCCGCGCGCAGGCGGCCGTACTCCGGCGGCAGGTCCAGCGGGCGGTGCGGGTCGCGGGCGAACGGGAACGGGCACGCCGAAGCCGGCGCGACTACTTCTTCCGTCATCGCGGGAACCTTCAGGTAGAGGTGCGGAATCGGTTGATCGCGCCGAGATTTCTGTCGCGCAGCTCGTGGTCCAGCACGCCGAGGCCTTCGGACGGCGCCAGGCACAGCACGCCGACCTTGCCCTGGTGCGCGTTGCGGTGCACGTCGAACGCCGCCTGGCCGGTCTCGTCGAGCGAGTACACCTTGGACAGTGTCGGGTGGATCTTCCCCTTGGCCACCAGGCGGTTCGCCTCCCACGCCTCGCGGTAGTTCGCGAAATGAGAGGACACGATCGACTTCAGGTTCATCCACAGGTAGCGGTTGTCGTACTGGTGCAGGTAGCCGGAGGTGGAAGCACAGGTGACGATCTTGCCGCCCTTGCGTGCCACGAAAACCGAGGCGCCGAACGTCTCCCGGCCAGGGTGCTCGAAGACGATGTCCGGGTCCTCGCCGCCGGTCAGCTCACGGATGCGGGCGCCGAAACGCTTCCACTCGCGCGGGTCCTGCGTGTGCTCGTCCTTCCAGAACTGATAACCCTCGGCAGAGCGGTCGATGATCAGCGAGGCACCCATCGCACGGCAGAGCGCGGCCTTGTCCGGCGATGACACGACGCAGACAGGAGTCGCGCCGCCGTTCAACGCGAACTGCGTGGCGTACGAACCGAGTCCGCCGGAAGCACCCCAGATCAGGACCGTGTCGCCCTGCTTCATGTTGCCGCCGTTGACCGACACGAGCTGCCGGTACGCGGTGGAGTTCACGAGACCGGGAGAAGCGGCCTCTTCCCACGTCAGGTGCTCGGGCTTCGGCATCAGCTGGTTCGCCTTGACCAAAGCCAGATCGGCCAGACCGCCGAAGTTCGTCTCGAAACCCCAGATCCGCTGCCGCGGGTCCAGCATCGTGTCGTTGTGGCCGTCAGGGTGCTCCAGCGGCACGTCCAGGCAGTGCGCGACAACCCGATCGCCCGGCTTCCACACGGAAACACCAGGCCCGACGCGCAGCACGACACCGGCGAGATCGGAACCCACCACGTGGTACGGCAAAGCATGCCGGCCACCGAGGCGACGCAGGAACCCGAACGTCGACACCGGCTCGAAGATCGACGTCCACACCGTGTTGTAGTTGATCGCGGACGCCATCACGGCGATCAACGCCTCGCCAGGAGCCAGCGGGGGCGTCGCGACCTCGCGGACCTTCAGCGACCGCCGCGGGTCCTTGTCGCGCGACGAGAGGCCCGCGAACATGTCCGCGTCGGTCTCCTCCACGACCACCGCGCGGTAGCTGCCGGGCACCGGTAGCGCCTCGAAGTCCCGCGCCACCGCGTCGTCCGATTCGATGGCGCTGAGGATTTCGCTCATGCCCTAGACGGTAGGAGAGCGAACGCTAGGGAATCTCCGTGAGAAACTGCGGTCTGCTGGACCGCGTGCTCGTCAGATTCCTGAACCACCACCTCCGGCCCTACCGGGGAACACTCGTGCTCCTGGTGGCGCTGCAGCTGGTCCAGACAGCCGCGACCCTGCTGCTGCCCACGCTCAACGCGCAGATCATCGACAACGGGGTGCTCCGAGGCGACGCCGGCTACATCTGGAGCACCGGACTGACCATGCTCGGCGTGGCGGCCGTGCAGATCCTCACCGCGAGCGGCGCCATGCTGCTCAGCTCCCGCGCGTCCTCCGGTCTCGGCCGGGATCTGCGGCAGAAGGTGTTCCGCAAGGTGATGAACCTCAGTGCCCGCGAGGTCGACCAGATCGGCGCGCCGTCGCTGATCACCAGGACCGTCAACGACGTCGGGCAGGTCCAGAGCATCGTGCTGACCACCGCGGACGTCGCGGTGTCGGCGATCATCATGTGCGTCGGCGGTGTCGCGCTGGCGCTGGTGCAGGACGTGCCGGTGTCCACGATCCTGATCGCGCTGGTCGCGATCGTGATCATCGGTCTCGTGCTGATGCTGGGCAGGCTCTCGCCGTTCTACGAGGCCGTGCAGCGCTTCCTAGACCGCATCAACCACCTGCTGCGCGAGCAGATCACCGGCGTGCGGGTGATCCGGGCGTTCGTCCGCGACCCGCACGAACGCGGCCGCTTCGACGCCACGAACCGCGACCTCTACGGCACCTCGCGCCGGGTCGGCCAGATCATGGCGGCGATGCCGGTGATGGTCATGACCATCATGAACGTGCTGACCATCGCGATCATCTGGTTCTCCGGCCACCGCATCAACGACGGCAGCATGCAGCTCGGCGCACTGCTCGCGCTGCTGTCCTACATCACGCTGATCATCGTCGCGATCATCATGGCGATGCTGGTGTTCACCGAGGCCCCGCGCGCCGCGGTGTCGGCGGGCCGCGTGAACGAGGTGCTGCAGGCGGAATCGAGCATCAAGCAGCCGGAGAAGCCCATCACGGCAATGCGGACGCGTGGGCACCTGGAGTTGCGCGGCGCCACGTTCGGCTATCCCGGCGCCGAGAAACCGGTGCTGCGGGACATCGACCTCGTGGCCAGGCCGGGCGAGACGATCGCGATCCTGGGCAGCACGGGCAGCGGCAAGTCGACGCTGCTGTCGTTGGCTCTGAGGCTCTACGACGTCACGGGCGGCCAGGTGCGGATCAACGGCGTGGACATCCGCGACCTCGACCCGTTGGCACTGCACAAGGTCATCGGGTACGTGCCGCAGAAGGCTCACCTGTTCAGCGGCACGATCGCGTCGAACCTCCGCTACGGCGCGGAAGACGCGACCGACGACGAGCTGTGGCACGCGCTGGAGATCGCGCAGGCCGCCGAGTTCGTCCGGCCGCTCGGTCTCGACGCGCCGATCACGCAGGGCGGAACGAACGTCTCAGGTGGACAGAGACAACGACTCGCCATCGCCAGGACGTTGGTGCGCAGGCCCGAGATCTACCTGCTCGACGACTGCTTCTCCGCACTCGACCTCGGCACCGAGGCCCGTCTGCGCACAGCGCTGGAACAAGAACTCGGCACCGCCACCATCCTGCTGGTCACCCAGCGGATCAGCACCGTCGAGGCGGCGTCGCGGGTCGTCGTGCTGGAGGACGGCCAGGTCGTCGGCTCCGGCACGCACGCCGAGCTGATCGCGGCCAACCAGACCTACCGGGAGATCGCCGGCTCCCAGCCTGTGGGAGGGGCCGTCCGATGACACTGCTCGCCGATCCCGAACTCACGACGACAGCACCTGAGGAGAAGAAACCCGGCGCCACGAAACGACTGTTCGGGTTGCTGTTGCCGTACAAGGGAAAGCTCGTCGTGATCGGCTCGCTCGCGGTCGTGACGATCGGGCTCAACCTGCTCGGCCCGATCCTGCTCGGCCGCGCCACCGACCTCATCTTCACCGGCCTGGTCAGCCGCGGCCTGCCCGCCGGCGCCACCCAGGAGCAGATCCTGGCCCAGCTGCGCGACGAGGGCAAGGACACGCTCGCCAACGTCATCAGCACCGTCCACATCGTCCCCGGACAGGGCGTCGACTTCCCGGCACTCGGCCTGCTGCTGCTGTTCATCCTCGGCCTGTACGTGATCGGCTCGCTGTCGATGCTGGTGCAGGGCTGGGTCGTCAACAACATCGTCCAGCACGCCGTCTACAAGCTGCGCGAGGAGATCGACGCGAAGCTCACCCGGCTTCCGCTGGCCTACTTCGACCGCAACCCGCGCGGCGAGGTCCTTTCCCGTGTCTCCAACGACGTCGACAACCTGCAGCGGACCGTGCAGCTGTCCATCGGCCAGATGCTGACGAGCGTCGTCAGCGTCGCCGGCGTGCTGGCGATCATGCTGGTGATCTCCGTCGAACTGGCCGTGCTGGTGCTGATCTGCGTGCCGATCGCGCTGGTGCTGGCGGCGTGGATCTCCAAGCGCGCCATGCCTAAGTTCGCCCAGCAGTGGCAGTCGACCGGGGCGTTGAACGCGCACGTCGAGGAGATGTACAGCGGGCACGCGCTGATCACCGCGTTCGGGCGGCAGGAGCAGGCGGCGCGGGAGTTCGCCGAGCGCAACGAGACCATGTACCGGTCGTCGTTCGGCGCCCAGGCGATCTCCGGGCTGATCGGGCCGGCCACGAGGTTCATCACCGACCTCAACTACGTGCTCGTGGCCGTGGTGGGGGCTTTGAGGGTCGCCACCGGCACCGTGTCGATCGGTGACGTGCAGGCGTTCATCCAGTACTCCGGCATGTTCTCCCGGCCGATCATCGACGTCGCGAACTTCTCCGGCCAGCTGCAGTCCGGAATCGCGTCCGCCCAGCGGGTGTTCGAGCTGCTGGACGAGCCGGAGCAGTCGCCGGCTCCGGCCGACCCGGCGAAGGTCTCGCCCGTGCGCGGGCACGTCGAGTTCTCGCACGTGTCGTTCCGGTACGTGCCGGAGAAGCCGCTGATCGACGACCTGTCGCTCACCGCCTCCCCCGGCCAGCTCGTCGCGATCGTCGGGCCGACCGGTGCGGGCAAGACGACGCTGGGCAACCTGCTGCTGCGGTTCTACGAGCTCGATGACGGCCGGATCCTGTTGGACGGCACCGACATCACCGCGATGACCCGCGAGGACCTCCGCTCCGCCATCGGGCTGGTCTCGCAGGACACGTGGCTGTTCGAGGGCACGATCGCCGAGAACATCGCCTACGGACGGCCCGGCGCGACCCGCGAAGAGGTCGTCGAAGCGGCGAAAGCCATGTGCGTGGACCGGTTCGTGCGGTCGCTGCCCGACGGCTACGACACCGTGCTCGACGAGGAGCACGGCGGGCTGTCCGCGGGTGAAAGGCAGCTGATCACGCTCGCCCGCGCCTTCCTCGCCCAGCCCGCGATCCTGCTGCTGGACGAGGCCACGTCGTCGATCGACACCCGCACGGAAGTCCTGATCCAGCAGGCGATGACGTCGCTGAGGGCAGGCAGGACGAGCTTCGTCATCGCGCACCGGCTGTCCACGATCCGCAACGCCGACCTGATCGTCGTGATGGATCAGGGCGCGGTGGTGGAACGGGGTACGCACGAGGAACTCATTGCCGCCAACGGGTTCTACGCCCGCCTCTACACCGCCTGAAATCGGTCGCCACCGGGCCGGCGGCCGTGTCACGCTCGTGCGCATGCACATCGACACGCCGCTCGGCCCGGTGACGTTCGTGGCGCGGCCCGGCGCGGACGTGGTCATCAGCAAGGCCGAGCCCCGAATTCCCGACCACTTCCCGCGGGTGACGCTGTGGACCGCGACCTTCCGGTTCGCCGCGAGGCAGGACGTGGAGGTCACCGCTCGTCTGACCGCGACGGCGCCCGACGTCGGCGGCGGCCCCGGTTCCGGCGAGTGGCTCGACGCCGTCACGCTCGAGAACGACTCGGCGACGGTGTCCATCGGCGGACCGGACGAGGACCGCCTGCTGGAGGAGCTGGGCGTCGAGGGAACCGTGGAGTACCTCGACGACCGCACGATCACCTGGCGGTTGTCCTCGGCGGCCGAGCTGACCATCGCGGTGGCGTGGAGCGAGCTGACCTCGCATCCCGCGACCTGGGTGGCGGTCGACCTGCCGTTCCGGAACCAGTGGCGTGGCCCCTAGCCCAGCACGAACGGGATCGCGAGATCTCCCAGCTCGGCGCGCTCCGCTTCGGTCGGCGCGCGCCGACCCGTTCCCACCAGCAGCACGTCGGCATCGGACCACGCCACCGGGAACGCGCCCGCGATCTGCTCCAGCATCTCGCGGCAGCGGGCCAGGGTTTCCAGAGGCGGACCAGCGGCTTCCGGAAGGTGCATGACCAGGTCGAGGTGGTGCAGCGTCCACTCCCAGACGTACGCGCCGAGGTAGCCGGACGTGCACAGCACCATGTCCTGCGTGCTGACCTTGAGCGTCGGATCGGCCAGCTCAGCGGCCCGCAACGCCGCCCGCCCCACGTCGTCCACGTGGTGCTTCAGCATCCACGGTTCGCCGTAGGCCGCCGCGAGCCGCACGGTCAACGCGGCCAGCGGATCGTCGGACGGCGAATCGGAAGCCTTCCAGTACGTCACGGAATCATGCGTGACCGGGTCCGCGGTCGGTGTGACCAGCGTGATCAGCACGTCCTGCGCGTCGATCACGAGGTGGCACACGAGATCCCGCACCAGCCAGCCCGCACACCCGGACGGCCTGCCGAAATCGTCGTCGGAAAGCTCACCCACCGTTTCGAGCAGCGCCCCCAGGGAAAGCGAAAAAAGATCCACAGCCGCAAAACTACAGCGGCTGCGGATCCGGGGCAGATGGATCTACCAGCTGGCGGCGGCCAGCAGGTCGCCGTACTCGTGCTCGGTGGCGACGTGCTTCAGGTCGGCCTCCACCATCATCTTCATCAGCGACGAGAAGTCGACCTCCGGCTTCCAGCCGAGCTCACCGCGCACGCGGGTGGTGTCGGCGCACAGGATCTCGACCTCGGCCGGGCGGACCAGCACCGGGTCGATGTAGACGTAGTCCTCCCAGTTGAGGCCGACGTGCTCGAACGCCAGGCGCACCGCGTCGCGCACCGAGTGCATCTCGCCGGTGCCGACGACGTAGTCCTCCGGCTCGTCCTGCTGCAGCATCATGTGCATGGCGCGCACGTAGTCGCCCGCGAAACCCCAGTCGCGCAACGCGTCCAGGTTGCCCAGGGCCAGCTTGTCCTGCAGTCCCTGGGCGATCTTCGCGACACCGAGGGAGATCTTGCGGGTCACGAACTCCGCGCCGCGGCGCGGTGACTCGTGGTTGAACAGGATGCCGCCGACCGCGTACATGCCGAACGACTCGCGGTAGTTGCGGGTGATGAAGTGGCCGTACGCCTTCGCGACGCCGTACGGGCTGCGGGGGTGGAAGATCGTGGTCTCGCGCTGCGGCGTCTCGGCCGCCTTGCCGTACATCTCCGACGACGACGCCTGGTAGAAGCGGATGTTCTTGGCCGAAGCGCCGTTGTGGCGGCTGCTGGACAGGCCCGAGACGATGCGGATCGCCTCCAGCACGCGCAGCACGCCCATGGCGTTGACCTCGGTGACGAGCTCGGCCTGCTGCCACGACATCGGCACGAACGAGATGGCGCCGAGGTTGTAGACCTCGTCCGGCTGCACCAGGTCCACAGCGGACACCAGCGACGCCTGGTCCATCAGGTCACCGTCCACGAAGGACAGTTCGGACATCAGCCGCGACACCCGCATCTTGCGCGGGTTCGCCTGTCCCCTCATCAATCCCCACACCTGGTAGCCCTGCTTCAGCAGGTGCTCGGCGAGGTACGACCCGTCCTGCCCGGTGATCCCGGTGATCAGTGCCCGCTTGGTCATCCCGTTTTCCTCTCATCACCAAAGGTCCGCAACGGGACGGACCCGAATCCCTTGCAAAATTAGGGGTTCAGGCACTAGGTGATTCGCCGGAAACGAGAGCGGCGACGGCACTTCTGTTGTCCGAAAGAAAGAAATGGCCGCCGGGGAACACGTTCAACGAGAAAACACCGGAAGTGCGCTCACGCCACAACGACACCTCGTCCACCGAGGCCTTCGGATCGGCGTCACCGGTCAGCGCGGTCAGCGGACACGACAACAAGGGCCCGGGGCGATAGCGGTAGGTCTCCGCGGCCCGGTAGTCGGCGCGGATCGCGGGCAGCACCATCCGCACCAGCTCCTCGTCGTCGAACACGCGTGCGTTCGTGCCCGCGAGCCGCCGCACCTCCTCGATCAGACCGGCGTCGTCCCGGAGGTGCACGCGGTCGTCCCGGACGATCTGCGGGGCGCGGCGCCCGGAGACGAACAGGCGCTCGGGCGCGAAGCGCAGAGCCACCTCGAACGCGATCATCGCGCCCATGCTGTGGCCGAACAGGTGCAGCGGCCGGTCGCGGGTCAGCAACCCCGCGATCTGGTCGGCCACCGTCCGGATGTCGTCCAGCAACGGCTCTGACCTGCGGTCCTGCCGTCCCGGGTACTGGACCGCGACCAGCTCGCACCGGCCGGAGAAATGCGGTGCGAACGGCTGGAACCAGCTCGCCGCGCCGCCCGCGTGCGGGAAGCACACCAGCCGGGGAGCCCCGTCGGGTGCCTCGCAGAGTCGTCGGAACCAAAGACCGGTGTCAACAGCCACGCCTGCCAGCGAAACACCGTTCGGGCTGAGGAAACGCCTGGAAGCGGTTAGGTTGAACGGCATGGGCAAGTCTCCGGCTGTGGAGCTCGAGGTGGACGACCGCGTCGTGCGGATCTCCAACCCCGACCGCGTCTACTTTCCCGCGCGCGGCGAGACGAAACTGGATCTCGCGAACTACTACCTGTCCGTCGGCGACGGAATCGTCCGGGCGCTGCGGGAACGGCCGTGCATGCTGCACCGCTTCCCCGAGGGCGTGACCGGCGAGAAAGTGCACCAGAAAAGGCTTCCGCACGGCGCACCGCCGTGGGTGCGGACCGTCCGCGTGCATTTTCCGCGCTACAACCGCCATGCGGACGAACTCTGCGTCACGCACGTCGCCGACGTGATCTGGGCCGTGCAGATGTCCACTGTGGAGTTCCACCCGTGGAACTCCCGCGCGGCCGACACGGAGAAGCCCGACGAGTGGCGCATCGACCTCGACCCCGGCGAGACCTGCACGTTCGACCGGGTGCGGCGGGTGGCGCTCGTGGTGCAGGAAGTGCTGGCGGAACTGGGCGCCACCGGGTTCCCGAAGACGTCCGGCAGCAAGGGCCTGCACATCTACGTGCGGATCAAGCCCGACCACGGCTTCCAGGACGTCCGCAAGGCCGCACTGGCGTTCGCGCACGAGGTCGAACGCCGGGCGCCCGACGACGTCGAGACGACGTGGTGGCGCAAGGACCGCGACCCGTCGCTCGTTTTCGTGGACTACAACCAGAACACGCGCGACCGGACGATCGCGAGTGCGTATTCCGTGCGCGGTTTCCCCGAGGCCACCGTGTCGACGCCGATCCGCTGGGACGAGGTCCCGGACGTCGACCCGCGCGAGTTCACCATCGCGACCGTGCCGAAGCGCTACGCCGAACTGGGCGACCTGCACGCCGGCATCGACGACGCGGTGTGGTCGATCGAGCCGCTGCTGGAGTGGGCCGCGCGGGACGAACTCGAGGTTCCCGATGAGCAGTAGCGAGATCAAGTTCTCCAGCCTCGACCAGCCGCTGTTCGGCGGGACGGTCAAGGGCGACCTGGTGGAGTACCTGGACTTCGTCGCCGACCGGTTCGTGCCGGTGCTGAAAGGTCGTCCGCTGTCGGTGTGGCGGATTCTGCGCGGCCAGGACCCGTTCATGCAGAAGAACGTCCCCAAGTACACGCCGGACTACGTGAAGACCGTGGAGATGTGGGCGGAGACGTCGCATCGGCAGATCAAGTACGCGTTGTGCGACGACAAGCAGACGTTGATGTGGTTCGCGAACCAGCGCGCGGTCGAGTACCACGTGCCGTTGTTCCTGGGAGATCACCAGACCCACATGGTGCTCGACATCGACCCGCCTGAGGGCTCCGGTTTCGGCGTCGTGGTGCGGTCGGCGTTCCTGATCAAAGAGGCACTGGCGAACGCCGGTCTGGAAGGCGCGCTCAAGACCAGCGGCGCCAAGGGCGTGCACATCTTCGTGCCGCTGGGCAAGCACGATCCGGACGACGTGGCCGCGGCGACGCGGGCGGTGGCGGCCAGGGCCGAGAAGCTCGGCCCCGAGATCGCCACCACCGCCTACATCCGGGCCGAACGCGGCGGCAAGGTCTTCCTCGACTCGACCCGCGCGTGGGGCGCCACGGTCGTCGCCGCCTACAGCCCGCGCCTGCGCGAGGGCCTGCCGATCTCGTTCCCGGTGCCCTGGGACTCGCTGGCCGACATCTCCCCGTCCGACTTCACCGTGCGGACCAGGTTCGACGGCGATCCGTGGACCGACCTGATGCCCGCGCCGCAGGTGCTGCCGTCCGACCTGATCGCAGAAGGCCACGAGATCCCGGTGGCACGGGTCGTCGCGATGCACGAAGGCAAGCGGCGCAAGAAGGAGCGCGAAGGGTGATCAGCGCGCCACCTTGACGACCCGCACGACGATCCCGACGCCGGAGCCGACCGTGCCCGCGATGCCGTCACCGATCTCGTCCCGCGTCGTGACCAGGGACTCGGCCAGCGTCTCGTTCGCCACGAACGTCTCGTGCGCCTTGAGCGCGGCGAGCACCTCGTCCGGTGCGGCGATCGTGAGCACGACACGATCCGTGACTTCGAGCCCGGTGTCACGGCGCGCCTGCTGCACCACGCGCACGACGTCGCGGGCGATGCCCTCGGCGGCCAGCTCGTCGGTGATCTCCGTGTTCAGCGCGACGGAGACGCCCCGCTGGGACTCGACCACCCAGCCACTGCGCGGCACCTCCGTGACGATGACCTCGGAGACGTCCAGGGTGATCGGTTCGCCGTCGAGCAGCACCGTCGCCGCGTCGCCCGCACGCAGCTGCGCGACGAGCTCCCGCGGGTCGGCCGCGAGCACGGCGCTCGCGGCCTGCTGGGTCTGCTTGCCGAACCGCTTGCCCAGCACCCGGAAGTTCGGCTTGACGGTGACGTCGACGGCCTCGTCGGCAGCGGCCATGGGTTCCAGCCGCTTGATGTTCAGCTCCGCGGCGATGTCGTTCAGCAGCTCCTCGGACAGCTCGCTGCCGGTGGGCAGGCCGACCAGCGCCCGGCTGAGCGGCTGGCGCACCCGCACGGCACTGCCCTTGCGCGCGGCACGGCCCGCCTCGGTCACCGTCCTGGCGAGCGCGACCTGCTCGGACAACACCGGGTCGATCAGCGCCTCGTCGGCCTGCGGCCACGTCGCGAGATGCACCGACTCGGGCGCCTCGGCGTCACCAGGCCGGATCACCGACCGCCACACCTCCTCGGTGATGAACGGGACGAACGGCGCGAGCAGGCGGGTCAGCGCGTCCAGGCACTCGAACAACGTCACCAGCGCGTTCTGGTCGCCGTTCCAGAACCGCTGACGGGAACGGCGCACGTACCAGTTCGAGAGATCGTCGACGTAGTCCGACAGCAACCGGCCGGCACCGGCCGTGTCGTAGTCCTCCAGCGCCGCGTCCACGTCCCGGACGAGCCGGTGCGTCTCCGAGAGCACCCACCGGTCGAGCACGTGCCGCTGCGCCACCGGATCGGCGAGCTCCGGCGCCCACCGCGCGTGGCTGGCGTACAAGCTGAAGAACGACACCGTGTTCCAGTACGTCAACAGGATCCGGCGGGCGATGTCGTCGAGCGGGCCGGGACCGACGCGACGCGCCGACCACGGCGAGCCGGAACACGTCATGAACCAGCGCAGTGCGTCGGCACCGTGCGCGTCCATCAACGGAATCGGCGCGAGGATGTTGCCGAGGTGCTTGCTCATCTTGCGGCCGTCCTCGGCCATGATGTGCCCGAGGCACACCACGTTCTCGTACGACGACCGGTCGAACACCAGCGTCCCGACCGCCATCAGCGTGTAGAACCAGCCTCGGGTCTGGTCGATGGCCTCGGCGATGTACTGCGCGGGGTAGTTGCGCTCGAACTCCTCGACACTGCCGGGCAGATACGGGTATCCCAGCTGCGCGAACGGCATCGCACCGGAGTCGAACCACGCGTCGATCACCTCGGGCACCCGCACCGCCCGCTCCCCGCACTCGCGGCAGGAGAACGTGATCTCGTCGATGTACGGCCGGTGCGGGTCCACTTCGGACAGATCCGCGCCCGCGAGATCACCCAGCTCCGCCCGCGATCCGATGGCGGTCACGTGGCTGTTCTCGCACCGCCACAACGGCAACGGCGTTCCCCAGTACCGGGAACGGGACAGCGCCCAGTCCACGTTGTTGTCCAGCCAGTCGCCGAACCGGCCGTGCTTGATGTGGCCGGGGTACCAGTTGGTGCGCTCGTTCTCCCGCGCCAGCGCCTCCCGCACCACGGTGGTGCGGACGTACCAGGAAAGCTGCGCGTAGTACATCAACGGCGTGTGGCAGCGCCAGCAGTGCGGATACGGGTGCTCATAGCGGTCGAAGCGGTAGAGCAGCCCGCGGTTCTCCAGGTCGTCGACGAGCACCTGGTCCGCTTCCTTGAAGAAGATCCCGCCGACCAGCGGCACCTCGTCGAGGAAGTGCCCGTTCGCCGCGACCGGGTTCACCACGGGCAGGTCGTTCGCCCGGCACACCGCGAGGTCCTCGGCGCCGAACGCGGGCGCCTGATGCACCAGCCCGGTCCCGTCGGACGTCGTCACGTAGTCCGCGAGCACGACGAAGTGCGCGCCGGGGATGTCGACCAGGTCGAACGGGCGCCGGTAGCGCGCACCCGCCAACTCGGTGCCCCGCACGGTCGCGAGCCGCTCCGCGTCCGCTCCGAGCACCGCCTCGACGAGCGGCTCGGCGACGACGAACACACCACGATCGGTCCGGGTGACGACGTACTCCACGTCCGGGTGCACGGCGACCGCGGTGTTGGACACGAGGGTCCACGGCGTGGTCGTCCACACCAGCAGGTCCGCCTCGTAGCCGGCGACCGGTTCGGCGAGCGGGAACCGGACGTGCACCGACGGGTCGGCGACGGTCTCGTACCCCTGAGCCACCTCGTGATCGGACAAGGTGGTGCCGCACCGCGTGCAGTAGGGCGCGACGCGGTGGTCCTCGAACAACCGGCCGTCGGTGAAGATCTTCTTGAGCGCCCACCACACGCTGTCCACGTACTCGGGCGACATCGTCCGGTACGGGTGGTCAAGGTCGATCCAGTACCCCATCCGCTCGGTCAGCGCCTCGAACTCGTCGACGTGCTGCTGGACCGAGACGCGGCACCGCTCGTTGAACTCCGCGACGCCGATCTTCTCGATGTCCGGCTTGCCGTTGAGGCCGAGCTGCTTCTCCACGGCGAGCTCGACGGGCAGCCCGTGGCAGTCCCAGCCGGCCCGGCGGGGCACCGAGAAACCCTTCATCGTCTTGAACCGGGGGAACACGTCCTTGAAGACGCGGGCCTCGACGTGGTGGGTGCCCGGCGATCCGTTCGCCGTCGGCGGCCCCTCGTAGAACACCCAGCGGGGACCGTCCGCGGTGCGGTCGAGGCTGCGCTGGAAAATGTCGTTGTCCCGCCACCAGGCGCTCACGCGCCGGTCCAGCTCTGGCAGGTCGATCTTCGGGGGCACCGCGGTGAACGGCGAGGTCTCTGTCATCGTCCGCTTTCTCTGCCGGCAGGTTTCGTTCGCGCACGGACGGCGAACCGCCCACGCGGGGACGAAGCCACCTGACTCCGCGGTACCACCCCGCTTGTGCCCGTGAGACACGGGCACCTCTCGTTCACGGCTGTGACGGGCCGCCCCGTCCGGTTCTACTGAGGCCCCGGGGCCTGTTCTTCCGGAGGCTCCCCGGTGATGGCCGGATCAGCGCCTTTGACGAGGAACCCTAACGCACCGGCACGATCGCTCAACGTGATTTACGGGAGCGTGAGAAGCCGGCCGCCGCGAGGACCGCCGCCAGCGTGAGCACCACGTGGGCGACCCTGGTGAAGTCCAGCGAGCTCACGTAGGCGTACTCGGCGGCACGCATGAGCAGCACCGCCCCGATCGTCAGCCGTGCCGCGAGCCTCGCCGGACCGGCCGTGAGAATCTCGGCGAGCGGCACGACGACCAGCAGCGGCAGGAACGCCAGGTTGTACGGGTAGAAGCCAGGTTCCATCGCCCACGCGGCGCTGACCAGCAACAACGCCGGCGCGATCGCGTCGGGCCGGCTGTCCCGCAGCTCGAAGCCCGCCCACCCCACGAGCACCACCACGACCAGCCAGAAGACCACCGCCCACACCAGGTCGCGTTCCTGCCCGAGCAACGCCAGCGCCTCCACCAGCAGCACCGCCATCGCACCGGCACCCAGCACCGCCGCGACGGCCGAGGTCCGGACGAACACGAGCACGGCCAGCACGAGCGCCACCACCTGGAACGGACCGCTCGCGCCCGCCAGCAACCCGGCCGCACCGCCGATGAGCCCCAGCACCAGGCCCGGCAGCCAGGCACGATCGGACTGGGCACGATCGGACCAGGCCAGGGCGAACAGCCCGGCCGCCAGCAGCCACGGCAGGGCGAACGCCAGGAACGCGGTCGCGGGAACCAGGTCGTTGACGAGCGGCTGGACCACGCCGTCGTCCAGCGTCACGGTGGCGAAGACGACCGCGGCGAACGCGAGACCCGCGACCACGCGGGTCACGACGGGTCGGACCCCCGGAAGGCGCCCCACCACAGTCCCAGAGCGGCGGCGACCACCGTGGCGGTGATCCAGCCCGTGAACCCGCTGCCGTCCACATAGGCCCAGAACAGACCCACGATCGGCGCGGGCACCAGGAACACCGCGTCCGCCCGCAACTGAGCCACCAACCCCCGCGGCGCCCGCGTCTGGGGATCGGGCTGCGCCGGGTTGTCGACCCGGCGACCGCGCGGATGCCTCACCACCGCACGCCCGGACGGGTAGAGCGTCACGCCGTCGACAACAGCAACACGCCCGCCCCGCAACGAGACATCCACCGGCGACGGCAACGTCACGAGCACCGGGTCGTAGTAGACGGGCAGCCACCGCTCGACCGGCCCGTCGATCTCCAGCCACGACCTCACCATCAGCCCGGACTGCAACCGGATCCGCCGCACCGACACCGTTTCCGCGGCAGCACGCGACGACCGCACGGCCAGGAACAGCCGCACCAGACCGGCCAGCACCACCAGCAGGGCCACCGCGGCGGAGAACGTCACGCCACCCAGAGCGCGATCGGTCTCCAGCAACAGGTCCGCACCGGGAATCACGGCCACGGACGGATCCGCGGGATCGAACGCCACCTGCGTCTGCCTCCCCACGACCCGCTCGCCGTTCTCGTAGGCAACACGCGCCGAACCGGACGGCCACCGCACCGAGACGGCACCGTCCGAATAGGACACGACATCACCCTGCGAGCGCGAGGTCATGGAGGACAACAGGTCCCGATCGGACGAATACGACAGCCACGACAGCAGCGCCACCACGAGGCAGACGAGGAGCACGAGAGCGGTCGCGGCGAATCCGTGGCGGAGCGCGCGAACCGGCTGGGAGGTCTGGGAAGTCATCGCGCCGTCATCGTAACCGGGAAGCCGAAAGGCCGTGCCCGCGCTGGGCCCCCGCGCGGACACGGCCCTGGAGCTCAGTCTCAGATGTCGACGCAGGCCGTGTTGACCAGGTCGTACCGCCCGCCGCCGAGCGCCTTCCACAGCTCGGCACACGCACGACCGGGTCCGACGCCGCTACCGGTGATGATCGGGCGCACCTTGTCGTTGCTGTTCACGTCGAGACCGCCCGGCCCGGTCAGGTGGATGTGCCCGTAGATCTCGGGGTTGAGCGCCACGTCGTGGTACCCGGTGACCTGGTAGAAGTTGCCGTCCCGCCAGTCGATGTCGATGCAGACCCCGGACGGGGCACAGCCAGGAATCGGAGCCGCCGACGCCGGCGACGCCGTGAACACGGTGGCGATCGCCGCCGCCGCGAGGACCGCGCCGACTGCGGTGCGCATCTTGAACATGAGAAAAATACCCCCCGAATGAAGTTGAACCATCAGTGCCCGTTCTGTGGCACACGGTGACCATATCGACGTTCGGGGAGCGGTGATCCACAGTTGCACGACACAACGGCCCGGCAGGCGGAAAGCCTGCCGGGCCGTTGCGGCACAAGCGGTACAGCGAACTACATCAGGAGGTGAAGCCCATGGTGATGTAGTCGTACGGGCGGTTCGCGTACGCGACGGCACCGAAGTTCGCCACGTTGCTCTTCACCGCGACCGCGCCGGGCAGCTGGTAGATCGGCAGCTGGTGGCCGAGCTCCCAGATCTTCTTGTCGGCCTCGTTGGCCAGAGCGGCACGCTTGGTGTCGTCGAGCTCGCCGTTGGCCTGGTCGAGCAGCTTGTTGACCTCTTCGGAGCCGATGCGACCGTAGTTCTGGTTGGTGCTGGCCGGGTCGAGGTAGTAGATGCCCTTGCCGTCCGAGATCGGCGTGGCCGAGGCCAGCCAGCGGAAGCCGGTCATGTCGAAGTTGCCGACGTTGACGTACTGCTTGAAGAAGTCCGTGGACGGCACGGCCTGGATGTCGACCTTGGCGCCGACCTCCTTCAGCTGCGACTGCACGAGCTTCGCGATCTGGTCGGAGACGGGGTTCGGCGTCGGGATGACGTAGCGGACGGTGAGGTCCTTGCCGTCCTTCTTCCGGGTCTCGCCCTCGAGCTTCCAGCCCAGCTCGTCGAGCTGCTTCTTCGCGGCTTCCTTGTCGAACGACGCGATGGACGAGTTGTCCTTGTACTCCTTCGTACCGAGCAGGAAGAAGTGGTTACCGGTGACCTGCGCGTCGCCCTTGAGCATCTGGCCGAGCAGCGCCCGCGTGATGACCTTGGTGTCGATACCGCGCATCAGCGCGACGCGGAGCTTCGGGTCCTTGAGGATCGACGAGTCCGCACCGTTGAAGGTGATGTGCGAGTAGTCCGGCGAGATCGCCTGACGGATCGTGACGCCCTGCATCGACTTGGCACGCGTGAAGTTGTCGATGCTGGAACCGATGTCGAACCAGTCGATCTGGCCGTTGGCGAGCGCGTCCGCGACGGCGGGGCGGTCGACCTGACGGAAGGTGATCTTGTCCAGCTTCGGCTTCGGGCCCCACCACGCGTCGTCGCGGACGACGGTCACGAGCTTGCCGGTGCGGTCGATGTTACCGATCTTGAACGGACCGGCGGTGATCTTCGGGGTGTCCGCCCAGCCCTTGTTGAACTCCTCGGCGGAGGAGGACATGGCCTTCGGGTAGAGGGGCGAGAACAGGCCCTTCCACTCGGCGAACTTCTTCTTGAACGTGACCTTGACGTCCTGGTCGGTCGCGCCCTTCTCGACCTTCTCGATGTCCTCGTAGCCGGTGGTGCCGGCGACCTCGTAGGCCTTGTCGGTGCCGTTGAGCGACTTCCACATGGCCTCGAAGTCGGCCCACGACAGCGCGGTGCCGTCGGACCACTTGGCCTTCGAGTTGATCTTGAACTCGAGGACCTGCGGGTCGCTGGAGGCGACCTTCGCGTCGTCGAGGTAGTCCTTGTTGATCTCGATCGTCGAGTCGGCCAGCTGCTTGTACAGGTTCGGCATCATCGTGTCGATCATGCGGCGGCCGTCGGCGTTGGTGCCGTCGAGCTGGTTGTAGTTCCAGTTGTCCGGCAGCTGGTCGACCGGCCAGCGGAACTCGCCGCCGTCCTTGACCTTGGACGCGTCCTGCGGGTTGATGTCCGCCTGACCGACCTGACCTTCCGAACCCTTGAGCCCGGAGTCGGTCTTGCTGGGCCCACCACACGCGGTAAGCGTGAGGGCGACCGCGACCAGCGCGGTAACTCCCACCTTGGTACGTCGACTCACTGTCGTGAACCTCCCTCGTGCCCGGACACCAGTTGCCGGGGACACTGTTCCTTCGTGCTCGCAGATCGACTGAGGCGACGGATGCATCAGAGGACCTGACGGATCTGAGCGAAGTGGCAGGCGGCCTCGTGGTCGGGGGCCTGGACTTCGCGGAGCGGTTCCACCTCGATGCACGTGCGCTGCTTCTCGGGCGGCAGCTGCGCGTGCAGGAAGCACCGCGTGCGGAAACGGCAGCCGGACGGCGGGTTCGCCGGGCTCGGCAGGTCGCCGGTGAGGATGATCCTCTCCCGCTGGCGTTCCTTGACGGGGTCGGGAATCGGGATCGCCGACAGCAGTGCCTGCGTGTACGGGTGGCGCGGTGCCTCGAAGACCGAGTCCACCTCGCCGATCTCGATGATCTTCCCGAGGTACATGACGGCCACCCGGTCCGCGATGTGCCGCACGACGGACAGGTCGTGGGCCACGAACAGGTAGGCCAGGCCGAGCTTGGACTTCAGCTCCTCCAGCAGGTTGATGACACCTGCCTGGATGGAGACGTCCAAAGCGGACACCGGCTCGTCGAGCACGACGAGCTTCGGTTCCAGGGCAAGGGCTCGCGCGATGCCGATGCGCTGCCGCTGACCGCCGGAGAACTCGCCGGGATAACGCGACAGCTGCTCGGGACGCAGACCGACGAGACGGATCAGCTCCGGCACCCGCCGGTTGATCTCGTCCTTGCTGTAGCCGTGCACCTGCATCGGCTCGGCGATCACGTCGTTGATCGTCAGGCGCGGGTCCAGCGACGCCATCGGGTCCTGGAACACGACCGACATGTCCCGGCGGATCTCGAAGCGGCGCTTGGAGTTCAGCGAGGACACGTTCGTGCCGAGCACGGAGATCTCGCCGCTCATGGGCTTCTCGAGACCGAGGATCTCCATCAGCGTGGTGGTCTTGCCACAGCCCGACTCGCCGACGAGGCCGAGGGTCTCGCCCTCGCGGACGTCGAACGAGATGCCCGCCACGGCGTGCACGGTGCCGACGCGGCGCTTGAACACCACGCCCTTGTTGACCGCGTACTCCTTGACGAGGTTGTCGAGCTCCAGCACGGTCTCGCGCTGCTCGCGCGGCACCCTGGCGATCTCGGCGTCCTCGGCGACCTCGGCGCCGAAGATCTCGACGGCCGCCTCGGCACCCTCGGCGTCGGTCGCGGCGATCTCGCCGGTCCTGATGCACGCCGCGTGGTGCTCGGCCGAACCGTCCACCTCGATCAGCGGCGGTTCCGCGGTGTGACAGGCGTCGACGACCATCGGGCAGCGCGGCGCGAACGGACATCCCGGGGGAAGATCCGTGAGCGACGGCGGCTGGCCGGTGATCGGCACGAGCGCCTGCTTCTCGCTGACGTCGAGGCGCGGGATCGAGCCGAGCAGGCCGAGCGTGTACGGCATGCGCGGCTGCTGGTAGATCTCGTCGACCTTGCCGGTCTCGACGGCCTTGCCCGCGTACATGACCATCAGCCGGTCCGCGAACCCGGCGACGACGCCGAGGTCGTGGGTGATGATCACGATGCCCGCGCCGGTGACCTCCTGCGCGGTCTCGAGCAGCTGCAGCACCTGGGCCTGCACCGTCACGTCGAGCGCGGTGGTCGGCTCGTCGGCGATGATCAGGTCCGGGTCGTTGGCGATCGCCATGGCGATCACCGCGCGCTGCCGCATGCCGCCGGAGAACTCGTGCGGGAACGCCTTCACGCGCTCCGCGGCGTTCGGGATGCCCACGAGGTCGAGCAGCTCGACCGCACGCTTGTTCGCGGCCGCCTTGGACACCGCGCCACCGCGGTGCACCAGGATCGCCTCGGCGATCTGGTCGCCGACGGTGTAGACGGGCGTCAACGCCGACAGCGGGTCCTGGAACACCATCGAGATCCGCCGGCCGCGGATCTTCGACAGCTCCGTGTCCGAGCGGCCGATGAGCTCACGGCCCTGGAACCTGATGGAACCGGTGATGCGCGCCGAGTCCGGCAGCAGGCCCATGACCGCGAGCGACGACACGGACTTGCCCGAGCCGGACTCGCCGACGATGCCGAGGACCTCACCGGGCGAGACCTGGTAGCTCAGGCCGCGCACGGCCTGCACGCGGCCCGCCTCGCTGGGGAACGACACGTGGAGGTCTTCGACCTGCAGAACCGGTCCTTCGACGACCGGGTCCGCCGGCGAGTCGAACAGGATCTCCGAACTGGTCATCAGGCGGCCTTCTCCTTGGTGTCCTTCTTCTCCCGCTTGCGCACACGCGTGGAGGTGGGGTCGAGCGCGTCACGCAGGCCGTCGCCGACCCAGTTCACCGCCAGCACGAACACGACGAGGAAGCCCGCCGGGAACAGGAACAGCCAGGGGAAGGTCGTCGCGGACTCGGCGTTGCCACCGATCAGCGTGCCGAGCGAGACGTCGGGCGACTGCACGCCGAAACCGAAGTAGCTCAGGCCCGTCTCGGCGAGCACCGCGGAACCGACGTTGATGGTGGCGTCGATGATCAGCAGCGACGCCATGTTCGGCACGATGTGCTTGGCGATGATCGTCCGCGCCGGCTGGCCCATGAACTTGGCCGCCTTCACGAACTCTCGTTCTTTCAGCGTCAGCGTCATACCGCGCACGATGCGCGCGGTGATCATCCACTGGAAGGCCGCCAGCATCAGCACCAGCAGCCACCACGACTTGCCCCGGAACCACGGGCTGAGGATGGCGATGATCAGGAAGGACGGCAACACGAGCAGCAGGTCGACCACCCACATGAGCGCCTTGTCGGCGACACCGAGGAAGTAACCGGCGGTCGCACCGACGATCGCGGCCACGGTGGTCGAGATCAGCGCCACCAGCAGACCGATCAGCAGCGACTTCTGCAGTCCGCGCATGGTGAGCGCGAACATGTCCGTGCCGATCTTGTCGGTGCCGAAGATGTGGTCGGCGTAGGGCGGTTCGAGGAACGCGGTGTAGTCGCGGTCCTCGTAGGTCCAGTGCGTGAGCAGCGGGCCGAGGAACGCCAGCAGGTACATCAGCACGATGATGCCGAGGCCCACCAGCGCGAGCTTGTTGCGCATGAAGCGGATGAACACCAACCGGCCACGCGTCATCGCCTTGCCCGGTTCGGGCGCGGCGTCGACGGGGCTGCCAGAGGCGGCGCCGGCGGTTCCCGCGGAGTCGCCCTCGTTGAGGATCACGGTCACGTCGTCGTCACCTTGCCTAGTTCACACGGATTCGGGGGTCGAGCGCGGCGTACAGCACGTCGGCGAGCCAGCCGGAGAACAGCACGCACACCGCGACGAACAGCGTCACCGTGGCCGTGATGTTGGTGTCCTGGGCCGAGATGCCGGTGACCAGCCAGTCACCCATGCCGAACCAGCCGAAGATCCGCTCGGTGAAGGTGCCGCCGACCACCAGCAGGCCGAAGCCGAACGCGAACAGCGTCGCCATCGGGATCAGCGCGGTGCGCAGGCCGTGCTTCATCAGCGCCTTGCGGCGGGTCAACCCCTTCGCCTGCGCGGTGCGCAGGAAGTCGCTGCCCAGCACGTCGAGCATCGACGAGCGCTGGTAGCGGCTGTAGTAGGCGATCTGGCCGAGCGCGATCGCGAGCGTCGGCACGATCAGGTGCTGCAGGCGGTCGCCGAGGTGCTCGAACCAGTTGCCCTGGAAGTTCGGTGTCTCCTCGCCGACGAAGATCAGCACGTTCGAGCCGATCGAGTCGTTGAGGCCCTGCGCGCCCATCTTGAGCAACGTGCCCAGCACGAAGACCGGCGTCGACAGCAATATGAAGGAGAACAGGGTCGCGAAGTAGTCGCTGAACTTGTACTGCCTGATCGCGCTCACCACGCCGAGCAGGACGCCGAACAGGATGCCGAGCGTGATGCCGAGCAGGAACAGCCGCAGGCTCACACCGATGCGCCGGCCCAACTCCTCGGTGATCGGGCGGTCGACGATCGTCTGACCGAAGTCACCCTTCACCACACCGCTCATCCAGGTCACGAACCGCTGCGGGATCGGCTGGTCGAGGTGCAGGTCTCGTTTCTTCGCCTCGATCGAGGCGGCCGGTGGCGGTGGGTTGCGTTGCTGCAACACCCCGATCGGGTCAAAGGTGGCGGAGGCCAACGTGAACGCGAGGAACGTCGCCACAAGGGCGAGCACCACGTAGTTGACCAACCGCCGCAACAGAAATCCGGCCACCCGTGTTCAGTCCTCTCCCCGGTGGTTGCGACGTCGGCGCACTGGATTGCAGTGGACGAGTTGCAAGAGATTAACCGCCGATCTGGCGGACCGCCGCCCACCCCCACCATTAGGCGAGGGCCCACTGACCGGGCCATAGTAACCCATGCGTGGCGGAATGGACGGCCGAACAGCCACATCAACAGTTGACTCTCGGCAATTGTGTGTCCAAGCGTGACCATTGTGCGTCCAGATCGCTGTATTCACCGTGAAGTTCTGTCAAGCCATGACGCATCCGGGTGAATGCAATGACCGGAAGATGTGGGACAAGCAGCGCAATGTGATCAAAAGTCGGGCATCACGCTGTGGAGCGCTTTGAGCGTGCACGGTTACTGCATCGATGCGGACCAGGTCAGAGGGCCGTCCAGCGCACCGGGAGATGGGCCACCCCGCCCACCAGCTGCTCCGCCCGAGGGGTGAGCTGCGCCACGCCGACCGCTAGGCCGAACGTCGCGAACCGCGTCACGAGGGCGGTGAAGACCTCCGTCAGCTCGACCCTGGCGAGGGGCGCGCCGATGCAGAACCTCGGGCCGTGACCGAACGTCAGGTGCGGGTTGGAGTCCCGCGGTACGAACAGGGCCGGCTCTGGGAAGCGGGTCTCGTCGCGGTTGGCCTGCTCGATGCCGAGCAGCACGAGATCGCCGGACTGGATGTGCACGCCGTCGATGTCGATGTCGGCCATCGCGTACCGGGGCATGCCGATGTCGTCGGACCGTGTCGAGATCGGCGACCTGTGCCGGAGGATCTCCTCCACGGCGTCCGGGATCGTTCGGGGGTTTTCGCGGATCGCGTCCCATTGGTCGGGGTTGATGCTCAGCAACATCACGCCCCGGTCGATTACCGCGACTGTTGTCTCATGTCCCGCGAACAGCAAACCCGCGCTGAGCTGCGCGATCACTTCTTCCTGTCCGGGCCCGGCACCTTCGATGAGCCTGGTGATGACATCGTCGCCCGGTTCCTTCTTCTTCCGTTCGACGAGTTCGCCCATGTAGGTCCCCAGGTTCGCGAAACCCTGCTGTGACTTTTCCGGGTCGTTGAGCGTGCTCATTGCCTCTGACCAGCGGCGGAACGTTTCGCGGTCCTCGTACGGGACGCCGAGCAGTTCGCAGATCACGAGTACGGGCAGCTTGAACGACACGGCCTCGTGGAAGTCGGCGGGCTGGGGCTGGCCGGTGAGCTCGTCGAGCAGGCCGTCGGCGATCTGCCGCACGCGTGGACGCAGCTTCTCCATGTTCCTGGCGGAGAACGACGGCGCGAGCATCCTGCGCATCCACGTGTGGCGCTCGTTCTCCTCCTGTTCGGTGCCCTGGCGCGGCCGGCCGAGCACGGCCGAGTCGATGAACCTCGGCGCGTTGTCCGGGTCGACGTGGCTGCGGCCGAGCCTGCGGTCCGCGAGCAGCGTTCTGATCTGGTCGTAGCCGGTCACCAGCCAGGCCTGGTCGCCCGCGGGTGTGGGCACTCGCTTGATCGTCATCCTGTCCCCCTAGATCCGTCGCATACGACGCGTCGTGCTCAACGTACCTTCCCGCCTAGACTTCGCGCCATGGTCGATGCCTTCCACGACGCCGAAACCGTGATGGCGCATTTGCGCGCTCTGCGACAGGAGCTGCTGACGACGTCGATGGAACCGGCGAGCGACCAGGCCCGCAGCGGGTTGACCGCCCCGCAGATCGGCCTGATCCGCTCGCTGGTGGTCGAGGGGTCGGCGACGGTGACGGAACTGGCGCGGCGGCTGAGCCTGTCGCACTCCACCACGTCCGGGATCGTGGATCGGCTGCAGGCGCGCGGGCTCGTCTCCCGGGAGGTCGACGCGTCCGACCGCCGCTACACGCGGGTGCGGGTGACCGAACCGGTGCAGAACTACACGCGAGAGATCTCGCAAGGTCCGTACGCCCGGCTGACGTGCGCGCTCGCCGAGGCCTCCCCCGTCGAGCGGAAGGCCGTGCTGGACGGCCTGGAAACCCTGCGCGCCCTACTGGCCCGCTGAGTGCTTGATGAAGGGATCCTTCATCGACCTGAGGTGGATGAAGGATCCCTTCATCCACCTAGGCGCCAGAGGTGGGCGCCCGCGATCAGGAAGACCTGGTCGCCTGCCCGTTCGGCCGCGGTGACCGCGCCGGTCGGGCCGTTCGCGGGGCGTTCGTCCTTTTCGGACACGAGCTTGACGCCGTCGTGGTCGATGAACAGCGTCGGGGTGCCGTTGACCGGGACCGGGGCGGCGAGGACCTGGTCGTCGCCGACCGGGATGTCCGGAGTGGTCAGCTTCTTCCAGTCCGCGCCGGTGCCGGTCCACCAGGCGAGCTTGCCCTTGCTGCGGCCCACGACGTGGCAGGTGCCGTCCCAGCAGCGGGCGGCCAGCGCGGCGTCGCCGTCCGGGAGCGCCGCGGTGGTCCAGGTCCTGCCGTCGAACTGCCAGACCGCGGCGCTGACCTGGCCCTTGCCGGTCTGCCAGCCGGCGACGAGGACGCCGTCGCCGTTCTGCGTCACGGCGAGCGGGAAGCGCAGCAGGTCCTGCGAGCTCTCCAGGACGGTGCCCGCTGACGGCTGGCGGCTCCACGTGTCGGCCGCGTAGGTCCACATCGCGATGTCGAGACCCGCCTTGTCGCTCTGCCAGGTGCCGATGATCAGCGGGCCTTGAGGCGTGCGGGCCGGGCCGATCAGCTCGCCCGCGCCATAGCCGCCGAACGTGCTGAACGCCTGCGGCTTCTCCACGATCTGACGGGTGTCGCCGGTCCAGGCGCTCCACCGGACGTTGCCGTGCGCGCCGCCGCGTTCGCCTCCGACGCCGGTGATCGTGACGCCGTCGGAGGTGATCCCGTACCAGTGGGCTTCCTTGCCGTACGGGGTGGCCGGGGTGAGCCGCGCGTTGCCGAGCGCGCCGTCCTTGCTGCGGGTGACCAGTTCCGGGTGGTCGCTGGGGCGGGTGCCGATGACGAGCATGTCTCCGTGCGCGGCCAGGGCTTCCGGGGTGGCTGTGAGGTCGATGGCGGTGAACCCGGTCGCACCGTCGTCGGTGGACGACGAGCAGCCGGTGAGGACGAGCAGAACCGCGAGCGTCAGCCTCCGCATGCGGGCCAGTATGACCACATGCGGCCCGAACCCGGTCAGGTACTGCATTTTTCCGAAGACCCGTCGATCACGCGGTTCGTGCCGCACCTGGCGGCCACCGCGCAGCAGCCGGGCGAGTACGTGTGGGCGGTCGGCTTCGACCGTTGCCCCGACTACTGGTTTCCGAGGCAGTGCCCGCGCGCGATGGCGTGGACGACCGAGAGCTCTGCTGCCGAGGACCAGAAACGGATCATCGGACCTGGGTGCGGCGAGCGGGTGCACGCGATCGAGTACAGCTGGCTGGAGCGGATGCGGACCGTGGAGCTGTACGCCTACCGGTTGCCCGAGGACGTGTTCCGCCCGTTCGGCGAGGAAGGCGACGGCCGGGGGCACGCGGTGGTCGCCACTGAGCCGGTGCTGCCGCTCGGCCCCGCGGAACGGGTCGGTGATCTGTTCGAGCTGCACGAACAGGCAGGCATCGGGTTGCGGGTGCTGCCGAACCTCTGGCCGTTCTGGGACGCGGTCCGTTCCAGCTCGCTCGGGTGGAGCGGGATCAGGTTGAGGAACGCGCTGGCACGACCAGTGGAATGATCAGCGCCCATGCGGGTGCTGCTGGTGGAGGACGACGAGCCGATCGCGGAATCGCTCACGCGCGGGCTGTCCCGCTACGGCTTCGAGGTGCGGTGGGTCAAGACCGGGGCCGAGGCGCTGGCCGACACCGGCGAGGCGGCCATCGTGCTGGTCGACCTCGGGCTGCCGGACATGGACGGCCTGGACGTGTGCCGCGAGCTGCGGGCGCGCGGTGACGTGCCGATCATCGTGATCAGCGCGCGATCCGACGAGGTCGACCGGGTGGTCGGGCTGGAGATCGGCGCCGACGACTACGTGACCAAACCGTTCGGGGTGCGGGAGGTCGTGGCGCGAATGCGAGCAGTGCTCAGGCGCGTGCAGCCGCCGGCGAAAGAAACCCAGCAGGAGCACGGGCGGCTGCGGATCGACCGGCGCGGCAGGCGGGTGCACCTCGACGGCGCCGCGCTGGAGCTGACGCCGAAGGAGTTCGACCTGCTGGTGTTCCTCGCCGAGGAGCCGGGCGCGGTGTTCACCCGCGAGCAGATCATGGAGGCGGTGTGGGACGAGAACTGGTTCGGGCCCACCAAGACGCTCGACGTGCACGTGGGGGTGCTGCGCCGCAAGCTCGGTGACGCGGCGTCGCTGGAGACCGTGCGCGGCGTGGGATTCCGGTTGGTGCTCGCGTGATCCGCCAACTCGTCTGGAGCTACGTGCTGCTGGTCGCGGTGGCGATCGCGGCGTTCACCGTGCCGGTCGCGTTCACCCTGAACAACCAGCTGTACGAGGACGCGGAGAACACCGCGCGCAGGGAGGCCGAGACCGCCGCGCTGCTGCTGGCCTCTGGCGACACGCGGTCGTTGAGCGCCCTGGTCGACGCCTACGAACGGCAGACGCCCGGCCAGATCGACGTGCTCGGCCCGGAACCCGAGCACAAGGAGTGGGACTCCGAGGGGCTGAAGCTCACCGTGCAGGCCACAAAGCCGGACGGGGAGGTCGTGGGCGCGATCCGGCTGTCCTATCCGGACGATCCGATCACGCAGAGGCTGTGGCAGATCTGGGGTTTCCGGGCGTTGCTCGCTGTCAGCGTGCTGATCGTGGCGGCGTTCCTGGGGCTGTGGCTGGCAAGGCGGGTCACGCGACCGCTGCGCGAGCTGACCGGGATGGCGACAAAGCTCCGGGACGGCGACCTGTCCGCGCGAACCGAGGAAACCGGCCCGCCCGAGATCCGCACGCTGGCGCGGACTCTCAACACCGCCACCGAGACGATCGGCACGCTGGTCGGGTCGCAGCGGGCGTTCATCGGCGACGCCTCGCACCAGCTCAGGACACCGCTCACCGCGCTGAGGCTGTCGCTGGACAACGTGGCGGACGGCGTCGACGACCCGCACGTCCGTGAGGACGTCGAGATGGCGACCGCCGAGGTCGTGCGAATGTCCCGGCTGGTCAACGGTTTGCTGGCGCTGGCCAGGGCCGAGGCCAACGTCGCCCACCCGGAACCCGTGCAGGTGCTGGACATCGTCTCCGAACGCTTCACCGCGTGGCGCGCGGCCGCCGACGAACGCTCGATCTCGCTCGTGTCCGAGGGGTTCGACATCCGCGTGCTCGCCACGCCGGGGCACCTCGAGCAGGTGCTGGACAACGTGCTGTCCAACGCGCTGGAGGTGTCCCCGGACGGCGGCACGATCCTCGTCCGCACGACCCGGCCCGGCCTGCTGGAGATCATCGACTCCGGGCCCGGCCTCGCGGACGCGGACCGGGCGCGGGCGTTCGACCGGTTCTGGCGCGGTCAGGGGCTGACCGGCAAGGGCGGGTCCGGACTCGGCCTCGCGATCGTGAAGCAGCTCGTCACCGACGACGGCGGGTCGGTGCGCCTGGAAGCCGCTTCGAGCGGCGGGTTGTGCGTGCGGATCAGACTGTCTCCGGCATAGCCGACGAGTGGTGGTTCACGATGAGCCACTTGCCGTCGATCTTCTCGTAGACGAACGTGTAGCGGGCGTCCACAGTGGTCGGCTTGCCGTCCTTGGTGAGCGCGAACCGGTACGTGCCGGCGTCGATCGCGTCGTCGGCGTTGAGCACGGCGACGTGCGAGTCGAGGATGGTGCCGCTCGGCTTGTTCTGCAGGAAGTGCTCGAAGTAGTCGACGATCTCGGCCCGCGTGGACCGCACCTGGTTCGACACCGTGGGCAGCAGGACCGCGTTCGGAGCGTAGTGATCGGCCACCTTCTGGGCGTCACCCGTCGCGAGGGCCGCGTTCCAGTCCGCGAACAACGCCTTGATCTGCTCCGTCGTCGGCTTCGCGTCCGCCACCGTGCCCGATTTTGGGGCCTCGGCGGCGTTGCTGGCACATCCGGTCACCAGCAGAGCAGTCGCGGCCAGTGCGGTAACCCCAACAAGCTGCTTGCGCATCGTCATCCTCATCCCCGATCGAGTGGCTGTTGACAACCACTTTCGGGTAACGCACGGAAGCGTCAGGACAAGAGAACGCCTGCTCAGGTACAAGCTTTCGGAAAGCCTGGTAAACGTGGACGTATGGGACTTCTCAGCGGGATGATGGGGAACGCGTCGAAGCTCGACCCTCGCGCGGCTGCGAAGGAGTTCGGGCGGCTGCTGGCGCAGGGGGAACAGCTGCACGCGGCGTACCAGCTGGTGCGCGACTCGTTCCTGTTCACCGACCGGCGGCTGATCCTGGTCGACAAGCAGGGCATGACGGGCAAGAAGGTCGAGTACCACTCGGTGCCGTACAAGGCGATCACGCAGTTCTCGGTCGAGACGGCTGGTCACTTCGACCTGGACGCGGAGCTCAAGATCTGGGTCTCGTCGCACGACGTGCCGATCTCCAAGCAGTTCGGCAAGGGCGTCGACGTGTACGAGGTGCAGGCGCTGCTGGCAGCCTTCGTGGCGCGGTAGCCGGGGCCGTCCGGCCGGGGCTGCGAGCCGATCGCGACGGCGACCTCGCACAGCGCCACGAGCAGCGCGGTGACGAGGTGGCTGGTGTCCAGCAGGAGGTTCAGGGCGGCCAGGACGGCGGGCGCGAACCGGCTGCGGACCAGCACTCGCGTGATGACGGTGGCGCAGCGGGTGGTGGACATTTCCGTTCCCTTCCAACGATTCGGCCTCTACCACTACGTCGAACCAGACCGTCCCGTTTCGACGTCCGAAGCACGAAAATGGTGGCTGCGCAAAGAAAAATCCCCCGCCGGCACGTGGCCGGCAGGGGATTTCGCCTGCGAGATCTAGCGGTACTGCAGCACGCCGCGGAACTTGTCGCGGTACGCCCACGCCAGCCCGAGCTCGGCGGCGACCACGACCAGCGCGGTCACGATGCCGGACGGCTCCAGGAACACGTGGAACAGGAAGAT
>NZ_JYJG01000232.1 GCF_000955955.1 Lentzea aerocolonigenes
CGTCCCACCAGCAACAGGATTCCGGACAGCAGCTGCACACCGGACGCGAGCTGCAGCATGTACCCGGTGGCGTAGAGCGCTCCGCTGAACGCCACCCCGGCCGGCGCCATCGTGCTGGGATCGGGTGCGGGCATGAACATCAGGAACCCGTTCAGGCCCGTCGTCGCGAACAGCAGGCCGGTGAGCACGCGGGTCACGATCGTGGCGTAGCGGCCGACGGCGAACTTGCGGGTCGTGGTGGCGGCGGTGACGGTCGTGGCGGTCATCTCAGGTTCCTCCTGGGCTGTGGTGTCCTTCCACTGATGCGTCGAACGGCCACCACGCCGGATCGACAACCTCGCCCAGAAAATCTTGAGAAATTTTGAAAGCCCAGGTCAGGTGGTACGTGCGGCGCGCACGTGCTCGGCGACTGGGCTGAGCTTCAGCCAGTCCGGCAGCCCGCGCACGACCCAGCGCGGCCCGCTCAGCTCGATCGTGCCCGCCCGCACGGCGTCGAGCAGCTCCACCTCGCCCTCCCACATCCGGTAGAGCGTGGCGATGTCGGAGGCCAGCACCGCGTCGACCTCCAGGCCGGGGTCGGTGTAGCAGACGGAGGCGTCACCGGGTTCGACGACGAGCCAGAACGTGCGACGCCGGTCGTTGATGCGGATCTCGATGGTCGCGCGGCGCGTCAGCGCGCCGGTGTCGACGCGGCCGTGCATCCACCACATCAGCACCTCGGGGTCGAGCTCGTCGGCGCGCGGGTCGCCGAACGCGTAGCGGGCACCCCAGTCGGCGAGACCGAACACCAGCGGCCGCAACGCTTCCCCGGACGGGGTGAGCGTGTACCCGTCACCGGTGCGCTGCACGAGACCGGCGTTCGCGAGCTGCCGGAGCCGCCGCGACAGCAGAGCACGAGAGAGTCCCGGCAGGCCGCGCGAGAGCTCGTTGAAGCGCGAGGCACCGATGAGCATGTCCCGCACGATCAGCAACGTCCACCGGTCGCCCAGCACCTCGACGGCGCGGACGATCGGGCAGTACTGGGCATAGGTCCTCACAGGGGAAGTCTCCGCCGCCGCGGGTGTTTCGTTACCGCCGTCCGGTTCACTTTCAGAACTACCTGCGGGGCTTGCGCGTTCCTAGCTTCGTCCTATGACAACTCTTGACACACCCCGAGTGACCAGCACGTTCCCGACCGTTACGAGGGACGACGACGCGAAGTTCGTCGACCTGGCAGCGCGCATCGGCGCGATCGCGGCGGCCCACGCGCCCGAGCACGACCGGGAGGCGACGTTCGTGGCCGAGGCGTACGAGGCCATGCGCGAGGAGGGCTACCTGGCGTTGGCCGTACCCGAGGAGCTGGGCGGTCTGGGCGCCACGACGCGCCAGGTCTGCTACGCGCAGGCCGAACTCGCCCGGCACGACGGCGCGACCGCCCTGGCCGTCACCATGCACCTCTACCTGACGCTGATGCAGGCCTATCGCAGACGCAAGGGCGCGCCGGACGCGGAGGGCGTGCTGCGGCGCGTCGCGGCGGAAGGCCTGGTCATCGCCACGAGCGGCGGTTCGGACTGGCTGTGGCCGACGACGACCGCGACTGCCGTCGACGGCGGGTTCCTGGTGAGCGGGCGCAAGGCGTTCTGCAGCCAGTCGCCGCGCGCGAACGTCGTGGCGACGTCCGCGGTCCTCGGCGAGGAGGTCCTGCACTTCAGCGCACCTCTGAACGCGGACGGCGTGCGCATCGAGGAAACCTGGGACACGCTCGGCATGCGCGGCACGGCCAGCCACGACGTGGTGCTGGAGGACGTGTTCATCCCGGCCGGGAAGATCGCGGCCCGCAGGCCGTACGGCGAGTTCGGCGCACCGCTGTTCGCCGCGATCGTGCACTTCGCGCCGGTGTGCGGGGCGACGTACTTCGGCATCGCCTCCGGTGCGCGCGACGTGGCCGTTCGCTCCACGTCGAAGAACGCGGTGCGGCAGATCGGGCTGATGGACTACAAGCTGCGCACCGCGTGGTGGTCGCTGATGGGATCGATCGAGGAACTGGGTGACGACTACACGGCCAACGCCGAGTCGACCATCACGGTGATGCTGGCCAAGCGCCAGGCCGTCGTGGAGGCCATCGAGGTCGTGAACATCGCGATGGAGGTCTTGGGTGGACGGTCGTTCTTCAAGCGTTCGCCGCTGGAACGCGCTTACCGCGACGTGCGCGGCGGCACGTTCCACCCGCTCACCCCGGAAGCCACACTCATGTACGCGGGCAAGGTCGCTCAGGGTGACCCGGGAGTCACGGAGTAGGTTCAAGTTGTAGGTGTGCCAAGGGTTTGCGAGTATTCGGGTCCGTCTCTCTCAAAGGAGCGATTCCGGTGGCCACTCGCCTCAACCCGTACCTGCGCTTCGACGGTTCCGCCCGCCAGGCGATGGAGTTCTACCAGTCGATCTTCGGCGGTGAGCTGAGGATCAGCACCTTCGGCGAGTTCGGCATGCAGGACTCGCCGCAGGCCGACCAGATCATGCACGCCCAGCTGGAGACCGAGTCCGGTTACACGCTGATGGCCTCCGACACGCCGCCCGGCATGCCCTACAACCCCGGCGACACCATCACGATCTCCCTCTCGGGCGACGACGAGGTGCTGCGCACGTACTTCGAGCAGCTCGCGGACGGCGGCAAGGTCGGCACGCCGCTGGAGAAGCAGATGTGGGGCGACGAGTACGGCGACGTCGTCGACAAGTACGGCATCAACTGGCTGGTCAACATCGGCAGCCAGGGCTGACGGCAGCGGCGGGGTCACCGTGGTGGCCCCGCCCGCCGCGTTGACGCATCATGTCGACCATGAGCGAGCGTCTGCGCGGCGTGGTCGGCCAACTCGCGCTCCGTCCCGACGACCGGGTGCTGGAGATCGGCTGCGGCCAGGGGGTCGCGGCCACGATGGTGTGCCAGCTGCTGGACACGGGCACGCTCACGGCGATCGACAGGTCCACGAAGATGGTCGAGGCCGCCACCCGCCGCAACGCCGTGTACGTGGCGTCGGGCAAGGCCGAGTTCCTCATCGCGTCGCTGGAGGACATGAGCCTCGGCGACCGGCGGTTCGACCTGGTCTTCGCGGTCAGGGTCGGGCTGTTCCACCGCGACCCTGACCGCGCGCACTCGCTGCTCGCGCCGTGGCTCGCGCCTGGTGCGCGTGTGTGCACCTTCTACGACGTGCCGGTTTAGGTGCCGTCGATCAGCCGGATGGCCAGTGCGGGGCTGAACTGACCGGCGGGCACGGTCGGTGCGGTACCGCACTCGCCGTCGGAGTTGCCCGGGGTTTTGATCCACAGCAACATCTCCGCGCCGCCACCGGCCTGCGCCGTCGTGCCCAGCTTGCGGCCTGCCGGGTTGCACCACTCGCCGTTGCCGCCGTTGCCGTTGCGGCTGGTGTCGATGACGAACTTCGCGCTTGTTCCCGAGGCGACCGCGTTGGCGTAGCTGACCGAGGCGCTGGTCGAGTAGTAGTTCGACACGTTCACCGAGAAGCCCCGCACGTTGCCCACGCCCGCGGCTTTCAGTCGTGACGCCATGGTGGCCGCCGGGACCCAGCCCGCGTTGCCGCCGTCCAGGTACGCGTAGGTGTTGGGCGCCTTCTGCTGGAACATCTGAGTGGCGTAGAGGAGCATGCCGTTGCGCTCGTCGATCTGGGCCTGGGTCATGCACTCGAAGTCGCCCAGCGCGTCCGGCTCGATCACCACGACCGCCGGTTTCGCACCGATTCCCGCGGCGAAACCGGAGATCCACGTGCGGTAGGCGGCCGGGCTGCCCGCGCCGCCGCCGGAGTGGCCGCCGCACGCGTCCCTGCCCGGCAGGTTGTAGGCGACCAGGACCGGCAGCTTGTCGTTGCCGTCCGCGGCGCCCGTGTAGCCGGCGACGGTCGAGCCGATGTTCGCGTCGTCGCCGAACCAGCGGGCGATGGGCTTCGAGCCGATCGACGACTGGATTCTGGCTGCCCGCGGGTCATTCGAGTGGTCGCGGGCCCAGGTCGCGGGTGCCGAGTTCGGGTTCACGTAGAAGCCGCTGGTCAGGTCGAGCGGGTTGGCCGCGGTGGTGAAGGTGTGCCCGGTGTCGGCGAACGCGGTGATCCAGGCGAGGGCGGAGTTCCAGTTGATCGCCACCTCGTTCGTCGACCACGAGCCGATGTCGTCGATGTAGCACTTGGCGGGCGTGCAGTTGCGGAGGTTCTGCTGCGCGACCGGGTCCTGCAGGCCGGAGTTCGGGCCACCCGCCAGTGCGCCGGGCGGTGGGTTCGGGAGCTTCGGGTCGAGCTGGTGCGCCCAGTGGCGGTGGTGCTGGTTGCGTGCGTCGCGTTCGCCGTAGCCGGTGACGAACGACCTGTTCACGGCGTTGCGGCCGAGCAGGTAGTCGAACGACTCCAGCACGCCGTCCCGGTAGCGAGGTTGCTTCGTGAGGTCGTAGGCCATCGCCATGATCATCGCGGCGTTGGCGGTGGAGCTGGCCGAACCCCACGCGTAGCCCGGCGCTGGATCCGGATAACCCTGTTGTCTCAGCGCTTTGACGTACCCGTTGGCGACGCTCAGCAGCCTGGCCCTGGCGGTGATCACCTTGCTCAGCGGGAACTTCTGCGGGGCGCGCAAGATCGTCAGGTCGGCCAGTGCGCCCGTGTCCTTCCACGAGAATCCCGTTGTGGTCAGCGTGGTGGTGATGCGGTTGAGGTACTTCCAGTTGCCTGTCGTCGCGTACAACTCCGCCGCAGCCCAGGAGAACTCGTCGCGGACATCGGTGTCGTCGTAGGGGCCGCCGCCGACGTTGTCGTCTCTTGGCGCGTACACAGCCGGGTTCTCGTTCGCCGCTGTCCAGGCGCGTTCGGCCGCGGTCAGGCATCGAGGGTCTTGGAAGACGCGCGCGCACTGGGCACCGGCGGCCGCGAGGTTCAGCGTGGCCGCGGTGGAGACCGCGTGCAGGTAGCGCGGCTGCGGATCCTGGTGCGGCAGCGTGGGAAGCGGCGTCCAAGCGAGGTCGTGGATCTTGTGGTGCACCATGCCGCCGGGGGCCTGCATGCGCATCAGGAACTCGACCTCCCACATCGCCTCGTCCCGCACGGCCGGGTCGGGTTTGCGTTCGTAGGCGTCCATGAGCTGCCACGCGGCCAACGCGCCGTTCACGACGTACTTGCCTTGGTCGCCCGCGTCATACCAGCCGCCGCGCACGTCCAACGAGTAGTCGCACACGCCTGGCAGGCACGGCACCGATGCGTCGCTGAGGTGTCCGGCAGGCCTGGCGTAGGCCTCCCCCACCCGGTCGGCCTCGATCGGAGTGCCGCTTCGGTTGTGGTAGAAGTACGCCAACGAGTCCTCGCTGAGCCGGCTGTACGGGTTTTCCGTGATGTCGAACGGAAGTGACGCGTCCGCGCCGACTACGAGCGTGAAGCCGCTGCCCGTGTGGCGATACGACGTGAAGTCCGCGATGTGCACGTGATCGCCGGACGTGGTGTCATCGCCGCGAACCCGGGTACGTCCACTCCGGACGGCCTGGCCACTGGCGTCTTTCAGCTGCCACGACACCGGTTTCGTCGCCGAGTTCACGATCGTCGCTCGCTTCGGGCCGTCGAGCGCGTACGCGTGCTGGTTCACGCGCACCGGTGAGCCGTAGGTCCAGCCGCCGCCGGGCGGGATCGCGCCGCCGGTCAGCGAGACGTCGTCGACGCACAACGTGTACGGCTCGGTCGCGCCGCCCAGCTGGAACGACACCTGCTGGTGGATGTCCGACACGGTCGAGGTGCCGCTGAACTCGAAGGACTGCGGTGCCGACAGGGTGACGGGCTTGTTCAGCGCCGACTGGACGACCGCGCGGATCGTGACCGGACGTGAGGCGCTCGCCGTGAACCGGAGCGTGTAGGGCTGACCGGCTTCGAGCGGGATGTCGTTCTGGCCGACCATCGAGTTCCACGGGTTGACCGTCCCAGCCGGAACGTCGGCGCACAGCCTGCCGTCGACGATCTTCGAGGGCGTGTTCCCGCTGCTCCACCACGGGGTCTTGCCCAGGTCGAACGACCCGTTGAGCACGCGTTCGTGCCCGGCCGCGTGAGCCGGAGTGGTCATGGTGAGCACGAGTAAGACCGGCAGGCCTGCAGACAGCACAGTTGCCGTGAACCTGAGTCCAACAGTCATTGGTGGCCTCTTCACAGATGCATGATCTCGTGGTTACAGTCCTGTAAGCGCTTCCAATTTCGGCGAACTGTACGCCACATCACAGCACTTCAAAAGACCGTAATCGCTTCCGGAACTGGAGGTATCTCCATGAGGAGACTCTTCGCGCTGGCCACCGTGGTCGCGCTCTCAGCCTGTGGCGCCCCTGCCACCGACGACGGCACGACCCTGGTCGTCAAGACGTTCAGCCAGTTCGGCTATGAGGACCTGTACCGCGAGTACGAGGCGTCGCACCCCGGCGTGAAGATCAAGGAGGAGAACATCGGCAAGCTCGGCGACTACACGCCGAAGCTGCAGCAGTGGATGCAGACCGGCAAGGGCGCGGGCGATGTCGTGGCGCTGGAGGAGGGCATCCTCGTCCAGTTCATGGCCAAGCCGGACCAGTTCGTCGACCTGCGCGAGCACGGCGCGGCCTCGCTGGAGCCGAACTTCCTGCCGTGGAAGTGGAAGCAGGCCGTGAGCGGTGACGGCAAGATCGTCGGGCTCGGTACGGACGTCGGCGCGCAGGGCATGTGTTACCGCAAGGACCTGTTCGCGGCCGCGGGGTTGCCGGCAGATCGCTCGGACGTCGGCGCGCTGTGGCCGACGTGGGACGCGTACATCGAGGTAGGAAAGTCGTTCAAGGGCGCGAAGTTCTTCGACTCGGCCGGTGGTGTGTTCCAGAACGTACTGATGCAGCAGGGTGATCACACGTACTACGACACGTCGAACAAGCTGGTCATCGACAGCAACCCCGGCGTGCGCGAGGCGTGGGACACGACCATCCGGATGGTCGAGGCCGGGCTGTCGGCCAACGTCGACCAGTGGAGTCCGCAGTGGAACGCGGGCTTCAAGAACGGCGCGTTCGCGACGATCCCCTGCCCGTCGTGGATGCTCGGCACGATCGAGAAGCAGGCCGGGCCGGAGCTCAAGGGCAAGTGGGACGTCACCCGCGTGCCGGGCGACGGCGCGGTGCGCGGTGGGTCGTTCCTGGCGGTGCCGAAGCAGTCCCAGCACCAGAAGGAAGCCGCTGAGCTGGCGAAGTTCCTGACCAGCGCTCGCGGGCAGACCGCCGCGTTCAAGTCGAGGAACAACTTCCCGTCGTCACCGCAGGCCATCGACGACCCGGTGGTGCGCGAGTTCACCAACCCGTACTTCGGCGACGCGCCGGTCGGGAAGATCTTCGGCGAGAGCGTGAAGGCGTTGAAGCCCGTCTACCTCGGCCCGGACAACATCGCGATCAACGACCGGGTCGTGAACGCGCTGACCGCCGTGGAGCAGAAGAAGCTGACCGCGGACGAGGCGTGGAGCAAGGCCGTGGCCGACGCACAGCGGCTGGTCAAGTGAAGACCTTCTCGGAACGGTTCTCGCCTTACCTGTTCGTCGCGCCGTTCTTCGTGATCTTCGCGGTGTTCGGTCTGTTCCCGCTCGTGTACACGGCCTGGGTGTCGGTGCACGAGTGGGACATCGCCGGGCAGGGCGGGTTCGTCGGCCTGGACAACTACGTCATGTTGTTCAGCGACCCGGACTTCTGGAACGCCACCTGCAACACCATCGGCATGCTCGTGCTGGCCACGGTGCCGCAACTGTTCTGCGCGCTGGTGCTGGCGTCGTTGCTGAACCAGAAGCTGCGCGGGCTGACGTTCCTGCGGATGGGCGTGCTGCTGCCGATCGTCACCTCGGTGGCGGCGGTCGGCATCGTGTTCAGCCAGATCTTCGACCGGGACGCGGGCATGGCGAACGGGCTGCTGGGGCTGGCGGGCTTCGCGCCGATCGACTGGCACGCCGACAAGTGGTCGTCGTGGACGGCGATCGCGACGATGGTGAACTGGCGCTGGACCGGCTACAACGCGTTGATCTACCTGGCGGCGATGCAGGCGGTGCCCCGTGATCTCTACGAGGCGGCCACTGTGGACGGTGCGTCGAAAGTGCGGCAGTTCTTCAGCATCACCGTGCCGAACATCCGGCCGGCGATCCTGTTCACCGTGATCATGTCGACGATCGCGGGCATGCAGCTGTTCACCGAGCCGCTGATCTTCGGGCAGGGCGGGTTCGCGATCTCCGGTGGCAGCCTGCGGCAGTTCCAGACCCTGTCGATGTTCATGTTCGAGAAGGCGTTCCGCGACTTCGACTACGGCTACGGGTCCGCCGTGGCGTGGCTGATCTTCCTGATGATCACGCTGCTGGCCGTGGTGAACTTCCTGATCACGAGGAGAAGCCGATGATGGTCAGGCTGACGCTGGCCGTGGCGATCGCGCTGTCCGCGTTCCCGCTGTACTGGCTGTTCGTGGTGGCGACGCGGGCCAACGACGTGGTGGGCGACTGGCCACCGCCGTTGCTGCCCGGTCCGAACCTGTGGGACAACGTCGGGCGGCTCTTCGACGCCGAGCAGGCCAACTTCCTGCTGGGCATGGGGAACTCGGCGCTGTCGTCGGCCGTGGTGACGGTCTCGGTGGTGTTCTTCAGTTCGCTGGCCGGGTTCGCGTTCGCCAAGCTGCGGTTCCGCGGCCGCAACGCGCTGCTGCTGGTCATCCTCGGCACCATGATGATCCCGGTGCAGATGGGCATCATCCCGCTGTACCTGATCATGGTGGAGCTGGGCTGGCAGAACCGCCTCGAAGCGATCATCGTGCCGTCGCTGGTGTCCGCGTTCGGGGTGTTCCTGATGCGCCAGTACGCCGAGAAGGCCGTGCCGGACGAGCTGATCGAGGCCGCGCGGGTGGACGGCTGCTCGACGTTCCGGATCTACTGGACGGTCGTGCTGCCCGCGTTGCGGCCGGGCGCGGCGGTGCTCGGGCTGTTCACGTTCATGGGGACGTGGAACGAGTTCCTGTGGCCGCTCGCCGTGCTCGAGGCCGACAACCCGACCGTGCAGTTCTCGTTGTCGCAGCTGTCCACGACCTACTACACCGACTACACGCTGATGTTCGCGGGCGCGCTGGTCTCGACGGTGCCGCTGCTGGTGGTGTTCGTGCTGTTCGGGCGGCAGATCATCGGCGGGATCATGGAAGGCGCGATCAAGGCTTGAGGCACCAGGGAGGGATGCGACACTGTGGGCATGAACAGGCCGGTGACCGTCGATGACGTCGCGAAACACGCGGGAGTGTCGATCGGCACCGTGTCGCGGGTGATCAACAACGCTCCGCACGTGAGCCGCAAGGCCCGGGACGCGGTCGAGCGCGCCATCGACGAGCTCGCCTATGTGCCGAACAAGACCGCGCAGTCGCTGGCCGGGCAACGGCGCGGCTCGGTGGTGCTGGCGATCTCCAGCGACGATCCGGGGTTGTTCGCGAACCTGTTCTTCGCGCAGGTCGTCACCGGGGTGAACGCGGTGGTCGAGGAGACCGACCTGGAGCTGCAGCTGGTGCTGGCGGCGTCCGACCGGGGCCGCGCCCGGCTGTCGCGGATCTTCAAGGCGCGCGCGGCCGACGGTGTGATGCTGCTGGCGTTGAAGGAGAACGACCCGCTGTCCGCTTTGGCCGAGTCGAGCGGGCTGCCGGTGGTTCATGGTGGACGGTCGCTGGACTCGGAGCCGCGGTTCTACGTCGACGCGGACAACCGGGGTGGCGCGCGTTCGGCGGTCGAGTACCTGATCTCGTTGGGGCGCAGGCGGGTCGCGACGATCACGGGCTCGCAGGATCAGCACGTCGGGGTGGCGCGGTATCTCGGTTATCGCGAGGCTGTGGTGCTGGCCGGGCTGGACGACTCGCGCGTGGCGCACGGGGACTTCAGCGAGGCCGGTGGGGCTGCGGCGATGACGTCGCTGCTGGACCGGTTCCCCGACCTGGACGCGGTGTTCGTGGCTTCTGACGCGATGGCGGCCGGGGCGTTGTCGGTGCTGGCGGCTCGGGGCGTTCAGGTGCCTGACGAGGTGGCCGTGGTGGGGTTCAACGACATCGTCACGGCGCAGCACACGACGCCGGCGTTGACGACGGTGCGGCAGCCGATCGACGCGTTGGGGCGGGAGATGACGCGGATGCTGTTGCGGCTGATCGACGGAGACACGCCGACCTCGCTGATCCTGCCGACCACTTTGGTTCGCCGCGAGTCGGCCTGAGGTCTCCGCGACCCACCCCAGCCGACCGCGCCGGGCCTGGTCACCCCGGGGATCTCCCCCGACCTGCTCACCCAGCCGGCCATCCGGGCGCGTCCAAAGTCAACCCGAGGATCTCGTCCACGCGAGCCTCCCAGTCCACTTCCGCCACCGTTCCGCCGAGCACCGCGACCGCCGCCAACGTCACCGTGCCCTCGATCTCCGCGGTCAGCGTCGGCACGCTCGCCGAACCCACGAACGCCGTGCCCTGCGGCGCGGCCTGCCACTCCGCCCCGGTCCAGCCCCTCACTCCCACCAGCGGTGAGGGCAGATCCGTGGCCCACCCGGTCAGTTCGGCCTTGGTGCCGGGCGGCGCCGCGATCACCCGGTGGATCCGCAACTCCTGGTCGTCCCACACCGCCGTGACGCTCTCGATCCTCAGACCCGGCACCATCGGCTGGTGCGCGTCGAACACCGGCCGATGCCAGGACGCGGCCCAGTTGCCGTCAGCGCCCAGCGGGTGGATGCGCCTGCGGACACTGCGGTTGCCCCTGATCACCAGGCTGATGTGGTTGTCGGCCGGGTTCTTCGCGGACGTCGGGCCGGTCGACGTCGAGTAGGCGAACCGGCTGTAGAGCGGGTCGTCCTCGGTCGCGTACTCCCCCTCGAACGGCCGGACGTGGTCGCTGCCGTGGTTGTGCAGCCTGGTCACGCCGTTGTGCCGCTGGATCAGCAGGCCTGGTCCTGGCAGCGCAAGCGTTTGGTTCTCCTCTGTGCGCTCTTCCGGTGCGGTCCACAGTGGATGATCCGGTCCGGCGAGCAGGCAGACGAACGCCTTCGAAGCCCAGTACGGCGAGCCGGGTCCGGAGTAGGGCTGCAACGTGGCCTCGTGCGGACCGTGCCAGCCGAGGCTGAGCAGGCCGTCGGTGAGTGACCCCCGGTCGAGGAAGTACCTGAGCGTGTTGCCGATGAGGTACCGGGAGTGGCCAGGCCGCAGCGGTGTCTCGCCGGTGACCGCGCCGAGCGCGATGGCGGACACCGTCGCGAACCGGTAGGTGAGGGACCGTCCGAAGTAGATCGGAGCGCCGTCCGCGCCGAAGAGCAGGTGGAAGCTCTCCAGGTGTTCGCGCAGGTGCGTGGTGATCGGCTCGCCGTCGAGGAACGCGCCGAGTGCCGGGTAGAGGTGCAGGGCCCAGCCGTTGTAGTGGTCGAACGCGCGGCCGTCGCCGTCGGAGTACCAGCCGTCGCCGCGGTACCAGCCTTGGAGCAGCTCCATCGCGCGGAGCCTGGCTTGCCTGGTCTCGTCGTCGCCGCGACCTGCTGCCTCCAGGAACGCGGCGACGGTGTACGGGAAGAAGTACCAGTTGTTGGCCGCCGGGACGTGCCGCAGCGCTTCCCGCAGCCACGCTTCGGCGCGGTCCTGCTGGGGTTCGGACAGCTTGTCCCACAGCCACGGCTTGGTCAGGCGCAGACCGAGTGCGACCGACGCGGACTCGACCATCGGCTGGCCGACGTCGGTGATCGCGGGCCACTCCCCCGCCGTGCCGGCCACGAGTCCGGCGGCGTAGCGCTCCAGCCAGCTGTGCGGGTCGTCGCCGTGCGCGGTGCGGAAGGCGGCGGCGAGGAACGTCCTGGCGTAGCCCTCCAGGCCGTCGCTGCGGACTCCGTTGCGGGACGGACGGCCGGGGAGGTCGAGGAAGGCCTGGTCGGGTGAGGCGTACCGCCAGGCGGAGTCGAGCAGTCCGTCGGCGGCAGCCACCCAATGTGCTCGGGTGAGGCCGGTGTGGGGGCTGAGCACGCGGTCGTCGCCGGGCAGCTTCACGCGAACGTGTTCCCTTCGTTCCACGGGCACCTGGCCCTCGTCGGCGGCGTCACGCGATGCGCTCCCGGCGTTCCGCGGGCACCGGTGTCGAGAACGGCTCACCGTTGACCCACCTGCGCACTTCAGCGACCGCGTGGTGGGCCAAACGCCCCCACTCGTTGCCCTGGGAGCCGGCCAGGTGGGGTGTGATCAGCACGTTGTCGCTGCGCCACAACGGGTGGTCCGGCGGCAGCACCTCGGGATCGGTCACGTCGAGCACCGCGCGGATGCGGCCCACCTCGCGCACCAGCGCTTCCTGGTCGATCACCGCGCCACGAGCGGTGTTGATCAGCACCGCGTCGTCGCGCAACTGCTCCAGCAGCTCACCGCTCACCAGTCCCCTCGTCTCCGGGAGCAGTGGCGTGTGCACGCTGACCACGTCGCTGCGCCGGAACAACTCCGCGAGGCCCACCGACTCGGCACCGTCCACTTCGGCCACGAACGGGTCGTGCACCAACACGTGGAAATCGTACGGCCGCAACAGCTCGATCACCCGGCGGCCGATCATCGACGCGGACAGGACGCCGATCGTGGCGCCGTAGTTGCCGACGGTCGATGGGAGGTCGTAGTGGTCGATCCGCTTGGTGGCCTTGTAGTCACGCGCTCGTTCCAGCACACGTTTGCCGCTCAGCAGGATCATCGCGAGGGTGTACTCGGCGACGGGCAGCGCGTTGGCCGTCGCCGCCGACGAGACGACGATGCCGCGGTCCCAGCAGGCGTCCGTGACGAAGCCCTTGACGGAACCCGCGGTGTGCACGATCGCTTTGAGGCTGGGCAGACGGCGCAGGACCTCAGCCGTGATCGGCGGGCACCCCCAGCCGGTCACCAACAGGTCCACGTCGGGGATCGCATCGAGGTCCTGGCTGACCGGGCCGAAGTCGCAGATCGCCTCGAGCTGATCGAGCACGGGTGTGAGGACGGTGTTCACCGCGTCGGCCGACATCGCACCCGCTGCCCTCACTTGACGGCTCCGGCGGTCAGACCGGCGCGCCAGAACCGTTGCAGCAGCATGAACGCGAGGATCAGCGGCAGCACGGCGAACAACGATCCCATGATCACCACCGGGTAGTACTCGGGGCTCACCGTGGCGGAGCTGTTCCACTGGTAGAGGCCGAGGCTGACCGGATAGAGCTTCTGGTCCGACAGCATGACCATGGGCAGGAAGAAGTTGTTCCAGATCGCGGTGAGCTGGAACAGGAACAGCGTGATCAGGCCCGGTCCGAGCATCTTGAGCGCGACCTTGAAATACGTCGCCAGGTCACCCGCGCCGTCGATTCTCGCGGCTTCCAGGACCTCGTCGGGCACGTAGCCCTGGCTGAAGATCCGGCCGAGGTAGACGCCGAACGGGTTGAA
>NZ_JYJG01000233.1 GCF_000955955.1 Lentzea aerocolonigenes
ACGCCGAACGGGTTGAACAGCACCGGGATGAACACCGCCCAGAACGTGTTGACCAGGCCCGTGCCGGACGCCATCAGGTACAGCGGCAGCGCGAGCACGGTCTGCGGCACCATCACGGCGGCGAGCACGAGTCCGAAGAGCTTCTCCTTGTGCGCAAAGGCGTACTTGTCGAACGCGTAGCCCGCGGCCATCGAGATGAACGAGCTCGCGGCGGCACCGACGACCGCGTACAGGACGCTGTTGAGGTACCAGCGGGGATAGAGGCCCTTGTCCATCGCGAACAGGTCCTTGACGTTGTCCACGAACGAGAAGTTACTGAGCGAGAACAGATCGCTCTGGAACAGTGCGTCGACGTTCTTCGTGGCGGCGAGCAGCAGCCACAGCACCGGCAGCAGGGTGTAGAGCACCGCGATGCCGACGACGACGTTGACGGTGGTGCGGCCGAGGAGGGTCATCAGGCGGCCTTCCTGTTCGTCCAGCGCGTGACGCCGTAGGACAGCGCGATCGTGAAGGCCAGCAGGATCACGGACGCGGCCGCGGCGAGGCCGTAGTTGTTGCGGGTGAAGGCGGCGTCGTAGATGTACATGCTCGGCGAGAACCTGGCGCTGATCATCGGCGTGGACTGGCTGAGCAGCACGGGTTCGGTGAACAGCTGCAGCGCCCAGATCAGCGTGAAGATGCCGACGGTGACGATCGCGCCCTTCACGAGCGGCGCCTTGATCCGGACGGCCTGCTTGACCGGACCGGCGCCGTCCACGACAGACGCTTCGAGCACTTCCCGTGGCACCGCCTGGAGCGCGGCGTAGAAGATCACCATGTTGTAGCCGAGGTTGCTCCACAGGGCGATGTTCACGATCGACGGCAGCACGGTGTGGATGCCGAGGAAGTTGAGGTGGATGTCGCCCTTGGCGAACAGGTCGATGATCGGGCTGAGACCGGGGGTGTAGAGGTAGAGCCAGATCAGGGCCGCGATGATGCCGGGCACGGCGTGCGGCAGGTACAGGCCCATCTGGGCCCAGCCGCGCAGTTTCGCGACGCCGGAGTCGAGCAGCAGCGCGAGGGCGAGCGCGGCGACGACCATGATCGGGATGTAGATCAGGCAGTAGAGCACGACGGTGAGCAGGCCGCCCCGGAACGTCGGGTCGCTCAGCACTGCCGCGTAGCTCCTGAGTCCGACGAACACCGTGCTCTCCGGGCCGAAGCCGAGTCCTGGCTGGTCCTGGGCGAAGAAGCTGAGCCAGATCGCGGTGCCGGTCGGGATGAGGAAGACCGTGACGAGCAGGACGAAGAACGGCGCCATGAGGACGGCGCAGGCGAGTTTGCCCTTCACCGTTCGACCTCCTCTGTGGACAGTCCGAGTGCCTTGAGGTCGGGCATGGTGCCGCTCTGGGCCTCTCGCACCGCGTCGACCAGGGTTCCTTCGCCCGCACCGGCTTTCGCGAAACCGTCCTGCATGACCTTCTGGGTGGCGGTCATCCGCGGGCCCCACACCCAGCCGTCGCGGATCTTGTCGGCTTCCTGCTGGAAGAGCCGGTAGACGTCCTGGCCGCCGTAGTACTCACCGGGGAACGCCTTGGCGCCCGCCGCGACCAGGCCGGGTGCGACCGGGTACTGGCTGCTCGTGCCGCTCTTGAGGCGTGCGGTGAGCGCGGCCGGGTCGGTGGTCTGCCACTCGATGAACTCCATCGCCGCCTCGGGTTGCCGCGAGTCCTTGGTGACCGCGAACGTCGAGCCGCCGTGCGTGCCGACCACCGGCTCGTCCCAGATCGGCATGGGAGCGATGCGCCACTTGCCCTTCTGGCCCGGCCTGGCACGCATCTGGGCGCCCGCGTCCCACGCGCCGCTGAGCCGGGTGAGGATGAGGTCCTGGCCGAGCTGGGCGTCGTGCTGCTTGCTGTCACTGGCGTTGCGGTACACCAGGTCCTCGTCGATGAGGCTCTGCCAGTAGGCCGCGACCTTGCGCGTGGGCGCGTCGGCGAGCGAGACCTGCCACTTGCCGTTGCCGGTGTCGAACCACTGCGCGCCGGCCTGCCAGGCCCAGCACGCGAACTGCATGGCGCCGTCCGTGGGGAACAGCACGAGCTTCTTGTTGCCGAACTTCGCTTTGACCCGTCGCGCGAGGTCGGTGAACTCGTCCCAGGTCTTCGGGGGCTGGAAACCGTTGGCCTCGAACATGTCCGCGCGGTAGTGCAGCACCATCGGCTCGATGTCGAGGGGGACGCTGAAGACGCGGTTGTCGAACGTGGTCAGCTTGAGCGCCTGGGGCAGCAGCTTCTGCTTGAGGCGGTCGGTGACGAGGTCGGTGATGTCCCGCGCGACGCCGTCGATGGCGTAGCCGGGCACCTGCGGGTACTCGATGGTCGCGACGTCGGGTGCGTTGCCCGCGCGGGCGGCGTTGCTGAGCTTCGCGTAGCCGCCCTGACCGCCGGAGGGGATCTGCTGGAAGATCACCCTAATGCGGTTCTGACTCGAGTTGAACGCGTCGACGACCTGCTGGCTACCGCGCAGGGCCGACCAGAACGTGATCTCGACCGGGCCTCCGGCACCGCGGCGCTGCGGGGTGGAACAGGCCGCCAGTGGTGCCGTGAGACCCGCCGCGAGGAGTGTGCGACGACTCAGGCGCATGGTTCGCATCCTGATCGCCTGATCGCTTTGTCGTCAAGAAACGCGCAAACGCTCAGTCGATGAGCGGACCTTCAACTCGGGCAGCAGCTCGATGCGCTCAGCCGACCGGGTCTGGTTGCCCAGCTTCTGGATGAGCAACTGCGCGGCGACCTTGCCGACCTCGGCCTTGGGCGGCGCGACGGCGGTGAGCGGGATGCTGCCGAGTGCCGCGACGACGTCGTCGTACGCGACCACCGAGCACCGTTCCGGCACCTTGATCCCGGCCTCCGTCAGCTGCTGGACCAGCATCAACGCGTCCACGTCACCGTGCAGGACCGTCGCGGTGGCCCGGTGTGCCCTGAGGATGCCGACCAGCCCCGTGTCGGGTGAGCTGCCGACCGTGATGGCGTCCTCGAGGTCCTTGGAGATCTCTTTGAACGCGCTGCGGAGTGCTCTCGCGGTCGGGCTGTCGTCGCGGGCGGCCAGGACGATCCTGCGGTGGCCGAGGTTCGTCAGGTGCTTCACGGCCAGGTGCATGCCGTACCAGTGGTCGGAGCAGACCGAGTTCATCGCCCTGAGCTGTCCGCTCGGCCTTCGTTCCATCAGGACCGTCGGGACGCCCGTGTCCGCGAGCCAGTCGTCGGCTCTTTCCTCTTCCTGCGTGCGCCATCTCGGGGCGATCAGCAGGCCCTGGACCGGCTCGGCCAGCGCTCGTTCGACGATCGGTTTCTCGGCGCCTTTGACCTGCGGCGCGATGTGCAGGACGACTCGCAGGCCGGCTTCTTCGAGAACCTTGCGGGCGCCGTTCATCGTCTCGTACAGGTAGGTGTGCCGCTCGGGCACGACCAGCGCGACCGCGCCGTTCTCCGGGTTCGTGGGCTGCGGTTGTTCGACCGGGGTGATCGGTTTCGCGACGCCGTGCCCGCGGCGGAGTTTGCCGATCCTGGCCAGTTCCTCGACGTCGCGTCTGATCGTGACGATCGAGACGTCGAGCTCGTCGGCCAGATCGCTCACCTTGACCGAGCCCCGGGACGCGACCACGGCCAGAATTCGCTGCCGTCTCGTCTCACCGGGTTCGCGCATGGTCGTCCGCCTGTTCGTTTGATCGCTTTGCGGCGAGCATAACCCGAGGAACGGTCACCGCGCCCACCACAGCACTCGTCGCGGTGATCGCCGCGGCCGTCATGGCCGCCACGTGCAGGGAAACGCTCTCAGCCAGCCACGGACCCGCGATCGCGCCGATCAGCGTCGCGGCCGCTTCGACGGTCAGGAAGATCGCGCTGATCCTGCCGAGCCGGTGGTTTTCGACCCTCCGCTGCACCGCGGTCTGCGGTGCGACGACCGTGACCGATCCGAACATCCCGATCACCACTGCCGCGACCATCGCCGAGGTGAGGTCCTTCGCGTTGAACAGGAGCACGAACCCTCCCGCCGTCGCCAGCTGGGCCGTCGCGAGCACGGTTCTCAACTGGATCCGGTCGAGCCAGCGAACCAGCACCGCGCCACCGAGAAACCCGATGCCGAGCGCCGACAACACCGTTCCGACCTGTGCCGAGCCGCCCAGGTTGTTCATGCCGAACGGGACGAGGAGCGCGCTCAACGCCGCGTTCGCCGCCAGGAACACTCCGGTCAGCGGCAACAACCTTCGCACCAGTGGCGGGGTCTTCGTCGCCGGCCCGTCCGGCGTTCTCGCGATGGGCCTGCTCGCGGTGAACGCGATGGCCGTCGCCGAGATCAGGTAGCTCGCCACGTCCAGCGCGATCACCGCCTCGAAACCGGCCCAGGCGAACAGAACTCCTCCGAGCGTCGGGCCGGCCAGCCTCACCACGCCGTCCGTGGTGGCGTTCCACGAGTTGGCGGCGGCGAGGCCGTCCGGTCCGACGACCGCCGGCACGTGTGCCTGGGCTGCTGGGCGGAACACCACTGCCCCCACGCTTTCCGCTACCAGTGCGAGGTAGATCGCGGCCGGTGTGCCGATGAGCATCGCCGCCACCGCCGTGGCCCTGAACAGATCCGCCGCGATCATCGCCCGGCGCCGGTCCCACCGGTCGACCAGGACTCCCGCCAGTGGCCCGAGCATCAGCACCGGCAGGCACTCGGCGGCCAGTGTCGCTCCGGCCGCGAACACCGAGCCGGTGACCGCGTACATGTGCGCCGGAACCGCCACCACCAGCAGCCACGACCCGAGCAGGCTCACCGCGCGGCCCGTCCACAGGAACCTGAAGTCCCTCATCCCCCAGATACTCATCCTGTCAGAATAGAGACTTGTCACCTGTGTTCTGTCAAGATAGTGGCGTGGATTCTCTCGGACCTGCGCTGCGCGCTCTTCGGCAAGCCAGTGGTCGCACCGTCGCGTCCGTCGCGGCTGATGCCGGGCTGTCTGTGCCGTACATCGCCAACCTCGAGAACGGGCGCGGCAATCCGACCACCGGGGCGCTCGCGCGGCTGGCCGGGGCGCTCGGGACCGAGTTGCGGATCTCGTTCGGGGAGTCGGCTGAAGCGGCTCCCGCGTTGCCGCAGTCGCTGGTGCGGTTGCGGCGGACCGAGCGGTTTCGGCGGGCGGTCGCCTTGATGGACGCCGATCCGGGGGAGGTGATCGCGGCTTTGGCCGCGGTGGGGCGCGTTGTCGAGGCGTCGGAGCCGGATTGGTGGCGGGTTCTGGACGCGATGGTGTTGATTTCCCGGCACCCCGCCTGAAAGCACGCCTGCGGCGACGCGACCGAGCGGATCAGCGAGTTCTCAGCATGCGTGGCATAGCGTCGGCGCGCGAGGGGGTCGAGGATGAAGATCGTGATTCCGGGCGGCACCGGACAGGTCGGTGGCGTGCTGCGCAGGGCGTTGACCGAGGCCGGCCACGAGGTGGTGATCGTCAGCCGGAGCAGCGGCGTGCGCTGGGACGGGCGGACACTCGGCGACTGGGCCGCTGAGATCGACGGCGCCGACGTGGTGATCAACCTGGCAGGGCGGAGCGTCAGCTGCCGGTACACGCGGGAAAACCTGAACGAGATGATGCGGTCGCGGGTCTGCTCGGCGCGAGTGGTCGGCGAGGCCATCAGAAAGGCGGAGAAACCGCCAGCGGTGTGGTTGCAGATGAGCACGGCGACGATCTATGCGCACCGGTTCGACGCCCCCAACGACGAGGCCACCGGAATCATCGGCGGAAACGAGCCCGGGGTGCCGGACTACTGGGGGTTCAGCGTCGGCATCGCGAAGAACTGGGAGGCGGAGCTGGGCGGTGCGGACACTCCGCACACCAGGAAGGTCGCGTTGAGGGCGGCTATGGTGATGAGTCCGGACCGGGGTGGGGTGTTCGACTACCTGTCGTGGATGGCCCGGCTCGGGCTGGGTGGCGCGGTCGCGGGTGGCAGGCAGTACGTGTCGTGGATTCACGACGAGGACTTCGTGCGGGCCGTGGCGCTGTTGATCAGGGAACCGATCGAGGGGGCGGTCAACCTGGCGGCGCCGGAGCCGTTGCCGCAGCGGGATTTCATGCGTGAGCTGCGGAAGGCGTGGCAGATGCCGGTGGCGCTGCCGGCCACGAGGTGGATGGCGGAGATCGGGGCTGCCGTGCTCCGGACCGACACCGAGCTGCTGCTGAAGAGCCGGCGAGTCGTGCCGGGCAGGCTCCAGGAGGCCGGGTTCGAGTTCCGCTTTCCCAACTGGGCCGCGGCGGCGCAGAATCTGGTGGAGCGCAGGAGGTGAGATGCCGAGGATCAACGACGTCGGCGGCCAGGACGGCTTCGGCCCGGTCCTGGAGGAGCTGGACGAACCGCCCTTCCACGCCGACTGGGAAGCACACGTGCTCGCCATGAACCGGGCGCTGATCGGACGCGGGCTGTACAACCTGGACGAGTTCCGGGACGCGGTCGAGCGGACCATGTCGCACCAGTCCTCGTACTACGAGAACTGGTTCCGCGCGATTCAGACGCTCCTGAAGGAGAAGGGGCATGTCTGAGCGGTACGGGGAAGGCACTCGGGTCCGGACGTCCACTGTGGATCCGGACCATCACACCCGGCTGCCCGGCTATGCACGCGGGAAGACGGGCACGGTCATCGGCAGCGATGGAGTGCATCCGCTGGCGGACTTGAGCGCACAAGGGATCGAGCGGAAGCAGCCTGTGTACCTGGTCCGGTTCACGGCACGGGAACTGTTCGGGCAGGGTGATCACACGGTGACGCTGTCCCTCTGGGAGGAATACCTCAGCGATGAGTGACGACCACGACGACTCCCCCATCGCGGCACGGGTGCGCGAGCTGGAAGCGGTCCTGGAGGAGAAGGGACTGCTGGACGCGACCGAGCTCGATCGGGCGTTGGAGGCGTTCGCGCACAAAGCCTCGCCCGCCAACGGCTTCCGGGTCGTGGCGCGGGCGTGGGTGGACGACGGGTTCAAGGCCCGGCTGCTCGCCAACGCCAACGAGGCGTTGCCGGAAGTCGGGTTGTCGATGGGTGGCGGACTGCAGGTACAGCAGCTGCACGTCGTGGAGAACACCGAAGAGGTGCACAACGTGATCGTGTGCACGCTGTGCAGCTGCTACCCGTTGTCACTGCTCGGACCGTCGCCGACCTGGTACAAGAGCCCGGCTTATCGGTCCAAAGTGGTCAGTGAGCCGCGCGAGGTGCTGCGGCAGTTCGGGCTCGAGCTGCCGGCGGCCACGGAGATCCGGGTGTGGGACGCCAACGCCGAGTCGCGGTACATGGTGCTGCCGCGCAGGCCCGCGAACACCGAGAAGCTGACCGAAGAAGAGCTGGCGGGGAGAGTCACGCGCAACGGGCTGATCGGCACCGCGGCGGTCTGAGGCCGCGGTGCCGATCAGCACCACTCAGATGTGCTTCATGATGTTGTCGATCGCCTTGCCGAGCTGCGCGTACTTCTGCGTGTAGAGCACCGGGAACACGTTGGGCGGGTCGGCCGGGCGGTCGGCGTCCACGTAGTCGGTGCCGAGGTTGCAGAACACGACGACGATGTAGTTGCGCTTGTCCTTGCCGCGGAACGACTTCACGATGCCCGCGTCGGAACCGGTGGTGTCGACCCAGCCGGTCTTGTGCGCGAACGTCACCTCAGCGGCGTCGTTGCACGGCCGCACATCGCGGTCGTACACTGCGTCGCCGACCGTCACGGTGCCGTCCGGCTTGATCCAGCGCGACGGCACCTTCTGCGGAATGCCCTGCGTCGGGTAGTCACGACCGCACCAGTTCGGCGTGGACAGCATCTCGTTGTGGCCCTGGCCCGCGAGCGTGTCCTGGAAGAACTTCCGGGACGAGTACGACAGCTCGTTCCTGGTGACCTGCTTGCCCTGGTCGGTCGTCCACAGCACGCCCGGACCGCCGTTGACCAGGAGCAGGAGCTTCGCGGTGTCGAGACCGCTCATGTTCGAGTCGATCCAGCGCCCACCGTTGCCGGGAATCGAGCCGCGGTGCATGAGGGTCGGCATGCCGAGGTCGACGAACGTCTGGTTGACGAGATCCCACGCGTTCAGGTCGTAGATCAGCTTGATCAACGCGCAGGTGGACTCGTTCTGCGACTTGGTGATCATCTCGTCGAAGTGCTGGCGGATCTTCTTCACCGACGGGCCGCCGCACGCCTCGCGCACCGGGTTCGGGTCGTAGACGTAGTCGGCGTCGAGGTCGACGCGGCCCTGGTCGGCCAGGCGCAGCACGCCGAAGGCGACCATCAGCTTCAGCACGGAGGCCGGGTACGGCGAGGAGAAGTCGATCGCCGCGTTCTCCCGGCCGGCCAGCACGTCACGCGTGCCCTTGCCGCCGTTGGCGTCCCACTCGTCGTCGTCCCACCAGCGGTACCGAACCTGGTCGGTCGACAGTCCCTTGTGCTTGACCGGCACGACCACGCCGTTCGGGTACTGCGGGCTGAGCAGCACGTTCGCCACCGAGGCAGGCCGCCCCAACGGGTCGAGCTCGATGATCGCCGCGTCCATGTTCGGCGTCTGGTGCAACGGTTTGCCCGCCGCGGCCATCCGCAGCCGGGCCCGGTTCATCAGCTCGGCGGGCGACGCGTCGTACTTCTCCCGCGGCCCCGCTGCCGACCGCGCCCCTGGCTGCGGCGGCGTGAGGTCGATGACGTCCTTGAAGTTCTGCGCGACGATCGCCTCGCGCAGCTTCTCCGCCAACGAGTGGTGGGTCTCGTCGGCAACAGCGACGGGTGCCAGCGCGGCACCCGTCAGCGTCAGCGCCGTGCAGAGCACGGTGATGCGCTTGAGTTTCATTCACTCCCCCAGTCGAAGTGGATCTCACAAAATCGTACTGCGTCACTCGCAGCGTGCGTCCTTCGTAGTCCCTTCCACGGAGATCCGCACGTTGCCAGGTCTCAGTTCGCCGAGCACGCAGGCGGCCGGCACGGTGATCACGAACGCCACGCCGGTGACCGTCTCGTCGGCGCGGAACACCCGCGCGTCCTGCCCGGCAAGCGCTTTCCTCGTGCTGTCGAGCGAGAAGTCACCCGACGCGCACACCTGCTCCAGCGCCGGTCGGATCTTAGCCGCGACCTCGTTCCCGGCGACGTTCCCCTCCGGTGACAACGGTTCGCGCGCCACCCGCGGGATCAGCGGGGCGGGCACGGCCTGCACGGTCGTGGGGTCGGGCGTGCACGACCTCGGCGGCAGTCGCGTCGGCGCCGTGCGCGGAACGAGCTCGACGCTCGCAGACCCGATCGGTCTCTCGAGGGTCAGCACCGGGTCAGTGGCCACGACGGTCCCGCCGCACCCGGCGCACCCCAGCAACAGGACCAGCAAACCCAGTGCGCGCCTCATCAGTGCGACCTCGGTTCGTAGCAGGAGCCCTCGCCGGTGGTGCCGTCGAGGAAGATCCGCACGAGACCCGGCGCCAGGTCGCCGAGCACGCAGGTCACCCGTTCGGAAGGCCCGTTCGACACGGTGATCGAGTACCCGACGAACGCCTGGTCGGGATGGTCCCGCACCACGTACGCGTCGTATCCGGTCAGTGCCTTCCTCGTGCCGTCGACGGAGAAGTCGCCCGACGCGCACACCTGCTCCAGCAAGGGCCTGATGCGAGCGACCGTGTCACGTCCGGTCTGGACACCGCGGGCGTTCAACGGTTTGCGCTGCTTCCAGCCGTTGTTCTCAGCGTTGTGCGGCGCCACATCAGGATTGACGCCAGAGCTGGGCCCCGGCGGCTGAGGTGGCGCCGGTTTCGGCACGTGCTCCTCGACCTGGCACGGCCCCGTGGGCGTCGCACTGGTGGACTCCGGACCAGTCGTCGGCACGATCGTCGGCATCTCATCCGCCGTTTTCAGCTCAACCTGACCGCACGCCGCGCACAGCAGCACAGCGGCCAGTGCCCCCAGCACTCTCGCCATGAGCAGCACTCTGGCACAACACACGCCGAAAGGTCAGTGAACCGGCTGAACCGCAGGCGTGTTCTCGACCGACCGCACCGACCGCGACGCCACCATGAACAGCGTGGCGAGCACCTGGATCACCGCGCAGGCGAGCAGCGTCGTGGTGATGCCGACAGCACCCGACACCGGCCCGACCACGAGCTGGGCCAGCGGGATGGCCGCGATCGACCCGAGCATGTCGTAGGAGTAGACCCGCGCGAGCCGATCCGCCGGCACGTGGTGCTGCAGCGAGGTCTCCCAGGCGATGCCGAACTGCTCCATGCACACACCGCAGACGAAAGCGGCGACCATGAGCACCCAGGGCACCGGGTACAGGGCCAGCGTCAACGGCAGCAGACCGACCGCCGCCGTGCACGCGCAGCCGAGCAGCAGCAGGCGTCGTACGCGCAGACGCATCGCGAGGAACGCACCGGCGACCATGCCCGCGGTCTGCACGGCCAGCACCAGGCCCCAGGTCTCGCGGCCGATCACGGTGTCCGCGATGACCGGGCCGAGGACCATCGTGCCGGCCGCGTGCTCCGCGTTGACGAACACGAACGCCACGACCACGATCCACACCCACGGCCGCGAGACGAACTCCGTCCACCCGACGCGCATCTCCGACAGCACACCCGGTTTGTGCGCGGCGGCGACACGGGCGGCCGGCACCCGCACGAACGAGAACGCCAGCCCGGCCAGTGCGAACGTCAGCGCGTCCACCGCGAGTCCCCACCCCGGTCCGGCGAACGCGATCAGCAGACCGCCCAGCGACGAGCCGGCGATCACCGACGAGTTCAACCCGAGGCGCAGCACCGCGTTCGCCTGTTGCCGCTGCTCGACGGGCACGGTCTGCGGGACCAGAGCACCGGAGGCGGGGAACGAGAAGGCGCTCGACATGCCGTTGACGGCGGAGAGCACGATGAACGCCGGGATCGACACGGATCCGGTCAGCACGAGAACAGCCAGCAGGGCCTGGCTCAGGAACGACACCGCGGACGACCCGACGAGCACGTACTGCCGGGGCAGGCGGTCCGCGACGACACCGCCCCACAGCAGGAAGGCCACGTTCGCGATCGACCGTGCGGCGACCACGATGCCGAGAGTGGTGACCGACGACGTCACGTCGCGCACGGCGAACACGAGCGCGATCTGCGCCATCGAGTTGCCGGCCATGGTCGTGACCCGGGCTGTGAGCAGCCAACGAAAAGCTGGATGCGCCAATGGCGCGAACGAATCCCCCATGGGAAGTGAACCTAACAGCGGGAGCCGCCCGATCTGGAGGATCGAGCGGCTCCCGCGTCATCGCACGCGAGGGTGCGATGAGGCGATGACCACCGCGGCGGCGACGGTCACCAGGTTCTTCAGGATGTACTGGGCTTCGAACGACGCCTGCAGCGGACCGGACCACATCTCGCCGGGGAACAACACCAGCGGTGTCGACACCAGCACGACGTGACCGATCAGCAGGACAGCGCACAATCGTGGTGCGCGGAAGCTCAGCAGAACCAGTGCGATCCCGATTTCCGTGATCGCGGCACTCAATCGAGCCAAATCCCCGGTGATGATCCCGAACGTCAAAGCGGAAACAGTGCGTTCGACGAGATCTTGGGCAGGGCTGCCACCGGGAAAGAGCTTCAGCACGCCGAACCAGAGGTACACGACCCCCAGTCCGATGCGAAGCAGCGGAATTCCGGCCTCCCGCGTGAAACGGGTGATCCGTTGTTCAGCGGATTCGCGGCGTGTGGTTTCTGGACGCAACATCGATCTCCCTCTCCTGTCTGGCTGCCACCACCCAGCCAGACAGGAGGAACGAGGAAGATCAGCTGCCTGCGGGCTTTTCCCCGAGCGGGTTCAGCAGGTCGGTCTTGCCCTCGAAGGCGAACAGCAGCAGGTCGACCATGCGGAACGTGCTGGAGTCCGGTCCGAGCGTCGGCCGCCAGTACGGCGAGCGCACGATCGAGATCCGGCTGCCCTCGATGGCCCGGTGGAACACCTCGGCCGTCAACCGGCCGCCCACGGGACCCATGCGACCGTTGTTGAACTCCGCCTCGCGCAGGACGTAGAACCACAACGGCGTCGCCTCGACCAGCTGCGCCTTCTGCTCGTCGGTCAACGAGTCCAGGTTCGCGCCACCGTTGCCGGTGAGGATCTGCTCGGCGCTGAGCGGCTCGACCCCGAAGAGCTCCGCGATCTGCTGACCGCTGGCGAGCTCCATCATGTTCGCCCTGGTCAGGTTGCGGAACGCGAGGTTGCGCTGGATCTCCGGGAACTGCGTGCCGCGGCCGCCGAACGTGCCGGCCGGCAGCTGCCGCAGCGGGTTGACCAGCAGCGTGTCGATCCTCTTGGTGACGTTGCCGCCGCCGGAGTCCGCCGGGGGCACCAGGTCGTCCCGGTCCGCCTCGGTGAAGTCGTAGAGGCGGCGGAAGTCCGCGATCCAGTTGCTGGGCAGCGTGAGCGTGTCGCCCCTGTTCACGTCGTCCAGGTCGGCCGGCAGCTGCGACCCGGGGTCGAAGTTGCCGCTGGTACCGGTGAACACGAACAGCAGGAACAGCGACGCGATCGGGCCGGGCCCGGTCGAGTTGAACACGCGGTTCCACTGGTAGGCACCGCGGATCATGCTGTGCCCGAGCCGGTAGGACGCGACCGAGAACTCGATCGGCATCGTCGGCGTGTTGTCCCGGCGGTAGTGCTTGCCGGGCACCTCGAAGAACTTGCGGCCGTTGGTGAAGACGTCGTCCACGATCGCGGGGTCGATGATCCGCGGCAGGAAGTCGGTCTTCAGCATGAACTGGTAGTGCCGGACCACCAGTTCCTTGGCGGCGCGGAACAGCCGTTCCCCGGTGAGGCCGGTGAGCGCGAGCTCGTCGACCACCCGGTTGTGGAAGCGGATGAACGCCAGGTGCGTCTGCGCGATGACGAGGTTCTCGTCGTTGCGCGGGTCCGGGATCAGCGGCGAGCGCCGATCCGCCGGCGTGCCCGCGGTGCCACCGCGGCGCGGCAGGTCGAAGCCCTCGAACGGCACGTTGGTGCCCTGGTCCGGGAACCCGACCGGCGTCGTGGTGCCGACCTTGAGCTTCACGCCGTCCTCGGCGTAGAAGGCCTGGTCGTCCTTGTCGCGCGGACCGCGGCCGTAGACCGAGTCGAGGTCCAGCGCGGGCGAACGGCCCTGCAGCAGGTCGTCCACGTTGGTGTCCTGGCCGAGCTGCGACTCGGTGCGGTCCATCGTGAGGTCGTGGTCGACGAACTGGCCGAGGTAGGTGAACCCCGCCGGCACGGCCGGGTCTGCCGAGTCGGGCTGCGCCACCGTCGGCTCCGGCGTCATCGCGAGAGCGAGGGCTTCCCGCAACGCCTCGTCCGTGCGCGGGCCCTTGGGCCCGAGCCGCGAGAACCGGAACCTGCGCAACTCCTCCGCCGTGGAGGGCTGACGCGTGATGGCCTCACCGTTGTCGTCGAATTCCAGCACACCTTCGCCCACGACGAAGAAACTGTCGCGCGAGTGCCTCTTCATATAATCCCCCTGTATCCCCTCCGTCAGGCGACCTGTTCTCCCCAACAAGCACCTGCCCCACGGCCAAGTCTCCAGACGGAGGAAATTACCGTCGAAGGTTTTGGCCAAAACCAAAACGTCGTCACAGAGCGGATACGAGGTGGTCCGGAATTTCCGTGAACACCGGCAGTTCCGACATCTGCGCGGCCAATGTCCCAGCAGTGCTGTGGTAGGCCTTCACGTCGAGCACCTGAGTGATCTTTTCGGCCAGCGCGTCCGCGGTCAGTCCTTTCACTTCCACGTGCACGCCGGTTTTCAGCTCCTCGGCTTTCGCGGCGTTGCGCGGCTGGTCGGCGAACAACGGCACCGCGACCATCGGGACGCCCGCGGTCAACGCCTCGCGCACGCTGCTGTAGCCCGCGTGCGTCACGAACACCTCGGCGGTGTTGAGCAGTTGCTGCTGCGGGATCTCCGGCCGCAGTTCGACGTTGGCCGGCCGCGGACCGGTCCACTCGCCCGTGCCGATCGCGAGGACCGAGCGCACCGGGAGCCGGCCCAGTGCGTCCGCGACGACGTGCAGGAGCTTCGAGCCGCTGAACAGCAGGCCCGCGTTGGTGCCGAAGGTGGCGACGACCTCCGGGCCGTCCGCCGTGGTCTGGTCGGTCGGCACGCGGAAGTGGTGCTGGGCCGGGTGCCAGTACGGCGGCGTGAGGCCCGCGGTGAACACCGGATCGGTGCCCGCGACGTGGAACCGGGCGCGCACCTTGTCCTTGCGCTCGTCGAGCCGTTCGATCTCCAGCGGCGCGAACGGGGCGATGTCGACGACCGCGTGCGGGATGCCGAGCACCTCGGCCGCGATCTGGCCGCCGTACTCGCTGGTCTCCCGCACGATGACGTCGGGACGCCAGTTGCGGGCGAAGTCGAGGAGGTTGGCCGCCGCCCTGACCACCAGCTCGTCCGCGAACAGCGGCACGTCCAGGGTGCCGTCGCGTTCCGGGATCCACGGTGGCGGGGGGCCGAAGTCGCCCGGCGCCGGGATGTCCGGCATGACGACGGTGTGCTCGAGGTGCGCCATGGCCGGCCCTGTCGCGATCACCGCGTCGTGCCCCTTCTCGCGGAACGCCCTGGCGAGAGGCACCACCGTCGGCATCAGGTGGGAGTGGATGGGCAACGAGGTCAGCAGAACGCGCACGTGGGTCCCCTTCTCGGCGTGTACTTCGAGAGAACTCCCCGGATGTTCGCGCGCTCAACTCGAAAACCGGTCAGCGGACCACGTTTGGTGCTCGACGATGTGGGTACCTCTGCTGGATGTTCGCAGTCACGGTGACCGAGTCGTCGCCTGCCTCCACCCTTCTCACCGTCTCCGGTGAACTGGCAGGTGCCGGCGCGGAACGACTTCTCTCCCGGCTCGACCGCCTCCTCGACCAGGGCCACCGCTACGTCGTCCTGGACCTGACCGCCGTCTCCTTCTGCGACTCCAGCGGGATCAGCGCGCTCGTGCGAGGCCACGCGCGCGCTTCCGCCGCCGCTGGTGGGTTGCGCCTGTCCGCCGCGTCCGATCAGGTGACGCGCGTGCTGGAACTGTCCGGACTGGCGCGGATGCTCGGACTTCCGTCCACAGTGGTCACACCGTGACGACGAGCTTGCCCGTGGTGTGCGATCTGGCGAAGTCCACACACGCCTGAGGGCCCTCGTCGAGGGTGTAGTGCCGGCCGATGGTCGCCGGCAGCAAGCCTTGTACGGCTGCTTCGGCGACCTCGCGCATGCCGCCCAGTTCGCCGTCGAGGTCCAGCACGAACCTGGTGTCGACGTCGTACCGGCCGGGTTCGGGCACCGGGTAGGTGATGGTGAGCAGCTGACCGCCCGGGCTCACCGCTGCCGCGATTCTGTCGAGCTCGTCACTCGGCAGCGCGAGGTTGTACGCCGCGTCGGCCGCGGGATAGCTGTCGGTGTAGCCGATGGTGTGCTTGGCGCCGAGGTCGCGGAGCAGCTCGGCGTCCTCGGCGGTGGCCGTGGCGACGACCTCGACGCCTGCCGCGGCGAGCAACGGCACCAGTGCGGTGCCGACTCCTCCCGTCGCACCCACGACCAGCGCGGTCGCTTTCGGTTGTGCGGTCAGCAGGAGTGCCCGCGCGGTCAGGCCCGCCGTGGCGAGCGCGGCCGCGTGCTGGACGCTCAGGCTCGGCGGGCGGTGCGCCAGCAGCGGGGTGTCGGCCTCGAACACCGCGTACTCGGCCAGCGAACCGGTGCTCAGCGACGGCCGCGGGCCGGCCAGTTCCCGGACCGCCTGCGGCAGGGCCAGGCCGAAGATCTCGTCACCCTCGCTGAACACCGTGACGCCCTCGCCGGTTTCGACGACCGTGCCGGCGAAGTCGTTGCCGGGTACGCGGGATGTGCCCAGGGGCATGACGTCGGCCTGGTTGATCGAGGCCGCGGCGATGCGCACCAGGAGCTGTCCTGGTCCTGGGCGCGGCACCGGCACGTCGCCGACGACGTAGTTCTCCGGCGGACCGGTCGCGATGACTGCTTTCACGTTCATCCCCCTAAGCGGACCGTATGGTCACCTTAGGATGCTCGAAACGGACCGTGCGGTCAACTTTGCTAGTCTGCGTGACGTGTCTTTGCGTGCCGATGCCGCTCGGAACCGCTCGTCGCTGCTGACAGCGGCGGTGGAGGTGTTCGCGGAGCAGGGTGCGGACGCGCCGATCTCGGCCGTCGCCGCACGGGCGGGGCTCGGCAAGGGCACCGTGTTCCGGCACTTCCCCACCAAGGACGACCTGATCGCGGCGATCGTGCTGGACCGCGTGGACCGGTTGACCCGGCTGGCCGCGGAGCTGATCGAGGCGCCGGACGCGGGTGCGGCGGTGCTGGAGTTCATGCGGCACGCGGCCCGGCAACGGCAGCGGCTCGACCTGTCGTTCCTGGCCGCCGACCTGGGGGTGGAGGTCGGTGAGGCGCAGCTGCGGATGTCCCTGGCCATCACCGCGCTGGTCGACCGGGCGCGCGCTGAAGGCGCGTTGCGGGCCGACGTCACCGGTACCGACGTGATGCTGCTGATGTGCGTGCCGAACGACGTGGTGAAGCACGTGCCCGACGCGCGGCCTGATCTGTGGGAACGCTATCTGGCGATCCTCTTCGACGGGCTGCGGCCGGAAGGCGCCCGGCCGCTGCCGCCGTTCTGACCGTCTACTTGGCACAGACCTCGGTCATGGCCTCGGTCAAGGCGTTCTCGTGCAACCGATCGAGGTGGTGCAGCACGACCGCCGACCGTTCCGCGATGGTCGCGTGGATCTCGCACTTCAGGGTGGGACGGCGGAGCTGTTCGGTGTCCTTGAGCTCGGCGAGGATGTCGGTCGTGAGCCGGTCGAGGATCGGGCGCACCTCGGTGCCCAGGTCCGGCTTGTGCTGGGGGACTTCCTCGGGATGCTCGGTCCAGCGCGCGTAGAGGCCGCGCTGCACCAGCTTGTTCGCCTCGATCTGAGCGCGGAAGAAGCGGGCCGCGTTCTCCGGGTCGAGGCCGAGCTGCCCGGCCTTGGTGCGCACGGTGTCGAGCACGACCTGTTCGCGCGCGGGGTCGTCGATGGGCTGGGACGTGCCGAACTTGGCCGCTGCCACCAGGTCTGCCACCTCGATGCGCCGCACCGCGAGGTCGGTCAGCTCGCCGAGCGGACCGACGGACGTGAGCGACGCGGCGAGGGTGACTGCTACCGCCAGGATCCTCATGATCTCCGAGAGTGCCATGATGGCGGGGTGGAGTCCACGCGCATCGACCGTTGGCTGTGGGCGGTCCGGCTGACGAAGACCCGCCCGGACGCCGCCCAGGCGTGCCGGGGCGGCCACGTGCGCATCAACGACAAGCCCGCGAAGCCGTCGGCGATCGTCGTGCCCGGCGACCAGGTGCGGGCGCGGGTCGGCGACAAGACGAAGATCGTCGAGGTCGTGCGGGTGATCCAGAAGCGGGTGGGCGCGGCGGACGCGGCCACGTGCTTCATCGACCGCACTCCCCCGCCACCGCCGGACATCCCCATCGCGCGGCGGGACCGGGGCGCGGGGCGGCCCACGAAGCGCGAGCGGCGGGTGCTGGACCAGTTCAGGTCCCAGCAATGACCGGTGGCGCGACGTTCCGGGCCACGCCACTAGTAGTGCTTTGCCGGGTCAGCAAGAACCCGGGGCGTCAGACGCTTCGATAGTCGCGTTCTCACAGCTC
>NZ_JYJG01000234.1 GCF_000955955.1 Lentzea aerocolonigenes
GTGGAGATCGACGCGCTGGCCGTCGTCGACTGATCGGATCTCGTGATGGGCCGGGTGCGATCAGGTCAGCGCCCGGCTCGTCACTCTTCCTGCTGCCAGTCAACGCAGTCGGGCCGTTCGCCATCGGTACTGACGAAGTCGTGCAGGGCCTTGCGGAGATCTGGGAGCGGGATTTCGGCGTTGGCCGGAACCTCGCGCAGGTGCCCCATGTAGTCGTAGACCAGAGGGTCACCGTTCGGGTCGGGGCTGTTCCTCGTTACGGACGAACCAGCGGCGGAGGTGTGGGTGAGGATGCCTCGATCCGCGTTGACGCCGACGTGGAGGACTGCCCAGCCCCCCGAATCGCGTCGGGACAGCTGCATGAGCGGCGGAACCTGCATGGACGTGCTGTCAGCGATGAGCTTGTCCAGCAACGCGTCCGCGTCGTCGGTGCTCGTGACGATGATCGGCTCGTCATCGGCGTCCGGGTCGTACCACGCTCTCAACGCCACCACGGTCTTGCTCCTCCGGTGAACCTCTTGCGGTAGTTCGGGGCGTGCACCGTCAGTGAGTACCCTTCGGGCAGTATGACAGGCAGCAGTTCGTCGCAACTGAGATCACCCTTGCAAGGACGGTTGTTGATCACGAGCGTGACGTGCCGCATTCGAGAATCGGTTTCGCCGGTTTCTCGCATCAGCGCGGCCAGTTTCAGCTCGACGTCGTCAGCGGCGCGGGCCGGAAGCTGAGGGCATCCCTGGCTTTTCAGCGCTTCGTTGACCTTGCTCGACAGGTCGTCCCGTCCGCTGACCAATGAGCGTGCCGATCCATCTGGTGCGATCCATCGGCCATGCGTCTTCTGGCCGCTGCCTCGCACCACGGGAGGCGGTAGTTCCGCGCGCAGTTGCTCGATGCGAGACGGCGTCGAGGCCGGGGGACCACTGTCTTGGCCGCCGGCTTCGGCAGGGCGGATGCGGCTCAGGTACTCCCGTGCTCCGGCTTCAGCCGCCGCCAGTTCTCGGTGGGCGTCGACCATGCCGGTGTGAGCTTGCGTCAGCAGAGCCAGCACCTGGGCGGTCTCGGGGTCCTGTGAACCGGCCAGTGTGTCGGCGAAGATCTGGATCGCTTCATCGAGGAGGTCCGCGGCGAGAGCGAGCGCTCGGCGCGCTTGCTCGGACTTGTCCAACGCGTTCTGGACCGCAGCGGCTACCTCTCCCAGTGTCGCCACGCGGTGTCCTTCGCCTCTTGGAGCGTGGCGAGCCGGTCGGTGGCTCGCCACAACTTCGCATCCGTCAAGCCTTGATGCTGTCGAGAAACGCGGTGAGTGTGCCGGTGGGGACGGTCAGCATTCCGGTGTCAGGACTCTTGGAGTCTCTGATGTGCGCCTTGCGGCGAGAGAAGGCAACCTCTACGCAAGATTGCTCAGGACCTGACCGTGTGCTTTTTCGCCACGAGAGATCGGTCATCTTTTCCTTACCCTGTCTAGTATCTCAGAGATGAGCGCGACCGAGTCGTCCGGACTCAGCGCGTCGGCTGCCACGTCGCGCCACACGGCGGACAGCACGTCTGTTGATTGCGAGTCCTCTTCAAAGATCGTCATGCGTGGAACGCCATCCAGGTAGGCGCAGTCGGACTCGTCGGTCTCGGGGAACCGCAGCAGTGTGAGCGGACTGCCGTGCGCACCTTGGTAGGCGCCCAGTTCGTCGGTGATCACCTGGATGGTCACGTTCGGCCAGGCGGATAGCTCGATGAGGTGGTTGAGCTGGTCGGCCATGACCGAGGGACCACCCACCAGCTTGCGGAGCGCGGCTTCGTCGATCAACGCGTGTAGCACCAGCGGTTCGGGCTCGCGGTGGAGCAGCGCTTGGCGACTGATCCGTTCCGCTGCGGCGTGCTCGGCCCAGTCAGGTTTCCTAAGTCGCGGCGCCGATTTGAGCGCGACTGACTCAGCGTACGCCGCAGTCTGCAACATGCCCGGAACCAACAGCTGGTTTAGCGTCAGCTCTTCCGACGCCTCAGTCTCGTCCATCCTGAATCGCAGGTAGTCGGCGGAGAGGTGTGAGGTGAACGGGATCTTGTTGGTGTCGACATCAGCGACTGCGTGCAGCTCCTGAGCCTTGAGGATCTCCTCGCGGCTCGCACCTACCGCGAACAGGATCTCAAGTACGGTCGCCCACTTCGGTAGACCGTCCCCGGACATGAGTCGCATGACGGTTTGCCGTGAGGGTTCGACGCGCTTGGCGACATCGCTCTGAGTCAGGCCTTCCCTCTCGATGATCGAGCGGACGTACCGGCCCAACCTGCGCTTACCCCTCGTGCTGCCAATCGCCATGCGATCACCCTATCCACGTTCGGTCGTGCGGCCGATGTGGATATCACCCATTCGGACACCATCTATTCGGACTGTCCGAATGCTACGTTGTCCGGGTCGATGGGGTAGCAATGTGCGCATGTCTCCCGTTCAACCCTGTCCGGGAGCGCGCACTACGCCACTGCTGTCCCATCGGCCCAAATCGGGGAGGGAACGGTGGCGGAGGGCGTGATGGCCGTCGAAGATCGTGATGCGGCGGCGTTGCGGGAGTGCCCTGACGTCGCGCCTCTGATCTGGTTGCGCAAGGCCGGTTGGAGGTTTCCTCCGCTCTCGCAGGACGGCGGTGTGTTCGGATACCGGCTCTGGCCTGAGGAGTGGGCGGACAGCATCCGTGTTCGTTCGGCGACGGACTGCCTGGCGATCCGGATCAACCCGGTGGGCGCGGTGGTGTGGGAACGCGCGGGCTCGTTGGCCGACGTGGTTGAGGGGCTGCTCGGGCTGCCATCGCCGGATGCTCCTGGCGCGCCGTGCCTCGTTCGTGGATCAGCGCCGGACAGGTGGTGATCTGGATGTTGAATTCCAGTCCTGCCGTACCCCACATCACCGCCTGGAGCGTGGAACAGGATCTGCCGTCCAGGTTGGTGGAGCGGTCCGGCCACGGCATCGGCTACGCCGATGAGGTTCTGGCTGACCGAGATGCCAATGGCGTCCTGTGGGTTCGAACCTCAGTACGTGAGGGCGTGGGGCGACCCGAGTTCGGCAGGGTTCACCCGTTGCGGCAACGGCGGGCTATGCGTCTGCTGTTGTGTCAGGTTTGCGCGGGACCTGCGGACCGGTCGGATGGCGGGGTTCTGTGGCTGCTCCGGGACTACCGCGGCGACTGGCCGCGTTGGCCCGAAGGCATGGCCTCTGTCGAACCGCCCATTTGCGGCCCCTGTGTTTCCGTGTCGTTGAAGCTGTGCCCGGCGTTGCGGCGTGGCGCTGTGGTTGTCCGCGTTCGCGAGTTCCCGATCGCGGGCGTACGAGGAGTGCTCTACGGGGAGGGCCTGTTTGCGCCGAGAGCTGTGGAAGCGGTGAATTTGCCGTACGACGACCCCAGAGTTCACCGCGCGGTGGCCTCTGCTCTCATTCGGGAGCTGCGTCGTTGTGTCGTCGTTCCGTTCGAGGAGGTCGCTGGGCGCTGCGAACGTGTCCAAAGTGGAGTGGGGCGAGGACTTCGGTCGGCGCGTCGGCGGTCTTGATCTCAACCTTGGACAACGGGTTCCCATCCGCAGAGCTGAGATCAAGACCGCCGACGCGCCGCAGCCGGTGGCGAAGTTCTCGCAGGGTGTGCGCAAGGGCAACATCCTGCAGGTGGCCGGCCAGGTCGCGTTCGACCCGAAGACCGGCGAGATCGTCGGCACGACCGTCGCCGAGCAGACGCGGCAGACGTTCGCGAACCTCCACGCGGTGCTCGCGGCCGGTGGCGCGTCCATCGACGACGTGGTGATGATCCGCGTCTACCTCACCGACACCGCGCACTTCGCGGAGCTGAACGAGGTCTACGGCGAGTTCGTGACCGAGCCGGCGCCCGCTCGCACGACCGTCTACGTGGGACTGCCGGCCGGTCTGCTGGTGGAGATCGACGCGCTGGCCGTCGTCGAC
>NZ_JYJG01000235.1 GCF_000955955.1 Lentzea aerocolonigenes
ACGTGGGACTGCCGGCCGGTCTGCTGGTGGAGATCGACGCGCTGGCCGTCGTCGACTGATCCGGCTGCCGGACCGTCTGGGCGCTTCGACTCGCGCACCGAGATCGGCAGGTGCTTTGCTGGGGCACGCCTCCGTCCGGGGGCGTGCCCCTTCCCGTTTCCGGAGGCACGCGGGTGATCTCGGAGAAGGCCAACTTCCGCATGCGGGCCGCGCTGCACGCGATCCGGCCCGGCGAGGTGCTCCTGCCGGCTTCTCTGGCCGCCGCCGCGGAGAAGGGCGACAGCCTGGAAATCCCCCGCCAGGACGAGCTGGCCGACTTGTTCGCCATCTCGTTGGCCTACGCGCGGGCATGCCTGAGGGCAGCTGATCGCCCGGCCACGGCGCTGTTCGCGATCTCCGAGCCGTACGACGACGTCATTCCGGTGAGCTCGCACGTCACCTTGTTCGACGACGCGCCTGCCGTGACCGGGTTCGAGGACGACGGTCAGCCGTTGATGTTGCTGAGCACCGAGAAGGCCGACTTCCGGTACGCCTGCAACGACGAGCAGGCGAAGGTCATGGCCGACACCACCGAGGCCCTGAAACGCCAAGGCCACAGCGAAGAAGACGCTGTGGCCTTGGTCAACGAGTTCTGGGCCGAGCCCGGTCGCCGGTGGGCACTGCTGTACGGCGACTGGATCGGTCAGCAGACGGGCGAACACTGGGCCCGCCTGCTGACCCAGTAGCTACGACGTCGTCTTGCCGCCGGTGTACACCAGGCCGGTAGCAGCCGACCGCGCCGACGCGGAACCGAACGAGCCGCGGTAGGCGTAGATCTCGCCCATCGGGTCGCGCCACGTCAGCAGGATGTCGCCACCCCGCAGGTTGATCATCGTGGTGTCGGTGCCCGCCTCGGTGAAGTCCTGGACCTGCCACGCGCGGAACGGCAACGCCGGGTTCGACTGACCCGTCGTGTTCACCAGGCCGCTGGTGTCGCGGACACTCAGCTCCAGGCTGCCAGAAGCGGTCAGCACTGCCGCGGGTGAGCCGGCCGCGACCAGGGAGCCGACCGGCTGCCAGCCCGCGAACGGCTCGCGCTGGGTGTAGATCTTGTTGTCCGAACGGCGGACGACCACCTGCACCTTGCCGTCGGCGTGCACGACGGCGGCGGGCCTGCCCACGACGTCCGAAGCGCCGGTGCTGCGAGCGGCTTCCAGTGACGTGCCGTTGAACCTGCTGACGCGCGCCGAACCGTCCGTGTACCGGCCGATGACGTCGATGGAATCGCCGTTGCGCAGCACGGAGAAGTCCGCGGTGAGCCCCGAGCCGCCCAGCGAGCGCCAAGCACCGAACTTGCCAGCGACCGGAGCACCCCACAGCACCAGCTGCTGGCGGTACCAGAGGGCGCCGGACGAGTCGACGGCGAACGACACGAGCAGGTTGTCGCGGTCCTTCACGATCACCGGCGCGCTGACGAACCGGCCGCCCAGCTCGTCGAACGCGGCGGTCCAGGACGCGCTGTTCTTCGCGGTCTGGCCACGGCCGCGCACGGACGCGTCCTCGTAGCCGTTGGCCTGGATCTCGAGCTTGCCGTCGCCGTAGACGCCGACGCCCACCTCGCCGGTGAACTTGTCGTAGCCGGTGAGGTCCTGGTGGTCCACCAGCAGCAGGTCGCCGGTGTGCCGCTGCCGGCCCTGGGTCAGGCGGCCGGACGAGTTGACGAAGAAGTAGTTCAGCAGGTTGTCGTCACCCTGGTACGCCGCGACGGGAGCGGTGGCGTTCGGGGACAGCGCCGGAATCGGGGGCGTGGGCGTGTAGTTCAGGATCTGGCACGCGTCCGGCGCGCCCTCGATCAGCCAGTCGGCCGGCCAGCCGAGGCCGACGTTCTTGCCCGCGTCCGTGGCCCAGTTTCCCTCGCCGAGGTACCGGTACCACTTCACCTGACCGTTGCTGCCGTTCAGGGCGTAGAAGATGCCGCCACCGACCGAGGCGACATCGGTGAACTGACCCCAGCCGGAACCTCCGACCAGGCGCCCGTACTCGACGAAGCGCTGGCTCTCCGCGTCGTACTGGTAGCGGTACAGCTTGCCGTCGGTCGTGCGGGCGAAGATGCCGCCCGGGCCGTCGGAGAAGATCATGTCGAACCGGTCGCCCCAGCCGGTGTCGATGATCCGTTCCGTCCACTTGCGACTCGACTCGTCGAAACGCCACCAGTGCAGGGCTTTGTCCGACGGGAAGCCGTAGAAGTCGCCCCTCGCGTCGATCATCATGCGGTTGCGGGCGAACGCGTCGCCCCAGCCGTTCCAGCCGGTCGCGATCACGTCGCGGACGCCGCCGTTGTCCCAGCCGTTGCCGTTCCAGCGGAACTTGTGGATCTCACCGCCCGGCGTGATCGTGTACACGCGGCCGCCGGGGCCGGTGCGCATCTGGCCTTCCCACGCGAAGCCGATGCCGCGGTTCGGAGCCCAGACCGGGTTGCCGATCTCGGGTTCCTCGTGCGCCTTCAGGTCGAGGCCGGTGTCGCCCTTGCGGACGAAGATCTGCGCGGCGGTCTGGCACTGCAGTGCCGGATCGGCAGAGGCCGGTGTCGCGGCCAGCGGTGTGATCAGGCTGGCGGCGACGGCTGTCACGGCCACGATCGTTCTTGTTCTCACGTGTTTCCCCAGTGGATGAGTTGAAAGGCATGGCCAGGACCGTCCTCTGTGGAACGATCCACAGAGGACGGTCGGGTGAAGCCGGAATCAGGACTTGGTCTTGCCACCCTGGTAGGTCGGCCCGGCGTCGGAGGCCGCCGAACCCTGCTGCTGGTACGTCGGCCCCGCGTCGGTGACCGTCATGCGGCCGGCGCTGAGCGAGCCGTAGGTGCCGAGGTACGTGTAGAGCTCGCCCATCGGGTCACGCCACGTGATCAGCCACGAGCCGTCGCTCCACGCGGTCGTCGACACGTCGGTCGCGGCCTCGTGGGTGTCGCGGACGGTCCACGCGCGGAAGCTGCCGTACTGCTGGTTCTGGCCGGTGGTGTAGACGAGGTTGTCGGTGCCGCGCACGACGGCCTCGATCGTGCCGCGGGTCGTCATGACGGCGGCGGGGGCACCGGCGGTGGTGAGGCCGTCGATGATCGTCCACGTGCCGGGGAAGCCGGCCGAGTTCTGCTTTTGCGTGTAGACCTTGTTGTCCGCCTTGCGAACGAGCACCTGCAGCGTGCCGTCGCCGGGGTGCAGGACGGCCGCCGGCCTGCCCACGGCGTCGGTGCCGCCGAGGTTCTTCCAGTCGCCGAGAACCCCGTTGGTGAGACGGGCCGCGCGCACCGAGTTGTCCGTGTGCCGGGCCACGACGTCGAACGAGTCACCGTTGCGCACCACGGTGAAGTCGGAGGTCAGGTCGGCGCCGCCGAGCGAGCGCCACGCCGGGAAGACGCCGTCCGCCGCGATCTGCTTGCGGTACCAGAGCTTGCCCTCGGCGACACCGAACGACGACAGCAGGCCGTCGCTTCCCTTGACCAGCACCGAGTCTCCGGCCAGGTGACCGCGGTGCGCGGCCAGACCGGCGCCCCACGTGCCGTTGACGGTCGTCTGCGTCTTGCCGCGAACGTCGGCGTCGTCGTAGCTGTGCGCCTGGACTTCCAGCTTGTTGCTCGCCTGCAGACCGGCCGCGGGCGTACCGGTGAACTTCTCGTAGCCGGTCAACGGCGTGTGGTCGACCAGCAGCAGGTCGTCGGCCCGGCGCTGGTGGCCGTGGTAGAGCGCGCCCCGGTCGTTCACGAAGAAGTAGTTCGCGAGCTTGTCCGAGCCCTCGACCAGCGTCACCGGTGCGGTGAAGTTCGCCTGCACGGCGGGGCGCGGCGTGGTCGGGTAGCCGGTCAGCCGGCAGGAGTTGGTGTCGGCGACGACGTCGAGCTCGCCGTACCAGCCGTTGCCGACGACCTTGCCGAGATGGGTGACCGGGTCGCCCGGCGCCCAGGTGCCGCTGTCCTCGAGGTAGCGGTACCAGAGCAGCTGGCCCTGGCCGTTCTGGCCGGGCCACGTGCCGTACAGGGTGTCGCCGCCGGCCGAGAACACCCGGTTGAACATCTCCCAGCCGTTGCCGACGTGCTTGCCGTACTGGATGAACTGGTCGGCGGCCAGGTCGTAGCGGAAGCGGTACAGGCTGCCGTCGGGCTTGCGCGCGTACAGCACGCCGTCACCGGCCGCGACGATCAGGTTGTACTGGTTCCAGCCGGTGTCGAGGATCTTGCCGCCGCCGGACTCCGCCGACCACCAGCCGTCGTCGCCGCCCTCCCAGACGAACATCTTGAGCAGGCCGTCCGCGTTGATCTCGAACAGCCGGCCCTTCTCGTCGATCGTCACCTTGTTGCGGTGCGCGGCTTCGGAGTACCGGCCCCAGCCGCTGCCGACCGAGCGGAACTGCCCGCCACCGGGCTGCGTCAGCCACTGCCGGCCGTTGAGGTGGAACCTGCGCAGCTCACCCGAGCTGCCGACCAGGTGGTAGACCACGCCGTCCGGGCCCGCGAGGGTGCGTCCGATCTGCCAGCCGCTGCCCACGCCGGTCTGCTTCGGGCCCCACACGTAGTTGCCGTTCTCCGGCTCCTCGTGCGGATACGTGAACAGCTCGCCCGACTGCGTCACACCGATGACGTTCGCCGCCGTGTTGCACACGAGTGAAGACGCGGCGGACGCGGTGTTGACGCTGGGTGCGACGACCAGGGAAATGCCCAGAGCGCCAGTGAGAACGGCACTCAAGCCGGTTCTGCGCACGCGTGTGGAAGTGGTTGACATCGACTTGCCCCCAGGTCCGTTCAATGTGGACAGACAGCATCCGCGAACGCAGCCCCAGTGCCGCGGTGCCGTGCGGACCGTAGCGCAGCCTCCGCGGGGATGGCCAGAGCCCATCGAGGGGGAACTGTCCGGGTTTGTCCGGACATGGACGGACAAACCTTCGGCTCTTGACAGCTCCTCCGCGACCTGACGATGCTCAGAGCGTCGGCACTGGGGTTGACGGCGATTTCACCTGCCGTTGTCGGTACTGGGGTTCTGGGGGTTTCACCATGGCCAGGGGCCGTTTTCAGCGTGCGCGCACGCTGTTTCCGAAATCGCGAAAAGGCAGAGTCACGGCCATCACCGGCCTGATCATGGTGCTGCTGATCGGCACCGTCGGCCCGTCCGCGATCCACATGATTCCCGGCTGGAACAGCGGATCCGCGATCAACCCCAGCGACCTGGCGCCGGACCAGGCCTGGGGGAACGCGGAAGGGCAGCCGCACGAGTCCGAGGGCAGCACCCCGGCGAACCGGGCGATGCCGCGCTCCGAGCTCGCGAAGTACGCCCAGCCGAACTTCCCCGCCGCCGCGACCCCGCCGCCGAACAAGGCGCAGCAGGTCGACGCGCCGGTCGGCTTCAAGGGTTTCAACGCTCAGACGAGCAAGGAAGACGCCGGTAAGCGCAGCGCGAACTCGCGCACGTTCACCAACACCGACGGCACCGAGACCACCGAATACTCGCAGGCGCCGGTCAACTACCAGCGCCAGGACGGCTCGTGGGCGCCGATCGACACGACGATCGTCAAGGACGGCACTGGCTGGCGCAACGCCGCCGACTCGGTCGAGACCCGCTTCAACGGCACCGCGTCGGAGTCGCCGTTCGTGCGCATGCGCCTGTCCGGCGACCACGAGATGGCGTTCGGTTTCGCCGGCGCCGCGGCCTCGCAGGCCCGCGTGGAGGGCAGCCGGATCACCTACCCCGGCGTCGCCGCGCACACCGACCTGCAGCTCGACGTGACCTCGGGCGGTGCCAAGGAAACGCTGCTGCTCGCGAACAGGGACGCAGCCGCGAGCTGGCTCTTCCCGTTGCAGCTCAAGGGCATGCAGGCGAAGACCGCCGACGGCGACGTCGTGCTCACCGACGGATCGGGCAACGTCAAGGCACGCATCCCCGCCGGTCACATGATCGACGCGGACGGCGCGGTGTCGACCGCGATCACCTACGAGGTCGTCCAGCACAACGGCGGCCAGGCGCTGAAGATGACCGCCGACGCGGCCTGGATCCGGGACGGGGCGCGCAGGTTCCCGATCGCCGTCGACCCGACCGTGTCCGGCCCGAACGCGAGCGCGGCCGTCTCCACCAACGGCTCGTCGTCCATCAAGGGCAGCGAACTGTTGTCCGGCAACGGTTACACCACCTACCTCAAGTACGACCTCGGCGCGATCACCAACCACCGGGTGTTCGCCGCCCAGCTCTACCTGAACAACTTCGACGCGCCGTCGTGCCGCCCGCAGCCGATCAGCGTGCACGGCGTGAACCAGAGCTGGGACGAGAGCACGAAGGCCGTGCTGGCGACCGGTGGCGCACTTGGTGGCGCGTCGTTCGCGTACGGCTACGTCGGACTGGGCCAGTCGCACTCGGCCTGCCCGCCCCGCCCGGAGGCGATCGACCTCGGCGAGGGCGGCCGTGCCCTGGTGGAGGACTGGGTCAAGGGCCGGTCCGCCAACAACGGGTTCGCGGTCAAGGCTCTGGCGGGCTGGAAGAAGTTCGCGGGCAGGGGCACGGCGAACCCGCCGAAGCTGTTCGTGACGAGCACGCCTTACGACGCCGGCTACCGCATCGAGCGCGGCATACCGGAACCTCCGGTGCACCGCACCAGCGACAACCCGACGGATCCCAACGCGCCGAAGCCGACCGTCCGCATCGCCGTGACGAACAAGAGCGGCCAGACCTGGACTCCGGGCGCCTACAAGCTCTCCTACCGCGCGTTCACGAACACCGGTCAGCCGAAGGATGCCCGTGTGGCGGCCGAGTTGCCGCGCAACGTCGGTCCTAATGAGACGGTCACGCTGGACGCGCGGGTGTTCCAGCTGGAGCCGGGTGACTACCTGCTCGACTTCAGCATGGTGCACAACAACACCTTCTTCACCGACGAGCAGATCCCGCCCGCTCGCCTGTCGTTGACGGTGTTCGAGCTGCCGCCGATCGTGAAGGCGCAGTACCCGCCGGCCGGTCACTCCTCGCCGGTGCTCACGCCGCAGCTGTGGGCCGACGCGGTGGACGTGGACGCGCCGCCGAACACGACGATCGACTACGAGTTCGAGATCTGCCAGAAGAACGAGCAGACCGGCGAGGTCAACGTCGGCTGCCGGATCTCGCCGCGGTCGAAGTCGCGCACCTGGACCGTGCCGAAGGACTGGAAGCTGCAGTGGAGCGAGACCTACTACTGGCGCGCCTTCGCGATCGACCCGTCCGGTGCCCGCAGCGAGAAGCTCCAGTTCAGCGCGCTGATGACCGCGGTGCCGCAGCCGGACATCACCTCGCACCTCGGCGGTGCGCCGTACAGCGCGGGTGACCTCGACTTCGACCCGCAGATCGGCAACTACACCACCGGCGCCGTCGACTCGGCGATCGGCGTGGCCGGGCCGGAGCTGACGGTCGCCCGCACGTACAACAGCCTCGACCCGCGCAAGGACCTGGCGTTCGGCGCCGGCTGGTCGACGCGCTACGACATGCGGGTCGTGCCGGACAACGACGGCACGGGCAACGTCGTCGTGACCTACCCGGACGGCCAGGCCGTGCGGTTCGGCCGCAACGCCGAGGACGGCAGCTTCGACCCGCCGCCCGGCCGGTTCGCGACCTTCTACCAGGACACCGCCACAGCGGCGCAGAACTACGTCCTGGTCGACAAGTCCAACAGCGTCTACACGTTCCGCCCGTCAGACGGCAAGATCATCACGATCTACGACAACGCCGGCCGGCTCGTGGAGTTCGACTACGGCGTCAACGGGCAGCTCAAGCGCGCGATCAACCGCACCAGCAACCGCACGCTGTACTTCACCTGGTCCGGCGCCCACGTCAAGGAGGTCAGGACCGACGCGCCGGTCGCCGGTGGCACGCCGATCAGGTGGACCTACGAGTACTTCGGCGACCAGCTGAGGAAGGTCTGCGACCCGACCGGCGCCTGCACCCAGTACGAGTACTCGAACGGCTCGCACTACCGGTCCGCCGTGCTGGACTCGAAGCCGGACTCCTACTGGCGGCTGGGGGAGAAGAGCGGTGACACCGCGGTCAGCCAGGTCGCGACCAACCTGACCAAGGACAACGGCGCGCACCTCAACACCCAGCTCGGCGTGGCGGGCCCGCACGACGGCAGCACCGACACGGCCACCGGGTTCAACGGCACCAACTCGATGGTCAAGCTGCCCGACGGCGCGATCAAGAAGAGCCGCGACCTCTCCATCGAGCTGTGGTTCAGGACCACGTCCGGCGGGCCGCTGATCGGCTTCCAGCACAAGCCGTTCGACCAGAACCCCGAAGGCGCCGTTCCCGTTCTGTACGTGGACAAGGACGGCAAGCTGCGCGGCCAGTTCTGGCACGGTCGCGTCTCGCCGATCACCAGCGCGACCGCCGTGAACAACGACCAGTGGCATCACGTCGTGCTGACCGGCTCGCTCGCGGTCACCACGATGTTCCTGGACGGCAACAAGGTCGGCGAGATCACCGGCGCCGAGATCGACGACAGCAGGCTGAACTTCGGCCAGATCGGTGCCGCGCACGCCGTCGGCCCTGCCGACTGGGCGCCGTACGGCTGGTGGCCGGGCGAGGGCAAGAAGTTCTTCAACGGCACGATCGACGAGGTCGCGCTCTACCAGCACCCGCTGGGCGAGTCGGCGGTCAAGGCGCACTACGCCGAGCGCGGGCACTCCGACCAGCTGACCAAGGTGATCATGCCGTCCGGCCGCGTCGCCGCGCAGCTGAGCTACGACACGGTCAACGACCGCATCTCGGAGTACACCGACGACAACGGCGGCACGTGGAAGCTCGGCGTGCCGCAGGTCTCGGGCAACGAGGAGAAGGACGCGGCCGGCCGTTCGGTCAAGAACATGGTGCGCTCCGTCGAGGTCACCGACCCCGGCAAGCGCTCGCACTTCTTCGACTACGACCCGGTCAAGGGCCGGATCATCAGGTTCGTCGCGCCTCTCGGCGTCGGCGTGCGTCCGGAGGACAGACCAGATCCTTCAGTCGTGCCGACGACTCCGACGGCGGCGCCGCCGTGCACGGGCAACCCGGCGCCGAACCCGGACGGCAGCCCGACCTACTGCGGTGGCAAGACCGGCAACAACCCGAACTGGATCGGCGGTCCCGTCCAGGGCGTCGGCGTCCGCTCGTACGACTACGACGAGAGCGGCTTCCAGCACGTCATCACCGACGAGAACGGCCACCAGGTCGAGCTCAGGCACGACGACCGCGGCAACGTGTTGTCGCGCAAGACGTGCCGCACCTCGACGCAGTGCGACACGGAGTACTTCACGTACCAGAAGCCGGCTCCCGGCCACGTGAACGACACCGACCCGCGCATCGACAAGCAGCTCACCTCGCGGGACGCGCGGTCGGCGAACGACGCGGACAACACGTACCTGACCTCGTCGGAGTACAACGAGCGCGGCGACCTGACCAAGCAGACCATGCCCGACGGCTCGACCGTCGTGCACACCTACACCGCTTTGAACGATCCCGGTGAGGGCGGCGGCGTTCCCGCCGGTCTGCTGAAGACCACCAAGGACGGTCGCGGCAAGATCACGACCTACCGCTACTACCCGAACGGCGACCTGTTCTCCGTCACCGAACCGCCGCGCGCGGAAGGTGCCGCGGGCATCGTCACCGAGTTCCGGTACGACCTGCTGGGCCGCAAGATCAGCGAGAGGCAGATCTCGGACGCCTACCCGGCCGGGCTGGAGACGAAGTACCTCTACGACCCGCGGAACAAGCCGATCGAGGTGACCGACGCCGCCGTCACGAACGCGGTGACGGGCGTCAAGCACACCAGGCACACCAGGACGACGTTCAACGCCGACGGCCTCCCGGAGCGGGTCGACATCGCCGACCTGACCGGTGGCGACGAGACGCGGACGATCGCCTACGGCTACGACGACCGCGGCCGGCAGAACTCGGTGACCGACGGCGAAGGCGCGACGACCTCGTACTCCTACGACGTCTTCGGCAACCGGACGTCCGTGGTGGACCCGTTGGGCACCAAGGTCGAGTACGCCTACACCGCCCGCAACAAGCTCGCCGAGGTGCGCCTGCGCGGCTTCCACGGCAAGGCGATCAGCGGTGGCGCCGGTGCCGGCGAGACTCCGGACGACGGGCAGCTGCTCGTGCTGGAGTCGTACACCTACGACCTCGGCGGCCGGTTGGTCTGGCAGACCGATGCCATGGGCCGCAAGACGATGTACGACTACTACCAGAACGGCCTGCTGTTCCGTACCCGTGCCGAGGTGCGCAACCCGGACGGCACGAAGTCCGCGAAGCTGCTGGAGGAGAACAGCTTCGACGCCGCGGGCAACGTGCTGACCCGCAAGACCCCCGGTGACCCGCAGACCGGTGACCGGATCACCACCTACAAGTACAACCGCAACAACCAGGTCGAGGAGATCGTCGCCGATCCGGGCAAGCTGGCGCGCACGACGCTGTACTCCTACGACCAGAACGGTCTCGTCAAGCAGATCGTCAAGTCCGGTCAGGGTTCCAGCACCGGCACGATGAACGCCGCCACGAGCGAGGTCGTCGACTACACCTACGACGACACGGGCAACCAGCTCACCGAGGCCGTGAAGTTCGGCTCGCAGGCGTTCACCACCTCGCGGCAGTACGACCGGCGCGGCCTGATGGTGGCGGAGACCGACCCGCGCGGCTTCACCACCGAGCTCTCCTACGACGAGCAGGAGCGCCAGGTCCGGGTGAAGCAGCCGGCCGTGGCGGTCGAGACCAACGGCGGCGCACCGGTCAGCACCAGGCCGGAGAACGTCGTCGGCTTCGACACCTTCGGCGACGAGGTCGAGTCGAAGGACGAGAACGGCCAGATCACCAAGCGGGTCTACGACAAGACCGGCCGCCCGGTGCGGGTGGAGCTGCCGGACTACGTGGCACCGGGCACGACCACGCCGATCAAGGCGTCGACGTCGACGAAGTACGACGCGGCGGGCAACGCGGTCGAGGTGACGAGCCCGCGCGGCGCCGTCACCCGGTACCGCTACGACCAGCTCGGCCGCATGGTGGAGCGCCAGGATCCCAAGGCGGACAACCCGACCGAGGTCGGTGGCGTGTGGAAGTACACCTACACGCACAAGGGCGAGCAGCTCTCGGCCACCGACCCGACGGGCGCGCGGACCGAGTCGACCTACGACGACCTCGGCCGTCAGGTCACGTCGTCGGTGCTGGAGCGCAAGCCCGTCGCGGCCGCGTTCACCACGACGTTCGAGTACAACGACGCCGGTGACCTGGTGAAGGCCACCGCGCCGAACAACGACGTCAGCCGGTTCACCTACGACGCGCTCGGCCAGCGGCTCACGTCCACCGACCCGGCGAACGTGACGACGAAGTTCGGCTACGACGGTGCCGGGCGTCAGGTGTGGCAGCAGGACGCCATGGGGCGCACCAGTTTCGTGCGCTACGACGCGGCCGGCCGGATGAACGGCCAGTTCAGCCTCGACAGTGCCGGCACGATCCTGCGCAACACCAAGTACACGCACGACGCGGCGGGCAACGTCGAGACGGCGACCGACGCGATGGGCAAGGCCGCGCGGTTCACCTACGACGCCTTGGGCCGGATGACCCAGCAGGTCGAGCCGGTGTCGGACACCGAGTCGATCACGACCTCGTTCGGTTACGACGCGGCCGGTGCGCGGACCCGTTACACCGACGGCCGCGGCAACAAGTTCGTGACGACGTACAACTCGTGGTCGCTGCCGGAGTCCGTGATCGAGCCGTCGACCGACGCGCACCCGAACGCGGCGGACCGGACGTGGACGACGTCGTACGACGTGGCGGGCAGCGTCGCGAAGATGGTCGCTCCCGGTGGTGTCACGCGGGAACGGCAGTACGACAACCTGAACCGCCTCAAGCGGGAGACCGGCGCCGGCACCGGGGTCGCCTCCGCCTCCGCCGAGCGGAACCTGGGCTACGACGAGACCGGCAGGTTGCTCTCGTCGGGTGCGCCGGGCGGCACGAACGTCTTCACCTACAACGACCGCAGCGGAATGCTGACCGCGAACGGCCCGTCGGGTGACTCGTCGTTCGAGTACGACGAGCTCGGCCGGATGAAGACGCGCACGGACGTGTCCGGCACCGCCCGGTTCACCTACGACAAGGGCCGCCTGCACACCGCCACCGACAGCATCACCGGTACCGGCCAGGTGTTCAGCTACAACGCGGCCGGGCAGCTGTCGCGCATCCAGTACGGCAGCAGCCGCAACCGCGAAGTGGACTACGACGCTCTCGGGCGAATGAAGTCCGACGTGATGAAGGACGCCACTTCGTCGGCCGTGGTCTCGTCCTTGGCTTACGAGTACGACAACAACGACCGGTTGACCCGCAAGGTGACCACCGGTCTGGCCGGTTCCGGTGACAACACCTACGGGTACGACTACGCGAACCGCCTGAAGTCGTGGACGGTCGGCGGAGTCACCACCGCCTACGAGTGGGACGCGTCCGGCAACCGTGTCAAGGCCGGAGACAAGACCGCTACTTACGACCAGCGCAACAGGTTGTTGGCGGACAGCGACTACACGTACCGGTACTCGCCTTCCGGGGCCATGTTGTCGCGCACGTCGTCCGGGTTCGAGGAGAAGTTCTCCTTCGACGCGTTCGACCGGCTCATCGCGGTGGGCAAGACCGCCTACGGCTACGACGACTTCGACCGCGTGGTCAGCCGCAACACCAAGAAGTTCGTGTACGCCGGCACGGACATCGACCCGGTGTCCGACACGGATTCCCTTTACGGGCGCGGTGCTTCCGGTGAGCTGCTGTCCATCTCGTCCGGCACGGAGAAGCGTCTCGCCCTGACGGACAAGCACGGCGACCTGGTCGGCGGCTTCGACCCGGCCCAGCCCGGCATGCAGGACTCGGCCGCGTACGACCCGTTCGGCAAGCAGCTCGCTCGTACCGGTTCTGCGCGTTCCGTCGGCTACCAGGGCGACTGGACGGACTCGGAGACCGGTCAGGTCAACATGGGTGCCCGCTGGTACCAGCCGGGGACAGGTGCTTTCGCTTCCCGCGACTCGGTTTCGGCTTCCTCGGGTGCCTCGGTTCTGTTCAACCGCTACACCTACGGCGCCGGCCGTCCGCTGGACATGATCGACCCCGACGGCCACTGGCCGAACTGGGGCGCGGTCTGGAACGGCGTGAAGTCCGTCGCCAAGGTCGGCTTCGAGGTCGTCAAGGAAGTCTCCGGCTACAACGACATCGCGAACTTCATCCGCGAGCCGAGCTTGGGCAACTTCCTCTGGGCCGCCTCGAACTTCGTCCCCTTCGGCAAACTCGCCAAGGGCGCCAAGTACCTGGCCAAGTACGGCGACGACCTGATCGGCGGCGTGCGCAGGTACGGCGACGACGTGGCGGGTGCCGCGCGGAAGTACGGCGACGACGTGGGCGGTGCCGCGCGCAAGTACGGCGACGACGTCGCCGGTGCGGGGCGCAGGTACGGCGACGACGTGGCGGGCCTGGCCCGTCGCAACGCAGCCGACATGGCCAAGACAGCGGCACGCGAAGCAGCTCAAGCAGCGGCCCGCAAGGCAGCAGCGGCAGCCCGTGCGGCAGCCGAACGCCTGGCGCGCATGAAGGCGGTCACGGCCCGTGCGAAGGCCGCGATCTCCCACGCCGTCAAGAACAACCCGATGCCGATCCTGCAAGCGGCCTTGAAGCCGCGGATCGCCCTGAAGGACCTGGTGTCCTCCGCGGCGAACCTGCCGGCCCGCATGGTCGCGGCGGTGGCCGAGAACGTCCAGGACGTCAACAAGGTCTGGGACACCATCAAGGCCACGATCATCAAGCCCGGCGTCGAGGTCGTCCAGGCCGCGGCCGAGCAGATGGTCTCGGACTTCGCCAACAGCCAGATCCCCGGGCTCGGTGACCTGATCAGCCTGTTCGGGCCGAATCGCAAGCGGGGCAACGACAAGGCGAAGGACTCCGGTGCGCACGCGCGCAACGAGGCCGGCGCGAGCTGCCCGATTCCTCTTGCGAGGAACAGCTTCACCGGTGACACGCCGGTGCTGATGGCGGACGGATCACGCAAGCTGATCCGGGATCTGCGCGACGGCGACCTGGTCCTGTCCACCGACCCGACCACCGGCAGGACCGAGCCCCGCAAGATCACCGAGGTGCGTCAGTACCTGACGGACTCGACGGTCTACCAGCTCGAGGTGAAGTCGGATTCCGGTACCGGCAAGATCACGGCGACGGATGAGCACCCGTTCTGGGTGCCGGATCTCGGGCGTTGGCTGGGGACCGAGGACCTCAAGCCCGGCTATCGGTTCCTGACTGCGGACAACAAGCCGGCGACGGTCACCGGTACCCGGACGTTCTCGGGTGGCAGGCTCGTCTACAACCTCACGGTTGACGGACTGCACACCTACTACGTGGGTGCTGGTGGTCCTGGAAAGGCTGCCGTTGCCGACGTTCTCGTCCACAACGAGGATGATGACGGCGTCACGCCGCTCCCGTGCGGCGCCGACGGAGTGCCTGTTGACCACTTGGCACTTGGAAAGGATCCGAGGAGCGGTCGAGGAGTCCAGGAGTTCGCGGCAAAGCTCAGCGCGACGCATCTGATGGGCACGGGCGGGTGGAAGGAAGTGGTCACGGCCACCCTCAAGAACATCGGCTCGGGCTCGAAGGTCTCCTTCCTGCTCGACGGGCTTCCGGGCGCCGGGCAGGGATACGAAAGGGCCGCGCACCTCGCGAACGAGTACATCAAGGCCGGCGGCAAGAACGCCACCGAGTGGGAGTTGGCGCAGGCCCAGAGACTCGGGAAACTCGATGAGATCGACTTCTATCGAACGAGCAGGAAGACGGGCGATTGGGTACCGGTGAAGCCCAAGAAGAAGTGAGGCCCGTCCGGGCCGGGCTGGACCTCCGCGACGACCGGGAGTTCAGCCTGGCCGGCTACGGCCTCAGCCACACGTGGGCGCTGTTCCGCGGGTTTCCTCCGAGGGGCGGCGATCCGTCGCCCACGTTCAGGGTCCGGGTGCTCGATGTCGCGTTCCTGGGGCTGGACTGGATCGCCACTCGCAAGCACGTCCAGTCGTTGCACGTGAGGATGGCTGATCAGGCAGAGCGGGATGCGCTGACGGAGAGAGTCGGCCGGATTCGCGAGTCGAACGCCGTCTTCTTCCTGGAGGCCGGCTCGACCGAGAGCTTCGTCATCGCGTCGCGCGTCTACTGGGCCGAATACGAGCTGATCGACAGTGCGGAAAGCCCGCTCGTGTCGGATGACCACGAGTACCGGCTGGCGAATCCGCCGCTCGGACCGGTCCGCTACGCCGACTGCATGTGATCATCGACGGCTGATAAGTCACGTGGCAGCATCCGGTCCATGAAGTGGTACGCGGACAGACCGGGCAGGCTCACGCGTCAGCTGATCGCCGACCTCCTCGCCGTGGCGTGGGTGGCCATCTGGATCTGGGTGGCCACCACGGCCCACGACTGGGTCCTCGAACTGAGAGCCCCCGGCGACGGGCTGGTCAACGCTGGCGGCGACATCCGCGACGTCTTCACCAACGCGGCCAGCAAGGCGCGGGACGTTCCGCTGGTCGGCGACGACCTGTCCGGGGCGCTCGGGAACGGGACCAAGGCCGGCGAGACGTTGATCGGGGTCGGCAACACCCAGATCGGGGTGGTGCAGGACACCGCGTTCTGGCTCGCGACCGCCCTCGTCGTGGTTCCGGTCCTGTTCCTGTTGATCACGTGGCTGCCGGTGCGGCTGCGGTACGCGCTGAAGGCCGCCAACACCGCGAAGCTCCGGGACAAGCCGGACCTGCTCGCTTTGAGAGCGCTTACCAGCCTGACGCCCAAGCAACTCGCCAAGTTCGACGGCGACCCCGCGGTGGCCTGGCGGACGGGCGACCTCGACGTCATCGAGGAACTGGCCAAACGTCAGCTCGCGGCGCTGGGGGTGCGGGCATGATCGCGCTCTCGGTGATCGCCGCCGTCGTGGCGATGTGTGCTGTGGCCATCTCGTTGTGGCAGGCGCGAGAGGCCAAGAACGCCCAGGACGCGGCCAAGCAGGCCTACGACGAGGCGCAGGCGGCGCGCAAGGCCGTCGAGCAGGCCGCGACGAGTGCGTTGCAGGCCAAGACGGCCCTGGAAGATGTGAAGAAGGTGGCCGCTCAGGCGCAGGAGGCGGCCAAGCAGGCGCAGGAAGCCGCCGAGGCGTCCAGGATGCTCGCGGACGAGGCGCAGCTCACCGCCCAGCAGGCCACGCAGCAGGTGAACGAGCTGACGGAGAGCCTCAACGCCGAACGCATGCGGAGGGGCATGCCGACGTTCGCCATCACGCCCGGCGCGCCCGACGAGTTCCGGTTGAGCTACTTCGGCGGGCCCGCGGTCATCGAGCAGCTCACGGTGTCCGTGGTGCCGGGCAGCAGGGTGCTGGGCCTGTCGCAGCACGACGAGCCCCCGGCCGAGCACCTCGCGCTCGGCCCGCTGCACAACGGCAGCGCCATCACCTTCAGGGCGGCGACCGGGCAGCGGGCCAGCGCGGTGTTCCAGATCAGGGCAGAGCCGTGGGAACCCGTCGTGGTGCGCGCGGATCAGTAGACGGGACCGGTGTACTTCTCGCCGGGACCCTGGCCCGGCTCGTCCGGTACGACGGAGGCCTCGCGGAACGCCCGCTGCACCGACTGCAGACCGTCCTTCAGCGGCGCGGCGTGCGGGCCGAGGTACTCGCCGGACGCGGTGATCAGGCCGGCCAGGGCCGTGATCAGGCGGCGCGCCTCGTCCAGGTCGCGGCGCGGCGAGTTGTCCGGGTCCGGGTCGGCCAGGCCGAGGCGTTCGGCGGAGGCGGACAGCAGCATCACGGCCGCCCGGCTGATCACCTCGATGCTGGGGACATCACCCAGGTCGCGGACACTGTCTTCAAGCGGATCGGTCACCCCGACATTCAAGCAAGCCGACGTCACACGGCCGCGATTCGGGGGTTGACATCGGGTCTGCTAGTATTTCGGACGCGACCAGCTCTCGTTAGTGCGAGAGCGGCAAGTGGAGCCCCGCTCCCACCCGCGTTCACCGCCTCAAGAGGTGGCCGGGTCCGGTCCTCCTGAACGTCAGGGCACACGGGTGTCCGGCGCAGAAGGTATGTGATCGGTCGGAAGCGGGCCCTGTCGTCATCGACGACGGGGCTCTTGTTTTTGGCGCAAACGAGTCTTAAAGGACGTGAATGACAAGTCCCTCGAACCGAGGTGCTCCTGTGAGCACCGAGCCGCGCATCAACGACCGCATCCGCGTGCCTGAGGTCCGACTGGTCGGGCCGAACGGCGAGCAGGTCGGGATCGTTCGCATCGAGGACGCGCTCCGACTCGCGCAGGAAGCGGATCTGGACCTCGTCGAGGTCGCCGCGCAGGCTCGACCGCCGGTCTGCAAGCTCATGGACTACGGCAAGTTCAAGTACGAGACGGCGCAGAAGGCTCGCGAGTCTCGTCGGAACCAGCAGCTGACTGTGATCAAGGAGCAGAAGCTCCGGCCGAAGATCGACCCGCACGACTACCAGACGAAGAAGGGCCACGTGGCCCGCTTCCTCTCGCACGGGAACAAGGTCAAGGTGACCATCATGTTCCGCGGTCGAGAGCAGTCGCGCCCCGAGCTCGGCTACCGGTTGCTGCAGAAGTTGGCGGAGGACGTCGCGGAGCTCGGCTTCGTGGAGTCCAACCCGAAGCAGGACGGCCGCAACATGATCATGGTGTTGGCGCCGCACAAGAACATCAAGCCGCGTTCGGTGAAGCAGGACCAGGACGACGTCGTCGAGGGTGACGACGCCACCGAAGCCGCTGAGTAGAACGCATGCCCCGCCCCCGACCCGGTGGGTAGCACGAGACGAGGACGGAAATGCCGAAGAACAAGACGCACAGCGGGACCTCGAAGAGGGTCAAGGTCACCGGCAGCGGCAAGATTGTCCGGGGTAAGACCGGCAAGCGCCACCGCCTGGAGAAGAAGTCGAGCCGCGTGACCCGTCGCATGAGCGGCACCACGGTCGTGTCGGACAGCGACGCGCCGCGCTTGAAGAAGCTGCTCGGTCTCTGACCGCTTAGACCCCCTAGCAAATCGGGGCGGGCCCCGACCCCGCCCCCTTGAGATCGACAGGATGGACCCGTGGCACGCGTCAAGCGGGCTGTAAACGCCCAGAAGAAGCGTCGTACCACTCTTGAGCTGGCGAGCGGTTACCGCGGCCAGCGCTCGAGGCTGTACCGCAAGGCCAAGGAGCAGGTGCTCCACTCGCTCAACTACGCGTACCGCGACAGGCGTGCGCGCAAGGGCGACTTCCGCAAGCTGTGGATCCAGCGGATCAACGCCGCTGCCCGCGCGAACGGCATGACCTACAACCGTCTCATCCAGGGGCTGCGCCTGGGCGGCGTCGAGGTCGACCGCAAGATCCTCGCGGACCTCGCCGTCACCGACGCCACCGCCTTCACGGCCCTCGTCGAGATCGCCCGCGCGGCGCTCCCGGCCGACGTGAACGCTCCGGCCGGGGACCAGGCCTGAGCCAGCACGATCGCGGCTACCGACCCGAGGCAGCTCCGTTCACCGAACGGACGCCTCGGGTCGTTGCTGCTCGCCACCTGACACGCCGCCAGGGCCGTGACAAGGCCGGTCGCTTCCTCGTCGAGGGCGCCCAGGCCGTGCGTGAAGCGCTCGCCTGGCGCAACGGCGTGGTGCACGAACTGTTCGTCACGGCGACGGCGGCGGACCGCAACCCCGAGCTGCTCCAGACCGCGGCGCAGGCAGGTGTGCGGATCAGCGACGTCACCGACAAGGCCGCCGAGTCGCTGTCGGAAACCGTGACGCCGCAAGGCCTCATCGCGGTCGTCGACGCCGTCCCGCAGCCGCTCGACCAAGCGCTGCGGGGAAGCCCGCGGCTCGTCGCCGTGCTCTACGGCGTCTCGGACCCCGGCAACGCGGGCACCGTCACGCGCGTGGCGGACGCGGCAGGAGCCGATGCGGTGATCTTCGCGGGCGACACGGTCGACCCGCACAACGGCAAGTGCGTGCGCGCCTCCACCGGCTCGCTCTTCCACCTGCCGATCGCGCGTTCCCGGGACGCAGCGGAGGTTTTCGCCGCGTGCCGCCGGGCCGGCCTCAGGCTCGTGGCCGCCGACGGCTACGCGCAGGAGGACCTCGTCGAGGCCTCTGTGAAGGGCGACCTCAAGCAGCCCACCGCGTGGGTGTTCGGAAGCGAGGCCCACGGCCTGCCCGACGACGTGGTGGCGTCCCTCGACACCTCGCTGAAGGTGCCGCTGTACGGGGCTGCCGAGAGCTTGAACCTGGCCACGGCCGCTGCGGTGTGCCTTTACGCCTCGGCGAGTGCGCACCGCACGGCCTGACTGGGGTTCGTGCCGCCGTATGCGGTTCTCGCGCTTGTCGCGCTGGCGTGTGGTGTGTCAGGTCGCCGACGGCCTGGACGTGGCCGCACGGCGCCTGACCGGGTTCAGCTCGCCGCGTTGCGCTCCTGGCAGACGTCGCGCAGGCGGTTGAGGTGCGTCAGGCCGCCGAGGACCTCGTCCGTCGGCAGGCCGAAGTCGATGAGGCACGCGATCTCGTCCACGCCGAGCTCCGCGAGGTTCGCGGCCACCCCTGCCGCCTTGTCGACGGAACCGAGCAGGCCGACGTTGTCGAAGTAGTGGTCGAAGGCCCGCTCCACCAGGAAGTCGACCTCGTCCTGGTCGAGGCTGTCGGGATCGGCCGGGTCGGTGCTGACGTCCGAGGACAGGATGAGGCGCAACGAGCTGCGCATGTAGTCCATCAGTGACGGCCTGACGATCTCGCGCACGGTCTCGTCGTCCTCGCCGAGGAACGTGTGCACCATCACGACGACGTGCCCGTTCCACGCGCCGTTGGTCGCCTCGGAGGCGGCCTTGCGGTACTCGGCGATCTTGCCGGCCAGCTCCTCCGGGGACTGCCCGAGCAGGTGCGTCAGCAGGCCCGCCCTGTTGCGGCCCGCGCTGCGGAACGTGGTGACGTCGCCGACGCTGGTGACCCACACCGGCAGGTCCTCCTGCACGGGCGGCGGGAACGAGCGGACCTTCACCGGTGCGCCGGTTCCGTCGGTGACCTCGATGGGCTCGCCGCGCCACAGCGTCCGGACCTGCTCGATGCGGTCGTACATCTCGGTGCGGCGGTCGGCGTAGGCCGACGGGTTCAGCGCGAAGTCGGTGGCGTGCCAGCCGGAGGCGAACGAGACTCCGACGCGGCCGTTCGAGATGTTGTCGACGACCGACCACTCCTCGGCGATGCGCAACGGGTGGTGCAGGGGGGCCACGACGCTGCCCGCGCGGATCTTGACACGGCTGGTGACGGCGGCGATCGCCGCGCTGGTCACCGACGGGTTCGGGTACGTTCCGCCGAAATTGTGGAAATGGCGCTCGGGCGTCCAGACGGCGTGAAAACCGTGTTCGTCCGCGAAACGCGCGCCGTCGAGAAGCAGCCGATACCGGTTTTCCTCGGCGTTTCCGCTGTCGTTGGCGAAGTAGAAGAGGCTGAAATCCATTGTCGCGGTCCCCCGGCGATCGGCCGAATTGACGAGCAGATGCGCGCCCCACTGTAAGTACGAGATGGCCGGGGACGCATCTGTTCATCACGGGATGCCGCGCCGAACGTGACGCGATACCGCCTGTCCCGCCGGCGAGACAATGGCCCGCGGCCAGGCGACGGGTGGTTCGCCCAGGTCAGGGATCGCGCGGCGCGGCGAGCCCGGCCGGCCGGGTGGGGCGGGTCACGGCGGAGTGCGGTCGGTGGTGCCGGTCGGAACCGTGACTTTGCGGCGGCCCGCAGTGGACCCTTGAAATGGAATGCCCGGGCTGAGGGCGGGACCGATCGGTTTGGGGGGTTCGTGTCTGGAGTGCGTCACGCGAATTGGCAGGACCTGCCGGATTCGGGTGGAGCCGGTCTCGCGGTCGAGCCTTCCGCACGGGAGGTTCCCGCCTCGTCCGCTCAGCGCAGGATGTATTTCTCCTCGATTGTGCGGCCGGGTAGTGCGGCGGACGTCTGGGGAACTGTCCTGGAGATCACCGGTGAGCTCCGGACGAGCAGCCTCGCGCACGCGCTGGAGGTGGTGCGCGGCAGGCACGACGCGTTGCGCGTCACGTTCCTGGAGCGCGACGGCGACGTCTTCCAGGTGGTGCGCGACGACCGTCCCGCCGAGCCGGTCCTCGGCGCGGTCGTGCAGGCGCGCGGAGACTCTCCCGAGCAGCGCCGTGCCTGGGCCGAGGCCGAGGCACGACGGGTGATCGGCCTCCCGTTCGACCTGTCGTCAGGGCCGCTCTGGCGGGTGGGCGTGACGAGGGTGGCGCCGGACCTGCACCTGGTGGCGGTCGTGTTCCACCACATCATCATCGACGAGATGTCCGCGAAGGTCTTCGCCGACGAGCTCCGCCTCGCCTACGCCGACCCGGACGCGCCCGCGCTGGCGGTGCCTGCCGCGCAGTACTCCGACTTCTGCCTGCGGGAACGGCGTTCCGGTGTGGATCGCGCGGGCCTCGGCCACTGGCGGGAGCGGCTGGCCGGGGTGCGGCCGGCGCGGTTGCCGGAGGACGGCATGGAGGACCCGGGCAGCGTCGTCGGCGCCCGGCTGCCCGCGACCCTGCCGGGGGACGTGGTGGCGGACTTCGAGGTGTTCTGCAAGGAACGCGGGGTCACCCCGTTCACCGGGATGCTCGCCGTGTACTTCGTCCTGCTGTGGCGCTGGGCCGGCACGAGCGACCTCGCGGTCGGCACGCAGGTGTTCAGCAGGCCCACCGCGGAGTTCTTCGGCACGATCGGCTTCTTCGCCAACACGGTGGTGCTGCGCTGCCAGGTGGCGCCCGCGCTGACCTTCGACGAGTTCCTCGACCAGGTCAGCGACACCGTCCACGACGCGCTCGACCACCAGGACGTGCCGTTCGAGGCGGTCGTGGACGCGCTGGCCCCTCAGCGCGACGCGGACCGCAACCCCCTGTTCCAGGTCGCCATGGGTTACGGCTCGCTCGACCCGAGCGACGTCTGGGCGCTCGACGGCCTGCAGGTGACGGCGCTGCCGGACCCGGCGGAGCTCGCGGGGCTCCAGTTCGACCTGTCGCTCGACGTGCACCGGGTCGCGAGCGAGGTCGGCGTGACCGTCGAGTACGACCGCAGGCGGTTCTCCGCGGACGCCATGCGGCAGTTCGCGAACGCCTTCGGCAGCCTGCTGCGCGCCCTCGTCAGCTCGCCGGACGTCCCGCTCGGGAGTGTCCCGCTGCTGGACGTGGCCACGCGGGACGCCACGCTGGAGCTCGGTGCGGGCGACATGCCCACCGCTGCGGATCCCACGTCGGCCTGGGAGCTGTTCGAACGCACCGCCGCTGCCACGCCTGATCGCGAGGCCGTCAGTGCGGACGGCGAACGGCTCACCTTCGCCGAGCTCGAGGCCGCGGCGAGGACGATGGCGGCCGGCCTGCGGGCCAGAGGCGTGCGGACCGGCACCGTGGTGGGCATCTGCCTGCCGAGGCGGGCCGGCCTGCTCACCGCGATGCTCGCCACGTGGTGTGCGGGTGAGGCCTTCCTGCTGCTCGACGCACGTCAGCCGGAGGCGCGCCGCCGCGTGCTCCTCCAGGAGGCCGGCGTGACCCTGCTGGTCGCGGACGAGCCCTTCGCCGAGGTGGAGACCGTCGCGCCCGCCGATCTCACGGGCGATGCGGAGCCACCGGCCCACCGCCCGGCCGCCGCGCCCGCCTACGTCGTGTTCACGTCGGGCTCCACCGGCACGCCGAAGGGCGTGGTCGTCGACCAGGAGAGCCTGGTCGCGCTCGCCACCACCCAGCTCGCGTCGATGTACGCGCGGCTGCCGGAAGGCGTGCAGGTGAACGTGGGCGCGCTCAGCTCGCTGACGTTCGACGTGTTCATCAACCAGTGCCTCGGCATGATCGCGTTCGGGCACCGGCTGCTGCTGCTCGGCGACGAGGAGCGGATGGATCCCGCACGGCTGCTCGCGCTCGGCGCGGACGCCGGGTCGGCGATCGACGTGCTCGACTGCAACAGCAGCCAGATGGAGGTCCTGGTCGACGCGGGCCTGCTGGACGTGCCGCACCCGCCGAAGATCGTGCTGATCGGTGGCGAGAGCGCGTCCGCCCGGCTGTGGCGGCGGCTGCACGACCAGCCGGACCTGCTGGCGTTCAACATGTACGGCATCACGGAGTGCACGGTCGACTCCGCCAGGGCCGAGATCCGCGAGCACGAGCGGCAGGTGGCGGGACGGGCGGTCGGCACGACGCGGCTCTACGTCGTCGACGACCAGCTCCAGCTGCTGCCGCCGTCCTTCGTCGGCGAGATCTGCATCGGCGGGCTCGGCGTGGCGCAGGGGTACGTGGGACAGCCGGCGCACACCAGCGAGAAGTTCGTCGCGGACCCGTTCAGCGGAGTGCCCGGTGCGCGCATGTACCGCACCGGCGACCGGGGCAGGCTGCGGCCGGACGGGCAGCTGGAGTTCTGGGGCAGGCTCGACGACCAGGTCAAGGTGCGCGGCCTGCGGGTGGAACCCGGTGAGCTGGAGGCGGCGCTCGCCGCCCATCCCGCCGTCGCCAGGGCCGCGGTGATCGCCACCGGCGCCGGCACGCGACTGGCCAGGCTGGTCGCGTTCGTCGTGCCGGAGGAGCGGGGCCGGGAAGAGCTGACGTTCGCCGCCGTGCGGGAGTTCCTGCGCGGCAGGCTCCCGTCCGCGCTGCTGCCGGACCGGGTGCAGGTGCTCGACACGCTTCCGGTCACGCCCGGCGGCAAGCTCGACCGCCGGGCGCTGCTCGACCTCGTCGGGCCGGACGCCGAGCCGGAGCCGCCCGCGGAGATCGAGGGCACGCCCGACGAACGGCAGCTGTGCCTGCTCGTCGCGGAGGCGCTCGGGGTCGCACGAGTGGGCCTCGACGACAACTTCTTCGAGCTCGGTGGCAACTCGCTGCTCGCCATGACGGTCATCAGCCGGGTGCGCACCGCGCTGGACAGGGAGCTCGGGATTCGGGCGATCTTCGAATCGAGCTCGATCAGGGACATCGCCGCACAGCTCGGCGCGCGGGACAGCGCGCCGAGGCCGGTGCTGCGCAGGAGGGGGAACCGCTGATGGAGTGGCTGCTGGCACAACTGCGGGAGCGAGGCGACGCCGAGGCGATGGCCGGGCACGGCGGCACCGTGACCTACGCCGGGCTCGCCGAGCTGACGACCGGCTGGCTGGCCGAGCTGGACCGGCTCGGGATCGGCGCGGGGCAGTCCGTGGCGATCGTCGGCAACGCCTCGCCGGACGTGGTCGCGCTCTTCACGGCGCTGGCCGTCCGCGGTGCCGTCGTGGTTCCGTTCGCTCCCAACGACCCGCCGAGGAGCCAGCGGGCAGGCCGGATGGCGACGGCACACGTGAGCACGGTCATCGAGTTCACCGGCCCAGGCGAGTGGACCGCCGAGTCGGTCGCGGTGCCGGACGGGCAGAAGCCCGAACTGCTGGTGCGGCTCGCCGGGTCCGCTGAGGCCGGGCTGGTGCTGTTCTCCTCCGGTTCGACCGGGGAGAGCAAGGCGGCGCTGCTCTCGCTGCCGCGGCTCTTCGACGGCTTCCGCGGTGTGGCGGGACGGCCCCGGCGCACCTTGCAGTTCATGGCGCTCGACCACATCGGCGGCGTGAACACGTTGTTCCGCACGCTGGCCGGCGGCGGCCTGGTGGTCACCGAACCGCAGCGCACCCCGAAGCACGCGTGCGAGGCCATCGAGCGGCACCGCGTGGAGGTGCTGCCGACCACGCCGACGTTCCTGAACATGCTGCTGCTCTCGGACGCCTACCGCGACTACGACCTGTCGTCGCTCGAACTGATCACCTACGGCACCGAGCCGATGCGCGAGGTCACGCTCGCGCACGCGGCGAAGGTGTTCCCGCAGGTCCGGTTCAAGCAGACCTACGGCCTCACCGAGACCGGCATCCTACCCACCAAGTCGGTGTCGTCCGACTCGCTGCGGATGAACGTCGGCGGGCACGGGTTCGCGACCGAGATCCGCGACGGCGTCCTGTGGATCAAGTCGCCCAGCGCGATGCTCGGTTACCTCAACGCGCCCAGCCCGTTCGACGAGGACGGCTGGCTCAACACCGGTGACGCGGTGGTCGTGGCGGAGGACGGCACGATGCGCGTGCTCGGCCGGATCTCCGCGCTGATCAACGTCGGCGGCGAGAAGGTGTCGCCCGCCGAGGTCGAGAACGTGCTGCTGCAGGCGGGCAACGTGCAGGACGTCGTCGTGACCGGCCGCGCGAACGCGGTGACCGGGCACGTCGTCGTCGCCCAGGTCGAGCTGGTGGAGCCGGAGGAACGGCGCGAGCTCACCAGGAGGCTGCGCAAGTTCTGCGCGGAACACCTGCCGCCCCACAAGGTTCCGGCTGTCGTCACCGTCTCGGACGTGCCGTTGCACGGCGAGCGGTTCAAGCGAATGGGAGGTGCGGGGTGAACGCACCGGTGGACCAGCGTCCGGTCGCCATCGTCAGCGGTGGCAGCCGCGGCCTGGGGCTGGCGCTCGTGCGGGACTTCCTGGAACGCGGCTACCGGGTGGAGACCTTCAGCCGCAGCGAGTCCGCGGAACTGAAGGAGCTGCGCGCGGAGACCGACGCCGTGGCGTGGACCGCGCTCGACGGCACGGACGCCGCCGCGGTCGAGGAGTTCGTGCGCACGGCCGCGCGCCGGCACCGCCGCGTCGACGTGCTGGTGAACAACGCCGCGGTCGGTCTGGAGGGCCTGCTGACCCTCACCGCCCCGGCCGCCATCGACGCCGCGCTGCGCACCAACCTCACCTTGCCGGTGCTGCTGACCAGGGCCTGCCTCAAGCCGATGATCGCCCGCCGCAGCGGCGTCGTGATCAACCTGTCGTCGATCAACGCGCTGCGCGGGCAGACCGGCGTCGCCGTCTACGGCGCGGCCAAGGCCGCCCTCGACGGCCTCACCCGCGGTCTGGCCAGGGAGGTCGGCCCGGCGGGGGTGCGGGTGGTCAGCGTGGCCCCCGGCTACTTCGACAGCGACATGACGGCGGGCATCGGCGAGGACCAGCGCCGCCGCATCACCCGCCGCACCCCGCTCGGCCGGCTCGGTTCGGTCGAGGACGTGCTCGGCGTCATCCGCTTCCTCACCTCGCCCGCGGCGGGGTTCATCACCGGCCAGACCATCGCGGTCGACGGTGGCTACACCTGCTGAACGGAGTGTGATCTGCATGGACAGGCGCGAGACGGTCATGGCCGCTCTGCTCGAGATCGTCAACGAGGTGGCCGGGCCGGTCGAGCACCTGGACCCCGACCAGTTGCTCGTCGACGGCCTGGGACTCGAGTCCCTGCACCTCGCCCGGCTGGTGGCCGTGCTGGAGCTGGAGCTCGACACCGACCCGTTCTCCGACGACGTGCCCATCACTGGTGTGCGCACGGTCGGTGACCTGCTGGACGCGTACGACCCGGTGGCCCAGCCCCGGCTCGGCGCGGTCGAACCGGCATGACGCCCGAACCCGTCGCGATCGTCGGCATGGCGGCGCGCTTTCCCGGCGCCGCCGATCTCGGCGAGTTCTGGGACGCGCTGCTGGCGGGCCGCGAGTCGATCCGCGACCTCGGTGACGACGAGCTGCTGCGCGACGGCGTGCACCCGGACTGGCTCACGAACCCGGACTACGTCAAGGCGGTCGCCTCCATCGACGGGGTGGACCTCTTCGACGCGGGCTTCTTCGACATCTCCGGCCGCGAGGCCGCGGTGATGGACCCGCAGCAGCGCGTCTTCCTGGAGACGTGCTGGCACGCGCTGGAGCACGCCGGCCTGGGTGCCGGGGGAGACGTCGGTGTCTTCGCGGGCAGCGGCGGGGTGCTCACCAGCTACCTGCCGGAGGTGCTCGGCAGCACGGGCATGCCGCAGGATCCGACGGCCTCGCTGGAACAGATCGGGTCCGACAAGGACTTCCTCGCCACCAGGGTGTCGTACAAGCTCGGCCTGACCGGTCCCAGCCTGACGGTGCAGACGGCGTGCTCGACCTCGCTGGTCGCGGTGCACCTCGCCGTGCAGAGCCTGCTGCGGGGCGAGTGCGAGGCCGCTCTGGCCGGTGGCGTGAACATCCGGCTGCCGCACGCCGCCGGGTACTGGCACCGCCGGGGAGGCATCCTGTCGCCGGACGGCCGCTGCCGCCCGTTCGACGTCAGCGCGCAGGGCACGATCTTCGGCAGTGGCGTGGGCGCCGTCGTCCTCAAGCCGCTGTCCGCCGCGGTCAGGGACGGCGACACGGTCTACGCCACCGTCCTCGGCACCGCGATCAACAACGACGGTGGCGGCAAGTCGAGCTACGGCGCCGCCAGCCAGCCGGGCCAGCTCGCCGCGATGCGCCGCGCGCTCGCCGTCGCGGGCGTCGACCCCGCCACCATCGGTTACGTCGAGGCCCACGGCACGGGCGTGCCGCTCGGCGATCCCACCGAGGTCGGCGCGCTCAAGAAGCTCTTCGGTCACGACGCGCCGACCGCCATCGGCTCGGTGAAGGCGCTGATCGGGCACATGGAGGCGGCGTCCGGCGTCGCCGGCCTGATCAAGGCCACCCTGGCGCTGCACCACGGCCAGGTCCCGCCAAGCCCTTACTTCACCGCGCCGCACCCCAGGCTGAAGCTGGCCGACAGCGGCCTGTTCGTGAACGCGGAACCGGTGCCCCTGCCCGGATCCCCGCGCCGGGCGGCCGTCAACTCCCTCGGCATCGGCGGCACCAACGCGTTCGCCGTGCTGGAGCAGGCACCGCCGCGGGCCGCCGCGACGCCGTCCTCCGGCCCCGAGCTGATCACGATCAGCGCCAGGAGCGAGGACGCGCTGAAGGACCTCGCCGGTGCGTGGGCGACCCGCCTGCGCGAGCCCGGCGCGTCGCTCGCCGACCTGGCCTACACGAGCCGCGCGGGCCGCCGGGCACTGCGCCACCGGCTGAGCGTGGTCGCCGGCTCCGGGCAGGACGCCGCCGATCGCTTCGAGTCGTGGCTGCGCGACGGAACCGGCCACGTGGACGCCGGTGAGGCCGCGCGCGCCAAGCCCAGGGTCGGGTTCCTCTTCCCGGGGCAGAGCTCCGAGTTCGCGGGCATGGGCGTCGAGCTCTACCGCGAGCACCCGGTGTTCCGGGCGGCGGTGGACCGGCACGCGGACGCGTTCCGCCGCCTGACCGGAACCGGCCCGCTGGACGTGTTCGCCGACGCGCGCTCGCAGGAGCGGGCGGAACTGCTGCAGCCGGCCGTCTTCCTGCTGCAGGTCGCGCTGGCCGAGTTCTGGGCCTCGTGCGGGATCACGCCGGACGCCGTCGCCGGCCACAGCCTCGGCGAGTACGCGGCCGCCTGCGTGGCCGGCGTGTTCAGCGTCGAGGAAGGCCTCGAACTGGTCTGCGCCCGCGGCCGGGCGTTCGCGGCGGTGCCCGGCAGCGGCCGGATGGTCGCCGTCGGCTGCCAGGACGTGGCCGAGCTGGAACGGATCGTCGCGGCGAAGGGCGGTTCCGTCGCGGCCTACAACGCTCCGGAACGCGTCACCGTCTCGGGCACGGACGCCGAGATGGCCGTGCTGGAGGCGGAGTTCGCCGTCAGGGGCTGGGGCACCATCCCGCTGGAGACCACGCACGCCTTCCACTCACCGCTGGTCGCTCCCGCCGTCGCGGCGCTGGTTCGCGCGGCAGGCCGGATCAGCCACCGGACGCCCGCGGTGCCGATGGCGCTGAACCTCAGCGGCACGTGGGCGCGGGACGACCTCGGCCCCGAGTACTGGGGCCGCCAGCTCACCTCACCGGTCCGGTTCGCACCGGCTCTCGGTGAGCTGCTGCGCGGCGGCTGCTCGGTCTTCGTCGAGGTCGGTTCGGGCAGGACGCTCAGCACGTCCGGCCGCGCGCAGGCGGGCGAGGACGTCGTGTTCCTGCCCGGTCTCGCACCCAGGAACCCCGACGTGGCAACGGTTCTCGGGCACCTGGCCCGCCTGGCCAGGGCCGGGCTGCCGGTCGACTGGGACGGCTACCGCGCCGACTCGCGGCCCGCGCGGGTCTCGGCGCCGCTGTACCCGTTCGCGCGGACCCGGCACTGGGTCGAGCAGACGGCAAGGCCTGCCGCGGCGCCGGTGAACGACCTGCCGGCGCTCACCCGGCTCGCGCTGCCCCAGTCCGCCCAGCGCCGGTACGAGACCACGGTCGCCGCGACGGCGCCGCGAGTGCTCGCGGACCACGAGATCTCCGGCCGCTTGGTCGTGCCGGGGGCCTACCACACCGCGTGCCTCGTGGAGGCTGCGGCGGGCGAGGCGGCGGCGGTGGTCGAGGACCTCGTCTTCCCGCGCGCGCTGGAGGTCGACGACGCCGAACGGCGCGTGCAGCTCGTGCTCACCCCGTCCGGAGACCGCCGGTTCGTCGGGCAGTCGCTCAGCCTGACCGACGAGGACGACCCGCTGGCCGACGAGTCGTGGCAGGTGCACGCGGAGGGCCGGTTCCAGCAGGCCTCCGTCGCCGCGAGCCGGGTCGACCCGGCGTCCTGGCGTGCCGGCGACCCGGTCCCGGCGGCCGGCCTCTACCCGAGGTTCGAGGCGGCGGGGTTCCGGTTCGGCCCGGCCTTCCAGTGGATCGAGGAGCTGCGCCTGGACGGCGAGGACAGCACCGGTGATCTCACCTTCGCCGCCGGTTCGCCGCGCGAGCGGACGATGGCCCTGCTCGACGCGTGTGTCCAGCTGGCGATCGCGGCACGGATCGTCCGCACCGCGCCGGAGAACGGCGTGCCACTGCCGTTCCGGATCGAGCGGGCGGTGTTCCACGAGTCCCGGCACGCCGCTACGTCCGGGGTGGCCCACGTCCGGCATCGCGGCGCCGACGGGTCGAGGTCCGTCGCCGACGTCGTGCTGGCGGGTCACGACGGCACGCCGTTGCTGGAGATCACCGGGCTGGAGCTCAGGGCGGTGTCGTTCCGCGCCCCCGAGGCCGCGATCCACACCGACGAGTGGGAGCTGACGGAGGCGCCAGCCACCCCGGCCGGCACGTGGATCGTGCTCGCCGACAGGCAGGGCCGCTGGCGTCCCGCGGTCACCGCGCTGGAGGCCGCCGGCAGCCGGTGCGTGATCGCGGAGACGGGTGAGACGTTCACCCGCGACGGCGACCGGTACGTCCTCGATCCCACCGACGCCGGGCACCTGGCGCGGCTGTTCCGGGAGACCGGGCCCGCGAGCGTGCTGCACTGCCTCGGCCTGGACGCCCAGGACGTGCGCACGGCGTGCGGCAGCGTGCCCGCTCTCGTGCGGGCCGCCGAGGGCTGGTCACCGGGTGCCGTGGTGCTGCTGACCAGCGGCGCGGTGCCGGTGCGGGGATCCACGTCGGATCCGCACGGTGCGATGTTGTGGGGTCTCGGCCGCAGCGCGGCACTGGAGGCGCCCCAGCTGACCGTGCGGTTGCTCGACGTCGACCACACCACGGGACTGACCGCGCTTCCCGCACTGCCGGAGGCCGCGATCCGCGAGGGCCGGGTCCACCGGCCCGTGCTGCGCCGTGAGACGCCGCCGGCCTCGGCACCGTCACGGCTGAGCGCGGACGGCTGCTACCTGGTCACCGGCGGCACCGGGGCGCTCGGCCTGAGCACCGCCGCGTGGCTGGCCCGGCGCGGGGTGCGCCACGTCGTGCTCGCCTCGCGCAACGCCACGAAGGCGAAGATCGAGGAAGTCCCCGGCCTGCGGATCACTCAGGCCGACCTGGACGTCACGGACGAGGCCGCGGTCAGGCTGCTGGTCGGCCGCGCGGAACGGGAGTGGGGCGGCCTCAAGGGCGTCGTCCACGCGGCCGGGGTCCTCGACGACGCGGTGCTGCCACAGCTCACCTGGGACCGGTTCGCGGCGGTGCTCGCCCCGAAGGTCACCGGTGGCTGGCACCTGCACCGGGCGACCCTCGGGCTCGACCTGGAGCAGTTCGTCCTGTTCTCGTCCACGACGGCGCTCCTCGGCGCGCAGGGGCAGGCGCACTACGCGGCGGCCAACGCGTTCCTCGACGGCCTCGCGCACCACCGGCGCGGTCTCGGGCTGCCGGGGCTCAGCGTCAACTGGGGCCCGTGGGAGTCGGGCATGATGGCGCGCCTCAGCGAACGTCTGCGGGCCCGGCTCACCGACGGTGGGTTCACGCCGCTCGCGCCCGGTCCCGCGTTCGCCGCGCTCGACCGGCTGCCGGCCGCGGGCCAGTACGGCGTGTTCTCCGTGGACTGGCAGCGTTATCTCGCCCGGTTCCCGGGCGGGAGGGCCGTCGCCGCGGAGCCGTCATCGTCCACTGAGGACGGTGCGGAGGCGGTGCGCAGGCTGCGGCGGGACTGGTTCGGTGCCACGGCGGACCGCCGGCGCGCGCTGGTGCTCGACTACCTGCGCGGCATGCTCGCCACCCGGCTCGGCATGCCGGAGTCCGCGGTCGTCGAGGACCTGTCCCTGCAGGAGGCCGGGCTCGACTCGTTGCTGGCGGTCGAGGTGCGCGGCCAGATCTTCCGCGACCTGGACGTCGACCTGCCGCTCACCGGCCTGCTGGAGGGCAAGGCCGTCGGCCTGCTCGTGGGCGAGCTCACCGACCGCCTGTCGTTCGACGCGCCCGTCGAGGACGCCCCGGCCGCCGTTCCCGCCGCGGTGGAGCCGTTCTCCCCGCAGGAGGCGGAACGGTTGCTGGCGAACCTCGACTCGCTGACAGAAGACCAGCTCCAGGCGCTGCTGCCCTGGTTGGAGGGGTGACGATGACCGGCTACGACGTGCGGAAGAAGCTGGAGGCGGCGCTGCGCTCGCGTGCCGCCGAGGCGCGGACCGAGCACCCGCTCTCCTTCGCCCAGCGCCCGTTGCTGTTGCTGCACAGGATGAATCCGGGCAGCGCGTCCTACAACGTCGGGTTCACCGCGCGGTTCGCCGGAGGGTTCGACCCGGCGGCGCTGCACCGCGCGACCGGATCGCTGGTCGGGCGGCACGCGGCTCTGCGCACGACGTTCACCCTCGACGGCCAGACCGTGCACGGGTGGCTCGAACCGTCGTTCGCCGAGGTGGACGCCCGGCAGTGGAGCGCGGAGCGGGTCGACGAGGAGGTGCGTGCCGCGTACCTGGAGCCGTTCGACCTCGCGGCCGGGCCCCTCGTCCGGGTGCGGGTGTTCGCGGTGGCGGAGGGTGAGGGCGTCGTCCTGCTGACCGTGCATCACGTGGTGTGCGACTTCTGGTCGTTGGGCGTGATCGTGGCGGAGCTGGAACAGCTCTACCTGGCCGAGGCCGAGCGGCGTCCGGCGCAGCTGGCCGCGGGCAACGTCCCGTACAGCGACTTCGTCACGCGCCAGCGCTCCATGATCGACGGCCCGCAGGGCGGCGCGGCCCGGTCCTACTGGCACGAAAGGCTTTCCGGCCGGCACGAGCCGGTCAGGTGGCCGCGGTTCGAGACCGATCCCGCCGCCACCGAGGGGGCGTCGGTCGTCTTCCCGATCACCACCGACGTCAGCGACGGCGTGGTCGCGCTGGCGAAGGCGGAAGGGGCGACGCCCTACGCCGTGCTGCTGACGGCGTTCCAGATCCTCGTCGGCCGCTACACCGGGCGGCGCGACGTGCTGGTGGGCAGCCCGTTCGCGGGCCGCACCGACCCGTCGCTCGCCGAGTGCGTGGGCAACTTCGTGAACCCCGTGGTGCTGCGCGCCGACCTGGGTGACGGGGTGTCGTTCCGCGAGCAGCTCGGCCGGACCCGCAGTGCCGTCGTGGAGGCGCTGCAGCACCACGAGTACCCGTTCGAGCTGCTCGTCAGCGAGCTGGCACCGCGCCGGGTGGACGACCGCAACCCGATCTTCCAGGCGATGTTCAGCTACCAGAAGCCGGCCAGGTACCCGGCGCTCGCCGGCCTCTACATCGCCGACGAAGACGCGGCCGACGTGCCGTGGGCGGGGCTGACCGCGCGCCCGTACCGGCTGGACCAGCAGGACGACCAGCTGGAGCTCGTGCTGGAGGTCGTCCACGACGGAGACCGGCTGGTCGGGCTGCTCAAGTACCGCAAGGCCGTGTTCACCGACGCGGCGGCGCGCGACGTCATCACGAACTACCTGGCGCTGCTGCGTGCCGCGCTCGCGGAGCCTGGTCTCGGCGTGGCGGACCTGCCGATGCCGGTCGCCGTCGAGGCCGACAGCGGCACGCGGCGCGCTCCGGCCGCCGGGACCGCTCGCAGTGCGGCACCGATCGCGCTGGAGCGCCGGGTGCTGGCCGTGTGGAAGGAGGTGCTCGGACGTGAGGCGATCGGGTCCGACGACAACTTCTTCGACCTCGGCGGCAACTCGATGCTGCTGATGCGGGTGCACGAGCTGCTCGCCGACGACGCGGCGGAGGCCCCGCTGACGGTCAACGAGCTGTTCCGCTACCCGACGCCGGCGAGCCTCGCCCGGCGCCTCGGCCAGACCACCGCCACCGCCGCGGCCGGCCGGGACCGGGCGTCGAGCAGGCGGGTCCAGCTCGCCGAGGGAACGGCCCGCGGCGCCCGGCTGCGCGCGCGTCAGCGTTCGGGAGCCGAGGGGAGCCGGGATGTCTGAGGTGCGGGCGAACGACGTGGCCGTGATCGGGATGGCCGGGCGGTTTCCCGGTGCTCCCGACCTGGGCACCTTCTGGCGCCGGTTGCGTGCCGGGGACGACCTGCTGACCACGTTCGGCGACGCCGAGCTGAGCGCGGCCGGGGCGCCGGAGGACGTGCTGCGCGACCCCGCGTACGTGAAGAGGGGCGCACACCTGCCGGACGCGTTCGACTTCGACCACGAGTTCTTCGGCTACACCCAGCGCGAGGCGAAGCTGCTCGACCCCCAGCAGCGCATCCTGCTGGAGCTGGCGCAGGAGCTGCTGGAGACCATCGGGTACGACGGTGGCGCGGAGGACCAGGCCGTCGGTGTGTTCGCGGGCGCGTCGATGAACACCTACCTGACCAACGCCGTGGCACGCGCCTGCGACCCGCTCGGGTACGCGGGCACCGAGCTGATGATCGCCAACGACAAGGACTACCTGACCACCAGGATCTCCTACAAGCTCGGGCTCAGGGGCCCGAGCGTCAACGTGCAGACCGCGTGCTCGACGTCGCTGGTCGCGGTGCACATGGCGGTGCAGAGCCTGCTCACCGGTGAGTGCGACATCGCGCTGGCGGGCGGGGTGTCGGTGATCGTCAACCCCTACCCCGGTTACTACTTCAGCGAGGGCATGATCCTCTCCCCGGACGGTGTGTGCCGTCCGTTCGACGCCGACGGCGCGGGCACCACGTTCGGAGACGGCGCTGGTCTCGTCGCCCTGAAGCGGCTCGCCGAGGCGATCGAGGACGGCGACCAGGTGCTGGCCGTGGTCAAGGGCTCGGCGATCAACAACGACGGCTCCGACAAGATCGGCTACACCGCTCCGAGCGTCTCCGGGCAGCGGGCCGTCATCACCGAGGCGCAGGCGGTCGCCGAGGTCGGTGCCGACACCATCACCTACGTCGAGGCCCACGGCACCGCGACGACGCTGGGCGACCCCGTCGAGTTCACCGCGTTGAACGAGGCCTTCGTCGACGGCGGCGCGCGGCCGGGACAGTGCACCCTCGGGTCGGTCAAGGCGAACGTCGGGCACCTCGCGGCCGCGGCGGGCATCGCCGGCCTCATCAAGGTGGTGCTGGCGCTGCGGCACGAGGAGATTCCGGGGCATCCGCACTTCAGCAGGCCGAACCCGCGGATCGACCTGGCCGGCAGCCCGTTCGGGATCAACACCCAGCCTTTGGCCTGGCCCGCCGGTGACGCGCCGCGCCGGGCGGGGGTCAGCTCGTTCGGCATCGGCGGCACCAACGCCCACGTCGTGCTGGAGGAGGCCCCCGCGCTGCCCGGCCGGCACGTCGCGGACGGGCCGCGGGTGATCGCGGTCAGCGCCAGGAGCGAGACCGCACTGCGTCAGCTGGCCCGCAGGCTCGCGGACGTGCTCGAGACGGACGCGCCCGACCTCGCCGACGTCGCCCACACGCTGCGCCGGGGCCGTCGTGGCCGCGCGTACCGGCACGCCTTCGTCGCCGGCACCCTCGGCGAGGCGGTGGCCGGGTTGCGTGCGCTCGCGGCCGGAACGGTCACGGGCGCGGTCGCCGAGCACGCTCCCGCGGTCTTGTTGCAGTTCGCGGAGATCCCCGCCGGGGAGCCCGCGGCACGGGTGACCGCCGCACTGGCGCTCGCGGCCCAGTGGGAGGAGTCCGGCGTGCGGCCGGAGGCGGCCGGGGGAGCGGGTTCCGGCGAGGTGCTCGCGGCCTGCTTCGCGGGCGCGCTCGACCCCGCCGACGCGGAGGCGCTGCTGTCCTGGCGGGCCGGCCTGCGCGAGGACGCCCCCGACGTGCGTCCGGTCGTGCCGGACCTGCCGATCCTGTCGGCCGTGACCGGCGGTGTGCTGCCGGAGTCCCGGGTGCTCGACCCGGCGCACTGGACCAGTGACGTCTGGGCGGGCGAGCGGCTCGCCGAGGCGTTCTCCGGCGACGCGGTCGTGCTCACCGTCGGCGCCGGGGCACGACCGGGGGAGGACTTGTCCCCGGTGCGGCGGATCCTGGAGTCCGCGGCGCGGTTGTGGACCGCCGGTGTGCCGGTGGACTGGTCGGACTGGTCCGGCGGCGAGGCCCGCCGCGTTCCGCTGCCCGCGCACCCGCTGAACCGCGTCTACCACCACATCGCACCGCCAGAGCGGCGGTCCGGCGACCTGAGGGCGGTGCTGTCGGCGCTGTGGTCCGAGGTGCTGGGGACCGAGGTCGACAGCTACGACCGGAGCTTCTTCGACCTGGGCGGCGACGAGATGCGCGCGGTCAGGCTCGCCCGGCGCATCCAGGAGCGGCTCGGCACACCGCTGCGGGCCGTGGAGCTCCTCCGCAACCCCACCATCGACCACCTGGCGGCGCGGCTGGACCGGCTGACATGAACCACGAGGAGAACACCGTGGAGCCACTGCTCCGAGAGATCGTCACCGTCGTCGGCGACCACTTCGACATCGAGCCCGGCGGGCTGGGCGCCGACGTCGCGTTCACGGACCTGGGCGCGGACTCGATGGCACTGCTCGGCATGTTGCGCATGCTGGAGGATCGCTACAGCTGCAAGCTCGCCCTGCGGCAGCTCTTCGGCGACATCCAGACGCCCGCCGACCTGGCCGCGTACCTCGTCGCGCACGCGCCCGCCGCGAAGCTGCCGGGTGCGCCGGTTCCGGAGGTCGTCGCGACGACGCCGGTGGTGGCCCAACCGGTGGTCGCCCAGCCCGTGGTGACCCAGCCCGTGGTGACCCAGCCCGCTGCACTTCCCGCGGCCGTGGCAGCGACGCCCGCGGGTGGCTCGACGGCGGTGCAGGACCTGATCCGGGAGCAGCTCGCGGTCATGACGCGCCAGCTGGACCTGCTGGCGGGCACGGCCACCCCGCAGGCGCCCGTCTCGCCGGCCCCCGCGGTCCTCCCGTCCTCCTCTGCCGCCGCGACGAAGTCGGTCGTGCCGTTGTGGCCCGGTTCGCGCCGCGCGGTCAGCCCGGTGGAGACCGAGCAGCGCGCCCGGTACCTGAAGGCGCTGACCGAGCGCTTCACCACCCGGACGAAGGGCTCGAAGGAGTTCGCCCAGCGGTACCGGCCGATGATCGCCGACAGCCGCTCCACCGTCGGTTTCCGGCCGTCCACCAAGGAGATGCTGTACCCGCTCGTCGCCGAACGGGGCGAGGGCGCCCGGCTGTGGGACATCGACGGCAACGAGTACGTCGACCTCACCCTGGGCTACGGCGTCCACCTGCTCGGGCACAACCCGAAGGTCGTCACGGACGCCGTCCGCGACCGTCTGGACGTCGGGTTCAGCCTCGGGCCGCGCACCCAGCTGGTCGAGGACGTCGCCGAGGGCATCCTGGAGCTCACCGGCATGGAACGCGTCGCGTTCCTCAACAGCGGCACCGAAGCGGTCATGACGGCGGTGCGGCTCGCCCGCGCGGCGACCGGCCGCGACCGGATCGTGGTCTTCTCCACCGCCTACCACGGCCACTCGGACAACGTGCTCGCCGTGCCGTCGCACGAGAACGGGGTGTTCGGCACCAAGCCGCTCGCGCCGGGGATCTCGCCGGGCGCCGTGCACAACGTGCACGTGCTCGAGTTCGGCACGGAGGAGGCGCTCGACTTCATCACCCGCAACGGTGCCGAGCTCGCCGCGGTGCTGACCGAGCCCGTCACCCTGCGCACGCCGGGTGTGCAGAAGCCCGAGTTCCTGCGGAAGCTGCGGGAGATCACCAGGGCGCACGGCACGAAGCTGATCTTCGACGAGATGGTGACCGGGTTCCGCTGCCACCCGGCGGGTGTCCAGGGCCTGTACGGCATCGACGCCGACATCGCCACCTACGGCAAGATCGTCGGCGGCGGTATGCCGCTCGGCGTGATCACCGGCCGCGGCGGGATCATGGACGCCATCGACGGCGGCGTGTGGAACTTCGGCGACGACTCCGGCCCGACGGTGGAGTCCACGTTCTTCGGCGGCACGTTCAACCAGCACCCCCTGACCATGGCGGCGGCCAAGGCGACCCTCGACCACCTCCGCGCGGAAGGTCCTGCCCTGCAACGGGATCTCGACCGCAAGACCGAGCTGTTCGTGGACGGGCTGAACGCCGACTTCCGCGAGCTCGACGTGCCGGTCGAGGTCCGCCGGTTCTCCTCGATCTTCAAGTTCGAGCACGAGCAGAACATGGACCCGTTCTACTTCAACCTGCTCGACCGCGGCGTGTTCGTGTGGGAGCTGCGCAACTTCTTCCTCTCCACCGCGCACGAGCAGGCCGACCTCGACCACATCCGCACTGCGGTGCGCGAGTCCGTCGAGGAGCTGCGCGAGAACGGCATGCTCGGGGAGAGCCGGCCGAGCCCGGTCCCGGCGGCGCCGCGCAGCACTCTGGCGCAACGGCAGCTGCGGGCGCTCGACGACGGTGACGCGCTCGCGTTCGAGATGTCCATCGGGTTCTGGCTGGACGGCGAGCTCGACGTCGCCGCGATGCACGCGGCCGTGCACGGCGTGGTGGCGCGGCACGAGGCGCTGCGCAGCACGTTCGGCGCCGGCGGCGAGACGCTCGTCGTGCACCCCGGCGTGCCGGACGGCGTGCTGACCGAGCACGTCTGCGAGACCGCGGACGAGCTCGAACGGTTCCGGCTCGCCTGGGCGGAGCCACCGCTCGATCCGGTGCACGGCCCGGTGTTCCGCGCCGCCGTCGTGCGGACGGCACCGCAACGCCACCTGTTGCTGATCACGGTGCACCACGCGGTGGTGGACGGCTGGTCCTACAGCGTCGTGCTCGACGACCTCGTCGCGCTGTACAACGCCGAACGCGGTGGCACGCGGGCAGAACTGCCGCGGACGCCGCAGTTCCGGGACTACGTCGCCTGGCACGAGCAGGTCGTGGCGAGCGCGGCGGCCGCCGCCCACCGCGACCACTGGGAGTCGTTGCTGAAGGAGGCCCCGGCGCCGGCGCTGCCGCTGTCGGGACGACCGGCGGCCTTCCCGTACCGCGCGGAACGGCACAGCCTGCTGCTGGAACCGGAGTTCTGCGACCGGATGCGCGCCGCGGCACGGGAGGAGGGCGTCACCGTGTTCGCCTACCTCGTCGCAGCCTGGGGTGTCCTGCTCGCCAGGCTGACGGGTCAGGACGACCTCGTCGTGCCGGTCGCGTCGGCACGGCGCCCGCCGGAGCTCGACCGGGTCGTCGGCCTCTGCTCGAACCTGCTGCCGCTGCGCCTGAAACTGGTGGAAGATCTGCCGGTCGCCGACCACGTGGCCGACGTGCTGGAGCAGCTGGTGACGGCGCTCGAACAGCAGGACCACCCGTTCGCGGAGCTGGTCGCGAGGTCCGGTGAAGGGTTGCGGGACGAGCTGTTCACGACGTCGATGTCGTTCTACCGCCAGGTGGAGGTGCCAGCCGTCGACGGGCTCGCGGTGACGGAGGCGGACGCGTTGCCGATCACGCACATCGGCAACCCGTTGGCGCTCAACGTCGTCGATCGCGCGGACGGGTTCCGGTGCGACTTCGAGGCCGCGGCGGACCTGCTCGCCGACGGCCTGGCCGAGAACCTGCCGCGGTACTACCGGAACCTGCTGACCGCGATGGTCGACGGCGGCGACCGGCCACTGTCCGAAATGGACCACGAGGGTCGCGGCTAGCGGCTGCGGGAAACAGCGAGGGGGGTCGACGTGGTTCCGCTGTCGTTCGCGCAGTGGCGGTTGTGGTTCGTCGGGCAGCTGGACGGGCCGAGTGCCGTCTACAACGTGCCGCTGGCGTTGCGGCTGTCCGGGGAGGTGGACGTCACCGCCCTGGACGCGGCGCTCGCCGACGTGCTGGAACGGCACGAGAGCCTGCGGACGGTCTTCCCCGTGGTGGACTCCGAGCCGGTGCAGCGGGTGCTGCCGGTCGAGGAGGCCGTGGTGCCGGTGCGGTGGTCGCGGGTCGCGGCGGACGAGGTCGACGGGCTCCTCACGGCGGCGGTCGGGCACGTGTTCGACCTCGCCACCGAGATTCCGTTGCGCGCACTGGGTTTCTCCATCGCGCCGGAGGACCACGTGCTGCTGTTGCTGGTGCATCACATCGCGTGTGATGGCTGGTCGCTGGGGACGTTGGGTGATGATCTCGCGACGGCGTACGCGGCGCGGTTGAAGGGTGTTGCGCCGGGGTGGGACGAGCTTCCGGTGCAGTACGCGGACTATGCGTTGTGGCAGCGGGAGTTGCTCGGGTCGGAGGACGATCCGGGCAGTCTGATGTCGCGGCAGTCCTCGTTCTGGCGCACCGCTTTGGCGGGGTTGCCGGAGGAGTTGGCGTTGCCGTTCGACCGGCCGCGTCCCGCGGCGGCGACGCATCGCGGTGCGGAGGTGCCGGTGGCGCTGACCGCGGACCTGCACGCTCGGATCGACGAGCTGGCGCGGTCGGCGGGGGCGACGCCGTTCATGGTCGTGCAGGCCGCTGTGGCCGTGTTGTTGTCGCGTCTCGGTGCGGGCACCGACATTCCGCTGGGGACGCCGGTGGCCGGT
>NZ_JYJG01000236.1 GCF_000955955.1 Lentzea aerocolonigenes
GTCGGGCGATCCGACGTTCCAGGAGCTGCTGGCCAGGGTGCGCGGTGCGGACCTGGCGGCGTTCGAGAACCAGGACCTGCCGTTCGAGCGGCTGATGGAGATCCTTGATCCGCCCCGATCCCGTGCCCGCCACCCGCTGTTCCAGGTCATGGTGTCCTTCGACGCCACCTCGGGGGTGTCCTTCGACGTGCCGGGCCTGCACGCCGCGGAGTACGCCGTGCGGGGGCGGGAGTCGGCCAAGTTCGACCTGAACTTCGAGCTTCGCGAGCAGTACGACGACGGCCGGCCCGCCGGGATCACGGGTGTGGTCGAGTACGCCACCGACCTGTTCGACCGCGGCACGGCAGAGGCGCTCGCCGCACGGCTCGTGCGGGTCGTGGAGCAGCTGGTCTCCGATCCCGGCCTGCGCGCGAACCAGGTCGAGGTGCTGACCGCCGGCGAACGGGAACTGCTGCTCACCGGCTGGAACCCCGGCGCCCGTGCGGTTCCGGACGCCACCCTGCCCGCGTTGTTCGAGGCACGCGTCCGGCAGCACCCGGACGCGGTCGCGGTGACGTGCGGCGGCGATTCGCTGACCTACGCGGAGCTGAACGCTCGCGCGAACCGGCTCGCCCGCACGCTGGTGGAGCGCGGTGCCGGGCCGGAACGGTTCGTGGGCGTGATGCTGCCCCCGTCCACCGCCATGATCGTCGCCGTGCTGGCGGTGGTGAAGGCCGGAGCCGCCTACCTCCCGATCAACCCGGCGCTGCCGCGGCAGCGGATCGACCTGATGCTCGACGACGTCGAACCCGTGCTGGTGATCACCGAGGACGTGGTGGCCGACGGGTCTGCCGCCGACCTCACCGACGACGAGCGGATCTCCCCGCTGCGGCAGGGAAATCCGGCGTATCTCATCTTCACCTCCGGCACGACCGGGCGCCCGAAGGGCGTGGTGGTCCCGCACCGCAACGTCGTGAGCCTGATGCGCGGCACCGAGGACCTGTACGGCTTCGGCACCGGCGACGTCTGGGCGATGGTGCACTCGCTCGCATTCGACTTCTCGGTGTGGGAGCTCTGGGGCCCGTTGCTGCACGGCGGCCGCCTCGTCGTGGTGCCAGCGGACGTCACCCGGTCGCCGGCGGACCTCGCCGACCTGCTGGCCGCGGAACGGGTGACGGTGCTGAACCAGACGCCGTCCGCGTTCTACGAGCTGATCCGCACCGGACGACGTGATCTTCCGCTGCGCTGGATCGTCTTCGGTGGCGAGGCGCTGTCGTTCGAGCGCGTCCAGGAGTGGTACGCGACGAGGCCGGACAGCGCGGCGCGGCTGGTCAACATGTACGGCATCACCGAGACCACCGTCCACACCACCGTTCTGGAGCTGGACGCGGACGTGGTCAGCGGGGCTCGCAGCGCCATCGGCAGGGCGATCGCGGGGCTCGCGGTGTACGT
>NZ_JYJG01000237.1 GCF_000955955.1 Lentzea aerocolonigenes
TTCGATACAGCCCTAGTCTGCCGCGTTGTGAAGAGGATCGTTTCCGCTCTGCTGGCTCTCGGCTGTGCGGCCGCCCTGTCCGCGTGCACCAGCAACGAGGACAAGTTCGTCTCGGAGCTCAAGGCGGCCGGGTTCGGCAACCCCGGCAAGCCCAGCACGGAGACCGAGAAGAAGTCCAAGAAGATCGGCAAGCGCACGGTCAAGTCGTCGCAGAGCACCATCGAGGTGATGGTGCGGGTGAAGGGCTGCGACCTGGAGATGGCCAAGATCTCCGGGCAGTCCGGCTACTGGCTGGACGAGCTGCACGTGAAGGGCCAGGAACCGGACTGGCCGAACTACCCGGAGAACCTGACCCGCGACCAGGTGGTCAAGCTGCTCGCGGACAACTCGGCCAAGCCGGACGGTTTCAAGGACTGCTACAAGCCGAACGAGGCCTGAGTCGCGCCTGTGGTGAAATGGCGGGGTGAGTGTTGCCCGCGATGAGCGCAAGGCCCTTGTCGACCTGATGACCGAGCTCGGCCCGGACGCGCCCACGTTGTGCGGCACCTGGACGAACCGGGACCTGGCCGCGCACCTCGCCATCCGCGAACGCCGCCCGGACACCGCGCCGGGCATCCTGCTCAAGCCGTTCGCGAAGTGGTCGGAGAAGGTGCAGGACGACTACGCGCACAAGGCGTGGGGCGAGCTCCTGGAACTGGTGCGCACGCCGCCGTTCTGGATCCAGCCGCTCGACTCGTACATCAACACCACCGAGTACTTCGTGCACCACGAGGACGTGCGCCGCGCACAAGCCGACTGGGAGCCACGGCCGTACGACGGGAAGCGCGAGCACGTGCTGTGGAAGTTCCTGCCGTTCACCGCGCGCATGACGTACCGGTCGTCGCCCGTGGGCGTCACGCTCGTGCGGCCGGACGGTGCGCACATCGTCGCCAAGCCGGGGGCGAACGGCGTGGTGATCACGGGTGAGGTGGCGGAGCTCGTGATGCTCGCGTTCGGGCGCGACCAGGCCCGCGTGGAATACAGCGGGGACGCCGACGCGGTCGAACGAGTGCGGTCGTTGAACCGAAGTGTCTGATCTCGGGTAGTTTCTGCGCATGCCAGGAAGCCCGTACGCAGGGCCGGACCGCCCGTTCGGCCGCGTTCTCACCGCTATGGTCACGCCGTTCGACTCTCGCGGCGAGGTCGATCTCGCCAAGGCGCAGGAACTGGCGAAACACCTGGTGGACCTGGGCAACGACGGCCTGGTCGTCAACGGCACGACCG
>NZ_JYJG01000238.1 GCF_000955955.1 Lentzea aerocolonigenes
TGGTGGACCTGGGCAACGACGGCCTGGTCGTCAACGGCACGACCGGGGAGAGCCCGACCACGACCGACCGCGAGAAGGCCGCGCTGATCACGGCTGTTGTGGAGGCAGTGGGAGACCGGGCGACCGTGGTGGCGGGCGCGGGCACCTATGACACCGCGCACAGCATCCACCTGGTGGAGCAGGCCTCGAAGGCAGGCGCGCACGGCGTGCTGGTGGTGACGCCGTACTACTCGCGGCCGCCGCAGGAAGGTCTGCTGGCGCACTTCACCGCCGTCGCCGACGCGTCCGAGCTGCCGGTGATGCTCTACGACATCCCGCCGCGCGCGGTCGTGCCGATCGAGGTCGACACGCTCCTGCGCCTGGCGGAGCACCCGCGGATCCTGGCCGTGAAGGACGCCAAGGGCGACCTGCACGCGGGCAGCCGGGTGATCGCCTCGACCGATCTCGCCTACTACTCGGGCGACGACCCGCTGAACCTGCCGTGGCTCTCCGTCGGCGCCGTCGGGTTCGTGAGCGTCATCGGTCACCTCGCCGCAGACCGCCTGCGGGATCTCATTGATGCGTATGAAGCCGGAGACGTGGTCCGGGCAAAGGAAATCCACGAGTCGCTGCTGCCGCTGCTGCGACCATTCCGCCGGGTTCCCGGCGTGACGTACACGAAGGCCGCACTGCGCCTGCGCGGACTGGACGTGGGCAACCCGCGTCTGCCGCTGGTGCCCGCCGCGGCCGAGGACATCGAGGCCATCGCGGCCGAACTGGGAGTAAACGCGTGACCCAATCGACCGAATTGCCGCCCGCACTGCCGGAAGGCGGCCTTCGGGTCGTCGCACTCGGCGGAATTGGCGAGGTCGGCCGCAACATGACCGTCTTCGAGCACGCCGGCCGGCTGCTCGTGGTCGACTGCGGCGTTCTGTTCCCCGAAGACGACCAACCGGGCGTCGACCTGATCCTGCCGGACTTCCGCGCCATCGAGGACCGGCTCGACGACATCGATGCCATCGTCCTGACCCACGGCCACGAAGACCACATCGGCGCCGTGCCGTTCCTGCTGAAGCTGCGCCCCGACGTGCAGGTCGTGGGTTCCCGCTTCACGCTGGCGCTGCTCGCCGCGAAGTGTCGTGAGCACCGCCAGACCCCGCGCCTCGTGGAGGTGAAGGAGGGGGAGCGGCGCTCGTACGGGCCGTTCGAGCTCGAGTTCTTCGCCGTCAACCACTCCATCCCGGACGCGCTGGCCGTGGCCATCCGCACGTCCGCGGGCCTGGTGCTGCACACCGGTGACATCAAGCTCGACCAGCTGCCCCTCGACGGTCGCCTGACCGACCTGGCGGGCTTCTCGCGCCTGGGCGACGAGGGTGTGGACCTGTTCCTGGTCGACTCGACCAACGCCGAGGTGCCCGGTTTCGTGGTGCCGGAGCGCGAGATCGGCCCCGTGCTCGAGAACGTGATCCGCAAGGCGGACCAGCGGGTCATCGTTGCCTGCTTCGCCTCGCACGTGCACCGCGTCCAGCAGGTGCTCGACGTCGCCGTGCAGTACAAGCGCAAGATCGCGTTCGTCGGCCGCTCGATGGTCCGCAACATGGGCATCGCGTCCGACCTGGGTTTCCTGAACGTGCCGGACGGGCTGTTCGTCGACCTCGACGTCGCGATGCGGATGGAGGAGAACGAGGTCATCTTCGTCTCCACCGGTTCGCAGGGCGAGCCGCTCTCCGCGCTGTCCCGCATGGCCCGCGGCGACCACCGCCAGATCTCGATCCGCGAGGGCGACACGGTGATCCTGGCGTCGTCGCTGATCCCCGGCAATGAGAACGCGGTCTTCAACGTCGTCAACGGCCTGGCCAAGCTCGGCGCGACCGTGGTGCACCAGGGCAACGCCAAGGTGCACGTCTCCGGTCACTCACCGGCGGGCGAGCTCTTGTTCCTGTACAACGCTGTCCGGCCGTCCAACGTGATGCCGGTGCACGGCGAGTGGAGGCACCTGCGCGCGAACGCCGCTCTGGCCGTCGCCACCGGTGTCGCCGAGGACCACGTCGTGATCGCCGAGGACGGCGTCGTCGTGGACCTGGTGGACGGCAAGGCTTCGGTGTCCGGACGCGTTGTGGTGGGCCACGTCTACGTCGACGGCCTGTCCGTTGGCGACGTCGGTGAGTCCACTTTGTCCGATCGACTGGTGCTGGGGGAGGGCGGGTTCATCTCGATCTCCGTCGCCATCGACACCGCGACCGGGCGGCCCGTGTCGTCGCCGACGATCTCGGGGCGCGGCTTCTCCGACGACCCCAAGGCGTTGGACCAGGTCGTGCCGCTGGTCGAGATGGAGTTGGCGCGTACCGAGGCCGAGGGCATCACGGACACGCACCGCGTGGCGCAGGCCGTGCGTCGCGTGGTCGGGCGTTGGGTGGCGGAGACCTACCGTCGTCGCCCGATGATCGTGCCCACCGTCATTCCGGTCTGAGTTCGGGTCAGCTGTGCCAGATCGCGCAGATCGGCACAGCTGACACCTTCTCGTCGAGCGGGAACACCCGCGGCCCCGTGTGGAAGACGATGCCGGCGACGAACCTGTCGCCGAGCTCGTCGCGCAGCCGGTGCAGCGTGGCTCCTCGTTCGCAGAGCTGGAGTTCTGCCCGGAGTTGTGCGGCGACGAACGTGTCCAGCAACCTGCCCATGAGATCACCGTCGAGCATGACGGCGTGCAGGTCCACACCGAGTGCGGCGCTCACCAGCCCGGTGTCGACGACGTAGTGCTTCGGCAGTTTTACCAGGCGCTTCAACCGGTTCGTGTGCCACGCGCGCACAACGTCCACGATGTACAGGTCGGTCCAGCAGCTTCTCGTAGGCGATTGCGGCGAGCTGCGGAAAGCCGCCGCCCACGGCGAGTTCCAGGTAGCCGCGCAGATCCAGTGGGTTGGACGGGCTGTCGAACTCACCGGTCTGTGCTCGTTCGAGGAACGGTGGCACGTCGAGTGGTCGTCGGGCGAGTTCCCGGACTGTACGAGCTGCCACTCGTCGATCAGGACCGGCTCCTCCAGGTCCAGCAGCGCCGCATCGGGGTCCGCTTCAACGGCCGCCGCGACCCTCGGCTGATCAAGCCTGCGGATTGTGCGCGCATGCCGCGCTGCGGTCGTCGTCTTGCCGACTGCGCGCCCACGTTCTGTGACCCGCCTGTGACCTGATGTTGAGGGTTCGCTAAGGTCTAGTCCCAGACCATGGACGAGGGGGTCGCCTCATGGCCGATGACGTTTTCTCTCCACCCGGCAAGGAAGATGTCTTTCTTCCGCCGATCTTCACCTGGCACGAGCCGTTCGGACTGCCGTTCGACCTCGATGTCGGCAAGGCGCAGGTCCTGCTGGTCCTGTCGATCGCGATCATCCTGGCGTTCTTCCTGATCACCACCAGGAACCTGAAACTCGTGCCGACGCGCTGGCAGTTCGCCGCGGAGTCGGTCTACGACTTCGGGCGCAACACGATCGCGCGCGAGCAGATCGGCGCCAAGGAGTTCGCGCCGTACGTGCCGCTGATCGTCAGCATCTTCTGCTTCGCGCTGGTGAACAACCTCTACGGGCTGATCCCGTTCGTGCAGTTCCCGACGTTCACGCACAGCGGTTTCCCGTTCGCCGTCGTGGTGATCATCTACCCGCTCTACCACATCGTGGGCATCAGGAAGTTCGGCCTCAAGGGCTATCTGCGCAACCAGTTCATCATCCCGGACGTGCCGAAGCCGGTGCTGTGGGGACTGCTGATCCCGACCGAGGTCATCCTCAAGTTCTTCTTCGACCCGGTGAACCTGATGATCCGGGTGTTCGCGGCGATGTTCGCGGGCCACCTGCTGGTGCTGGTGTTCACGCTCGGCGGCGAGTTCCTGTTGCTGCACGGCCCGATCTGGCTGAAGCCGGCGTCGGTGCTGGGCTTCGCGCTCGCGATCGGGCTGATCTTCCTGGAAGCACTGGTGCAGGTGCTGCAGGCCTACATCTTCGCCTTGCTGTCGGCGCACTTCATCGGCCGCGCGCTCGCAGAGCAGCACTGATGGGCAGTCACGTCCCGGTGCGCGGGTGTCTCTAGTTCACGCACGAGCAACGGGCTCTGCGCGAGCTTCGGTGGTGACGTGCGCGCGCCGTGGGTGGACTGGCTGCGTCAGGGGCGCTGGCACACCAGGTGCAGCGACTCCTCGGGCATCGCGCCGGGGTAGGACGGCGTGAAAACCGGCCGGCTCCGGCGCACGACCCGCAGGCCCACGTCGGCGAGGTGGGCCTCGAAGTTCTGCTCGGAGAACGACGACACCTCGATCTCCTGGCCCATCCACGGCAGCGTGACCTGCTCGGCGTCGACGGCGACGGTGGCCAGGAAGAAGTGGCCGCCCGGTCGCAGCCACGCCGAGATGCGGCCGAGGGTCTGGATGATCTCGGCCTGCGGCATCTGCAGCAGGGAGAAGACGGCGCAGATGACGTCCCACGAACCGGCGGGCGACTCGAAGTCGCGGATGTCGATCTTGTGGAACGCCGCGTCTGGGACCTGGGCGGTCGCGATGTCGACCATCACCGGCGAGACGTCCAGGCCGGTGACCTTCATGCCCGCCTTGGCCAACGTCCGCGCCACCGGAACGCCCGTGCCGCAGCCGATGTCGAGCACGCGAGAGCCGGAGGGCTGGGTCGCGGCGAACCAGGCCAAGGTGCCGTGCAGTGCGGGCTGGTGCGACCAAGCGCGCTGGTACTCCAACCCCAAAGTGTCGAAGACATCGGCCGCGTTCATCTCTCCGCCCCCTCATTTCGGCCCAATCCACCTGATGTGAAGTGTGGAGAAGGTCTCTGCACGGACTCTGGATGGCTTCTGGACGAAAACTGACGGTAGGTTGCTAGGTGACTGCGGACAGCGACGGAGTGGGACAAAGGGTGCAGAACGAGTTGCGCGTCAGCCTGCTGGGCGCGCTCGCGGCGACGGTGGACGGTCAGGAGCTCACCCTGGGTCCGCCGCGGCAGAGAGCCGTGCTCGCCGTGCTCGCCCTGCGCGCCAACCACGTCGTGTCGCGCAGTGAGCTGATCGACGCCGTCTGGGGCGACGAGCCGCCCGCCAGTGCGGACAACGGCATCCACACCTACGTGGCTGGTCTGCGGCGTCTTTTCGAACCTGGCAGGGCCTCGCGCGCGCCGAGTTCGGTGCTGCTCTCCACAGACGCTGGATATTTGCTGAGGCTCCCACCCGCCAGCTCCGACGCCGCGATGTTCCGCGCCCATCTGGACGACGCGGGACGTCTGCGCGCGCAGCCCGCGGAGGCAATCAGCGCGTTCGACGACGCTCTTGGGCTGTGGCGCGGCATTGCTCTGGACGGCGTTCCCGGCCCGTTCGCCGCGGTGGAACGCGCGCGCCTTGCCGAGTTGCGACTCACGGCCGTGGAGCAGCGTGCCGCGTTGATGCTGTCCGTCGGGCGGGAGGCGGAGGTTGCGGGCGAGCTGACGACGTTGGTCAGTGCGCATCCGCTGCGAGAGAGGCTGCACGGCCTGCTGATGTCCGCCCTCTACCGCGGGGGCAGGCAGGCCGAGGCGTTGGCCGTCTACACCGACTTACGCCGGCTGCTGATCGAGGAACTGGGCATCGAACCCGGCCCCGAACTCCGCCAGCTCCACGAACAACTGCTCGTCGGCCGCCATGATCCGCAGCCGGAGCCCGCCGCACCCGTCCTGGTGCCGGTCCAGCTGCCCCACGAGATCCGCGACTTCACCGGCCGCGCCAAAGAACTCGCGAAGCTCTCCGAAGTCGTTCCGCACGACCACTCACCCGTACTCGTGGCCATCACCGGCACTGGCGGAGTGGGCAAGACCGCTCTCGCCGTCCGGTTCGCGCACCAGGTGGCGAATCGCTTCCCGGACGGCCAGCTGCACGTCGACCTGCGCGGGTTCGACGCGTCGTCGCCGCCCGTGCAGCCTGCGGCGGCGTTGCACCAGTTGCTGCAGAGCCTCGGCGTTCCGGCCGAACGGATTCCGGACGACCTGCCCGCGAAGTCCGCGCTGTACCGGAGTGTGCTGGCGGGCAAACGCGTGCTGGTGCTGCTCGACAACGCCCGTCTCGCCGAGCAGGTGCGCCCGTTGCTGCCGGGCCGGTCGTCGTCGATGGTGCTGGTGACCTCGCGCAACCACCTCGGCGGGCTCGTGGCTCGCGATGGCGCGCATTCGGTGACGCTGTCGACGTTGACCCGCGACGAAGCGTTGGCGTTGCTGACTTCCGCGGTGGGGGCGGACCGCGTCGCCGCCGAACCCGTTGCCGCGGCGAAGCTCGTCGAACTGTGCGGTCACTTGCCTCTCGCGGTGCGGATCGCGGCCGAACGCGTCGTGACTCGCCCGCACCTGACGTTGACCGACCTGGCCAACGACCTCGCGGACGAGCGCGACCGGTTGAACGTCCTGGCGACCGGCGACGACGAGGACACGGCCGTGCGCGCGGCCTTCTCGTGGTCGTACCTGGCGCTGAAACCCGACGCTGCCAGGATGTTCCGGCTCATCGGCCTGCATCCGGGTGCCGAGATCAGCTTGACCGCCGTCGCTGCGTTGACGGGCGTGCCGGTGTCGAGGGCGCGGGTGTTGCTGGACGTGCTGGCAGGCGGGCACATGCTGGAGGAGGTCGCCCGCGGCCGCTACCGCCTGCACGACCTGCTTCGCTTGTACGCCACCGAACTCAGTGCCACTGAGGAGTCGTCCGACGGTCGCGCCGAGGCCGTGAGACGCCTGCTGCAGTGGTACTCCGACACCGCGAACGCCGCCGGCACCGTGATCGCGCCGCCGGACCACCCGTCGTTCCTGCTACCACCACTGTCCACTCAGGACTTCACCTCGCACGACGAGGCTTTCACGTGGTGCCGCACGGAATCCTCGAACCTGCTGGCCGTCAGCCGCTTGGCCGAGGAGGAGCATTCGCCGACGGCGTGGCAGATCCCGGTCGCGCTCTGGAACTACTTCATCGTCTCCAGCGCGTTGGACGAGTGGACCCGCACGTACCGCGTCGCCGAACGCAGCGCGGCCCGCGACGGCAACCAGGGCGCCCGTGCCTGGGCGGTGCACGGCCAGGGTCTGGCGGCCTTCCGCGGCCAGCGCTTCGCCGACGCACTGGAGCTCTTCGACCGCGCGTTGTCGATCCGCCGCGACATCGGTGATGCTGTTGGAGCCGCCTGGAGCCTCACCGGTCTGGGCATGGCGTACGGCGGCCTGCGTCAGTTCGACCTGGCCGTCGACCGGTTCGGCGAGGCGCTGGACCGCCACGCCGAGGTGGGCTCGTGGTTCGGCGAGGGCGGCACGCGGTTGTTCCTGAGCGACATCCTCCGGTCAGCCGGTCAGTACGAGGCTTCGCTGGCGTCGGCGCGGACGGCGTTCGAGCTGATGGACTCGCACGACGCCATGCACGGCAAGGCGATGGCTTTGGTGAGCATCGGCTGGGCGCAGTTCAAGCTGGGCGACCGGGTCGAGTCGCGCGACTCGTTCCGGCACGCCCTGTCGTTCCTGCGGGTGCTCGGCGACCGCAAGAGTCTCGCGGAAGCGTTGCACGGCTTGGGGGAGACGAGCGCAGGTCAGCCCGACGTCGCGCGCACGCACCTGCTGGAAGCGTTGACGATCTACGAGGACTACGACCACCCGCTCACGCCGGAAGTGCGCGCACGTCTGCACGAGTTGGCATAGAAAGACCTTGTGCATTTCGTAGAACACGGTGCGGGCACCCCGGTGCTCGCCATCCACGGCTGGACCCCCGACCACCGCCTGATGCTGGGCTGTCTGGAGCCCTTCTTCGCGACCAGGCCCGGCTATCGGCGCCTGTATCCCGACCTGCCGGCGATGGGGAAGTCGCCGGCGGACGGTGTGGAGTCGAGTGACGACGTGCTCGCGGCGCTGGAGGAGTTCGCCGACAAGGAGATCGACGGCCCGTTCCTGCTGATCGGCGAGTCCTACGGCGGGTATCTGGCGCGCGCTCTCGCTCACCGCCGCCCCGAGCAGGTCGCCGGGCTGGCGTTGATCTGCCCGACCGGCACGGCGGTCCACGCGGCCGACAGGACGGTGCCGGCGTTCGAGCTGCGGCGGTCGGACGGTGCCGAGCTCGATCCCGCGCTGGCCGAGCAGTTCGACGGCATGGCCGTGGTGCGGACGGCCGAGACGGCGCGGCGGTTCGCGGAGGAGATCGTTCCCGGTCTGCAGGTCGCGGATCTGGCAGCGATGGCGAGGATTCAGCAACGCTGGGAGCTCTCGGACGGTCCGGAGCTCGGCACCTACGACAGGCCGGCGCTGATCCTCACCGGACGCCAGGACCACGTCACCGGTTATGAGGACGTGTACCCGTTGCTGCCGCACTACCCGTATGCGACGTTCGCCGTGCTGGACACCGCGGGGCACAACCTGCAGATCGAGCAGCCCCAGTTGTTCAACGCGCTCCTGAGCGAATGGCTGGACCGAGTTGCTCAGTAGGGGTGATCCCTGATGCGCGCGGCCTGATGCGTAGGCAAGCTACATGTCATGCAGAAGCGCGCGAGGACCCTGCTGGTGTGGCTGCACGTCGTCACGTCCGTCGGCTGGCTCAGCCAGGCCGTGGCGTTGCTGGCGTTGGTGCTCTACGGCATGAAGACGAGTGACGTCAAAGCCTTCGAGATGGCGAGGGTGCTCGACCACCAGGTGCTCGCGATCATGGCCAACACCAGCGCGTTCACCGGCATGGCACTCAGCGCCACGACACCGTGGGGATGGTTTCGGCACTGGTGGGTGCTCGCGAAGTTCGGGATCACGGTCAGTCAGCTCTACATCGGCATCTTCATCCTGAGCGACAACCTCCAGGCCGCGACGGAAGGCCGTGTCACCGCGTGGATGCCGGTCGGCACCGGGCTGATGGTCGGCGCCATCGCGTTCCAGACGTGGCTCAGCGTCGCCAAGCCGTGGGGGCGCACGCCCTGGGCGGACCCGAAGATCAAGGTGCCCACGGCGAGCGCCACCACCTTCGTGCTGGCGCTGGCGATCCCGGCAGGCGACTTCGCGATCAGCCTCTGGACGGGCAGGCCCATGCCGTTCCTCATGCTGATCACGGTCGTCGCCTACTCGATCAGGCGGGCCGCCAAGGGGAGGAGCCGGTCGTCGGGCGCGTCGGGTCGTGGAAACGCGGCAGGCCCGGTTCGTCGAGACGCAGCGGCGCCAAGCCCTCGGTGATAGCGCGCATGATCCGCTCGTGGGCGCGGCGGGCGTCACCCATCGTCGTTTCCGAGAGATCGGACAACTCGACCGGCTTGCCGAAGTGGACCTTGAACGTCGGGCGCCTGCGGATCGCGGACACCCACGACGTCAGGTACGGCAGGAAGTCTCGCCAGCCGTTCACGTGCAGGTTGCCCCAGTACACGGCCTCGTGGGCGCCCCACTGGCTGATCGGGATCACCGGAATGCCGCCGCCCAGAGCCATCCGGGCGACGCCGGTCTTGCCGCGCTCGGGCCACATGCCGGGGTCCAGCGTGATCTTGCCCTCGGGGTAGACGGCGATCGGGTCGCCGCCCTTCTGCAGCGCCTCGACCGCACGGTGCATGGCCTCGCCGACGTTCGCCGACGCCCGGTCGACGCGCAGGTGACCGCAGGCCTTGAGCGCCGGCCCCATGACCGGCGCGTCGAGCAGCCCGCCCGCGAGCATGAAGCGCGGGTTGATGCCCAGCTTGCGACACGCGGCGATGAGCACGAACGGGTCGAGGTTGCCGATGTGGTTGGAAGCCAGCAGCAGTGGCTTGCCGAGCAGCTCTGGTGGAACGTCGCCGGACACCTCGAGCTTGCCGGTCAGCGCGACGAAGCCCCGGTCGATCGCCATGAGCACGCGCCAGAAGAGCGGTGTGGACACGCGGGGCAGCGTACGGCGTGTCGGAACGACACCGTGCCGGATCCGGGGAACCATGAGGTTTCGCACGCGTCCCAGTTGCAAACGGGGCTGGTGAGACGCGAGGGACTACCTTATACACATGGCCGGGCGTACAGGGACTTCACGAAAGACCACGTCACGCGGCAAAGCTCCAGCCAAGCCGCGGGCGCGATCCACCGCGTCCAGAAAGCCCGCTCCGCGCAAGAGCGGTGGCGCGATCAGTGCTGTGTGGGGCGCGCTGGGGCGTGGTGTCGGCAGCCTCGTGCGGACGGTCAGCCGTACCAAGGATCTGGATCCCGAACATCGTCGTGACGGGCTCGGGCTGCTGCTGATCGCGTTGGCCGTCATCACCGGCGCCGGTGTGTGGTGGCAGGCCGGTGGGCCCGTCGGCCAGTGGGTCGACATCGCCGTGCGCAGCTCCGTCGGGTTCCCCGCCGTGATCGTGCCGGTCGTGCTGCTCGGCATCGGCGTGACGCTGATGCGCACCGACCCGAAGCCGGACGCACGGCCGCGGCTGATCATCGGCACGTTGCTGATGATGATCGGCGTGCTCGGCATGTTCCACCTCATCGGCGGCCTGCCGATGGACCCGGTCGAACGCCGCACCGCCGGTGGGGCTCTGGGGTATCTGGCCGGCGGGTTCCTCGCGCAGGGCCTCACGCCGTGGGTCGCCGGGCCGTTGCTGTTCCTGATCTTCGCGTACGGCCTGCTGGTCGTGACGCACACGCCGATTCGCCAGGCGCCCGAACGCATCCGCTCGCTGCTGCACCCCGGCACGTCCAAGGACTCCGACGCTCCCGCCGAGGAGGAAGAGGCCGAGGAGCCGAAGCCGGTTCGCCTGCGCCGTCCCAGCAGGCGTCGCCAGGCCGTCGAACCCGTCGAGGACGAGCAGCAGGCCGAGCTTCCGCTGGAGGAGCCGGAACCCGCGCCCAAGCCCGCCGCGAAGAAGGAGAAGGCCGCCGCGCCGGCGATGGCCGTGCGCGCGGTGGAGGGCGAGTACCAGTTGCCGCCGCCGGACGTCCTCAAGGACGGCGACGCGCCGAAGACCCGCAGCAAGGCGAACGACCTCATGATCGAGGCGATCTCCGGCGTGCTGGACCAGTTCTCGATCGACGCCCAGGTCACCGGCTTCACCCGCGGTCCGACGGTCACCCGGTACGAGGTCGAGCTCGGCCCCGGCGTGAAGGTCGAGAAGATCACCGCGCTGACCAAGAACATCGCGTACGCCGTGGCGACGGACAACGTGCGCCTGCTGGCCCCGATCCCCGGCAAGTCCGCGGTCGGCATCGAGGTCCCCAACAGCGACCGCGAGATGGTGCGCCTGGGCGACGTGCTGCGCGCGCCGTCCACGGTCAAGGACACGCACCCGATGGTGATCGGCCTCGGCAAGGACATCGAGGGCCACATGGTCACCGCGAACCTGACGAAGATGCCGCACCTGCTGGTCGCGGGTTCCACGGGTTCCGGCAAGTCGTCGTTCGTCAACTCGATGCTGGTGTCCCTGCTGGCCCGCGCGACGCCGGACGAGGTCCGGATGATCCTCATCGACCCGAAGATGGTCGAGCTGACGCCGTACGAGGGCATCCCGCACCTGATCACGCCGATCATCACGCAGCCGAAGAAGGCGGCGGCGGCGCTGGCGTGGCTCGTCGAGGAGATGGAGCAGCGCTACCAGGACATGCAGGTCAACCGGGTGCGCCACGTCGACGACTTCAACCGCAAGGTGAAGTCCGGCGAGATCACCGCGCCGCCGGGATCCGAGCGCGTCTACCGCCCGTACCCGTACATCATGGCGATCGTCGACGAGCTCGCCGACCTGATGATGACCGCGCCGCGCGACGTCGAGGACGCGATCGTCCGCATCACGCAGAAGGCGCGTGCCGCGGGCATCCACCTGGTTCTGGCGACCCAGCGTCCGTCCGTCGACGTCGTGACCGGTCTGATCAAGACGAACGTGCCGTCCAGGCTGGCGTTCGCGACTTCCTCGCTGACGGACTCGCGAGTGATCTTGGACCAGCCGGGCGCGGAGAAGCTGATCGGCATGGGCGATGCCCTGTACCTGCCGATGGGCGCCTCGAAGCCGGTGCGCATCCAGGGCGCGTTCGTCGGCGACGAGGAGATCTCCTCGATTGTCGAGTTCACCAAGAACCAGGCCCAGCCCGAGTACACCGACGGCGTCACGGCGCAGAAGGCCGGCGAGAAGAAGGAGATCGACGCCGACATCGGCGACGACCTGGAGCTGCTGGTGCAGGCGACCGAGCTGATCGTCACGTCGCAGTTCGGTTCGACGTCGATGCTGCAGCGCAAGCTCCGCGTCGGGTTCGCGAAGGCGGGTCGCCTGATGGACCTGCTGGAGACGCGCGGGGTGGTCGGTCCGTCCGAGGGCTCGAAGGCGCGCGAGGTGCTGATCAAGCCGGACGAGCTGGAGTCCGTGATCTACCTGATGCGCGGCGGTGGCCCGGTCGACGACGAGGACTAGGGGCGTGGCCCGTTCTGGGTCGCGCCACTAGCTCGTCCAGACGCCGAACCACTGCTCGGCGCCCCACTCCTCGAACCGTTCGAGCTCGGTGAACCCGAGCTTCTGGGCGAGGCGCACGGCGGCGTCGTTGGCGGTTTGCGTGGTGAGCACCACCGGCTCACCGGGATGCGCTCCGGCGAACCAGCCGAGCGCCGCCGCGCATGCCTCGGCGGCGTATCCGCGGCCCCAGGACGTCGGCAGGAACAGGAAGCCGAGCTCGGCCTCGCCGCCTTCTGGCCGGAGGTGGCCCCGGCATTCCGGGCCGCGCCGGTCGAACGTGATCATGCCGATCATCGTGCCGTCGAGCTCTGCCACGAAGGAGCCGAAGCGCCGTCCTGGGGTTTCGGGGACCGTCCGCTCCAGTTCGTCGCGTGCGTTGGCGCCGCCGATGTAGGTGCCGACCTCGGATGAGGCGAACAACTCGATGTACTGCTCGCGGTCGCGGGCTTCCGACTGGCGGAGCACCAGCCGTTCGGTCCTGATCGGGGCGGGCGGCCAAGCACTCACTGCACCTCCAGGTTCACCAGGTCTGTCCGGCGGCACGCCTGCGCCGCGTGCTCGGCGGTCGCGCCCGGCGTGTGGGACAAGACCATCTACGACCTTTACCAGATGCGCGTCGGCGAGCGCGTCTGCACGGTCACCACCGACGGCAACCTGGGCGTGTTGCGACTCACCCAGGTGCCGTCGAAGGTGTTGCCGCGACTGGACTTCGACCACACCACCGGGCAGGGGCGTCAGACGCCGGCCGTCTCCACCGCCGCCGCGGTCGACGACGCGCTGCCACCGAACTCCCGCACGGCCTTGTAGTACAGGTCGGCGGTCCACTTGCAGGCGAAGTTGCTGCCGCACTGCTTGTACATGTCGGACTTGAAGTTGTTGTCGATGCGCAGCCGGTTCGTCTCGCTGAACCGCGACTGCCGCTTGTAGTTGCGGTAGCCGAAGTCGTGCCGGTGGCAGGCCGGCAGGAACTTGAAGCCGAAGGGGTTGTCCGGTGAGTACGAGCAGCCGTCGGACGACCAGTCGAGCTGGCCGGCGTAGGGCTGTTGCGCGCGCAGTGTTGTGAACTGGCTGAGGGTCTTCGAGAACAGGTAGTCGTCGGTCACCGCGGCGATGTCCACGGCGTGTGCCGGGGCACCCGTGAAGATCAGGGCCAAGGACGCGGTGGCACCCACGAATGCCGAACGCAGGGTCTTCGACATGGCGAGCTCCTCGGAGTGTGAGCAGGGTCTCGCCAGTTGTAGCGGGTGATCGACTGTCCTCGGTAGACACGATCTGATGAACGTCAGGTGAGCGGGTGACCGCACGCGATCGCTGTGGCCACGCGAAGTTCGCGGGGTAGCCCCAGCGAGTGGAGCATCTCGTGGTCCGCTACTCCGCCGAGCAGACAGCCGCCCAGTTTCTGCTCCGCCAAACGGAGGCAAATGCTCTGGGCGGCGGCGCCCACCTCGATCAGGCCGAACCTGCCCGCGCGTTCGCCGTACTTCTCGAACGACTCTTCGTCTTTCAACACGAGCACGATCGCGAGTGGCGGCGTTGATGGCGTGCCGAGGATCGAAGCCAGGTCCGCGGGTGCCGGGCCGATGTCCTGCAACGCGTGCCGGGCGATGTCGTAGCGCACAGCCCGGCCATTGTGGAAGGCGTAGCAGCGCAACGGGTGCAGCCCACCCGCGGACGGACAGCTGTGGTCGCCCAACGCACCGAGCACGTACCCGAGTTGCTTGTCCGTCAACGGTTTCGAAGCGAACTCGCGGGTGCTCCGGCGAGCCTGGAACAGCTTCTGCAGCCGGTCAGAGGGACGAGGCAGTGGCACCGGCGCGGAAGGCAGCTCCAGCGGGTCGATCAACGGTGGTGCGGGGCGGAAGTCGCGCAGCCGCTCGCCCAGCCGGAGCTGGTGCAGGGGCGAGAACCGGCTGGCGGCCCAGAAGTCGTCGAACAACGAAGTCACCCCAGCGGATGTGGTGCGGGATTGGGGAACACGCCCGGCGAGGCGTGCGGGTAGCGCCACGACAGCTCACGCGCGCGGCCGCCCAGGTGCGGCCAGCGGTGGTCGGAGTGCAACGGCGCGAGGTCGGGGGACAGGACGCGGACGCAGTGCAGTCCCACGGCCGACAGCTCCGGCGTCGTCAGCTCCCGGTACGCGAGCCGGATCCCGTGCTCGTCCAGCGCGTGCACCAGCTCGGTCAGTTCCGCGGCGACCCCACGACCGACCGCGTCGGCAGGCGGGTCCGTGGTGATGCCGGAGAACCACGGCAGCGCGTCCCACTCAGCAGAAGGCCGAGTCGCGTAGTAGGCGGCGTGCTTGTCGAAGTCGGTGACGTCGGCGATCGGCTCGGAGCCGTTGCGCGCCAGCCACACCTCGATGAACACCGTGCCCTGCACCCACTCCTCGCAGGCCTTCTGCAAGGCATCCGCCACGGTCGCCCGGCACGCCAGGCCGAGCGTCGGCCGAGCCTGCCCGGCGATCGGCAGCGACCCGGCCACGGCGATCACCGGATGCGGGCTGTAGGCGGGCGTGAGGTCGAAGGCAGCGGCACCGTGCGGCAGGTCGGCGTCGAACCGTTGCGGTGCAATCGAATGCAACCAGGTCGTGGTGAACGCGTCCCGTTCGACCAACTCCTGGGTGGCCCGCAGCAACGCGCTCGTGGGAGACGGTCCCGCAGCCAGGCCCGAGGACGTGGTGGGCAGCCCGTGGGAAGCGTCGAGGCCCACGAGCCCGGCAGGCACCCGGATCGGCTCGTTTCGAGGCAGCGTCCACGCCCGCGTGTACTGGGTGTCGACATATCCCTTGCGGTAGCGGTAATCACCACGAACGCGCTGCTCGACCGTGTGCAGGCTGAAGTGCTCCAACGGCCAGCACTCCCCGTCGGTCACGATCTCCAGCGGCGCTCGGGCAGCGGCGTGCCGTTCCAGGGCTTCGGCCAGAGCCGCAACCCGTGAGGTACCACCGGAAGTGCCGCCGGCGGCGAACGGCTCCGGCACGGCGGCCCAGCCCTCGACGTCCACATCGGACAGACTGTGCGGCACGGGGTGCAACTGCGACACCACACCCTGCCGCCACCCGACCGCGCGCTCGATCAGCGCCTCCGCGACGGTCTTCACCGCTTGCCCCGGTAGTGCCGGAAGATCCAGTAACCGAACCCGAGCGCCGCGCAGGTGTACATCAGCGCGGCCAGCCCCATACCTCCGAGCGTGGCGAACGTCCCGAACAGGGGCAGCGCGGCGAACGGCTCGATGCACCACAGGGCGAGCCATCCGAGCATTCTGCGTGTACTGGCCCACGGCTTCGGTGAGCGTGCGATGAAGCCCGCGGCGACGGACCACCCCAGCGCGATGCACATGCCCCCGACCCACCAGCCCCAGTGCAGGTCCAAGATCGCGCCCGACGTGACCAGGGGCAGCAGGACCACCAGGAGCGGGAAGACGGCTGCGGGCACGACGAGTGCGCTGCGCGGTACAGGCAGTTCTTTGGTGTCCTGGTACAGCGCTTCCGGGATGTGCACGGCCGCACCCACCGAGGAAATCGCGCAACAGCAACAACAACAGCAACAGGTGGGCGTCGCGGCGTTGGCGGCGGCCGCACCGGGCGAGAACTGGTCAGGTAACCGGACTGCTGTGGTCAAGGTGGTCCCCCCAAGGCAACGCCACGCGCCCGACCGGAAGCGCGGGGCAGATCTCGCAGCCGGCGGCAGGCAACACGCTCTCGCGGGTCGTCGTGAACTCGTCGAGGTTGACGGTCACGACCGCGTCGAGCAGCGCCAGTGAACCGCTGCGGATGTTCTGGATTGCTTGCAACGCAAGGGCAAGAGGGAAATCGTGGGACATCGCAGCAGGGTGCGGAGGAGGCGGCGGATCCCCCCACCGCCGGCCCGCCCGCACCGCGAGGCACGCCAGGCACGCGCCGGCACCGGGCACCACGAAGGGCCCGATAGCGGCCGTGTGGTGGTACGCGAGGTCCAGCAGCAGGTGCGGGACCCGAACCGAACGCGCCACCTCGACCAGGTCGACCAACGTGCCAGTGGTCCGCACGATGAGCATCAGGTCCGGATCGGTCCCCTGATCATCACTGTGCGGCAACCGCTCCACCAGCCCGGCGGGTGCCTCACCGACGAACCGCGTGCCAACCCCCGAAGGCCGCGACTCTCGTGATGGCAACCCCGCCGGGCGGAGAGCGCCCAGGGTCCTCAGCTGGGCCACGTGCCGGCGAACCGGTTCCCCCAACCGGCTTTCGTCGACCGTTCGAGCCACTCCCCTCAAAACTGGCTCGAACAGTCCCGCCAGCGCCACGGCCACCGCCCTGGGCAGGTCTGGAATCAGGTATGCGAGATCAGCTCCCGCGTAGACGACAAGGCCTTCGTCGCGAACTTGGGCGTGCCACGCGGGATCAGCGACCAGACTCATCCTCGTCCCCCCTCGCCAGGAAGCACTCGATCTCCTGCTCGGTCGGCAGGTCGCCGGCCGGATCGACGAGGTTCTCGGCGATCGGCGGCAACGGCTGCTCCGCCCACGCGGGCTGGAAGTCGTCGCTGGGCAGCAACCCGTGCCGCGACGCGAACTCCTCGGCCGCGTCCCGGATCGACTCGCGCAGCGTTCCCACCACCGCGGTCTCCGCCGTGTAGGTCAGCTCGACCAGCAACGCCCGCACGTTCTCCAGCTGGTTGTCGTCACCGGCCTTGCGAGCCAGTTCGGGCCAGAACTCGCGCTCGAACAACCGCACGAAGTCCGAAGCGATGGCATCGGTCGCCGTGCGCAGGCGCGTGAAGCTGTCCATGACGTCATCGCTGGGCACCCTGAGGCCGGCAAGCCTGCCGCCCGCTTCGAGTGCCCAGCGACGCGCGTGCGGCCAGCCGTACTTCCACCGCACCAAGCCCAACCGCATAGCCCGGAGGAGGAGTCGCGGTTGGACATCTCCCATCGGAATCAGGTGCTTGATGTCGCGCACCTTGATCCGAACCCAGTCGTCGGGCCCCTCGGTCTCGCCCATGCCGAGAACCGCGGCGACCGACTCGCCCTTCTCGCGTGCCGTGATCAGCTCGGCGATCGCGGGCAGCGAGAACCCCCGCTGCTGCAACCGCTGCACCAACGTCAACCGCTCGACGTGCGAGGCGTCGTAGTACGCCACGCGCCCCTGCCGTCTCGGCGCGTGCAGCACACCCTTCGTCTGGTACATGCGAATGGTGCTGCTGGGCAGGCCGATCCGGGCGGCGAGCTCGTCGATGGTCAGTGATTCGGGCACGCCACAGATCTTGGCGTGCCCTGTCTCGTTGAGTCAAGACTCTTCGAGTAATTACTCGAAGAGTTACAACTCCAGGAGCATCCGGCTGTTGCCGAGCGTGTTCGGCTTCACGTAGCTGAGGTCGAGGAACTCGGCGACGCCCTCGTCCACCGATCGCATGATCTCCTCGTAGACCTCGGGGCTCACTGGCGTGCCCTCGATCTCCACGAACCCGTGCTTGCTGAAGAACCGCGTCTCGAACGTGAGCACGAAGATGCGCTTGAGCTGCAGCTCCTTGGCGACGGCGACGAGCTGGGCCACGATCCGGTGGCCGACACCACGGCCCAGCGCCATGGGGGAGACGGCCACCGAACGGATCTCGGCCAGGTCCTCCCACATCACGTGCAGGGCTCCGCACCCGAGCAGCTCACCGTTCTCCTCGGCCACCCAGAACTCCTGGACCGCCTCGTACAACGTGACCAGGGGTTTGGCGAGCAGGACCTTGCCCGCGTACCCGTCGATCAACGCCCTGATGGCGCGCACGTCGCTGGTGCGGGCACGCCGCACGACTACCCCACTGGTCACAACCGTCAAGTATGAGCACCCAGCACGGCGGTCCAGCGGCGGGCAAGGATCTCGCGCTCCCGGACGTTGTAGGCCTCGGGCGCGGCGGTCGCCCAGAGCATCGCGTGCCCGGCCTGCAGCGCCTCCTGCCACCCGCGATGCCCCAGCACGTGCACCTGGAAGCCGCTGTCCCACCTGCGGACCTTGTCGCCACTGCGGTCGGCGGCGGCGTGGATCGCCCGGCCCAGGTAGGCCCCGCTGTGCCCGACGTCGCGCGGCTGGCCCCGCGCGTGCAGGCGCCGCTCCGCGGTCCCGTCCATCGCGGCGATCCTGGCCACCTGTTCCGACGTCAGCGCCTGCGCCTGTTCGAGGACTTCGGCGACCCGTTCGCCGTGCGGCCCGAGCGCGTGCCAGGACGGCAGCTCCTCGACCAGGGTCATCATGCGGCAGCAGTACCAGCCGTGGATGTCGGGCCACCGGTTGTAGACGTCCAGGTCCCGCACGCGGAAGAGCCGGCAGGGCCAGTAGCTCGTTTCGCGGGCACGGGTGAAGACGTGAAAGCCGACCATGTCCGTCTCCAGCGGCTCGGAATGCCCTGCCAGGAGATGCGTTTCGAGCCACCGTTCGTAGACGAAGAAGACCCGAGCGCCCGGCGCGGGTTCGGGTGAGCCGTAGTAGCCCGACAGATCAGGCCGGACCGACCAGTACAGATCCACGCCGCGGACGGTAGTGAGATGTCCCGGTCTGACGCCGCTGATTAAAGGAGTGGGACCTGGGCCGGTTACGCTGAGCGCCGTGTCTTCTCCCACCACCCCGCGACGAGTGTCGCTGCTCACCCTGGGCTGTGCCCGCAACGAGGTCGACTCCGAGGAACTCGCCGGACGCCTCGGCGAGGGCGGCTGGGAGCTGGTGGACGAGGGCGCCGACGCGGACGTCGTCGTCGTCAACACCTGCGGGTTCGTCGAGCAGGCCAAGAAGGACTCGGTCGACACGCTGCTCGCGGCGAGCGACACGGGTGCGAAGGTCGTCGCGGTCGGGTGCATGGCCGAGCGGTACGGCAAGGAGCTCGCGGACAGCCTCCCGGAGGCGGCCGCGGTCCTGGGGTTCGACCAGTACAACGACCTCGCCGAGCGCCTGAACGACGTGCTGCACGGCAAGCCGGTCGAGTCGCACGTGCCGGTGGACCGCCGCACGCTGCTGCCGATCACGCCGGTGAAGCGCCAGGACGCCAAGGACTCCGTCCAGGTGCCCGGCCACGGTTGGGGCCCCACCAAGACGCCCCGCAAGCGCCTCGACGACGCCCCGGTGGCGCCGTTGAAGATCGCGAGCGGATGCGACCGGCGGTGCAGCTTCTGCGCGATTCCGAGCTTCCGCGGCGCGTTCGTGTCGCGGCACCCGGACGAGATCGTCTCCGAGGCGATGTGGCTCGCCGAGAACGGCGTCAAGGAGCTGTTCCTCGTCAGCGAGAACAGCACCAGCTACGGCAAGGACCTGCCGCGCGAGCAGGGCGCCCTGGAGCAGCTGCTGCCGCGCCTCGCGAGCATCCCCGCGATCGAGCGCGTGCGGGTCAGCTACCTGCAGCCGGCCGAGACCAAGCCCAGCCTGGTCGCCGCCATCGCGAAGACCGACAAGGTCGCGAACTACTTCGACATGTCGTTCCAGCACTCGAGCGAGAACGTGCTGCGCCGCATGCGCCGGTTCGGTGACACGGACAGCTTCCTCAAGCTCGTCTGGCAGATCCGCGAGCACGCGCCAGAGGCCGGCATCCGCAGCAACTTCATCGTGGGCTTCCCCGGCGAGACCGAGGAGGACCTGGCCGAGCTCGAACGCTTCCTCACCGAGGCGCGGCTCGACGCGGTCGGCATCTTCGGCTACTCCGACGAGGACGGCACCGAGGCCGAGAACCTCGACGGCAAGCTCGACACCGACACCATCGCTGAACGCGTGCAGCGCATCGGCAACCTCGTCGAGGAGCTGACCAGCCAGCGCGCAGAGGACCGGGTGGGCACCGAGGTCGTCGTGCTGATCGAGCACGAGGAGGACGAGGAGAGCGACTGCGTCGGCCGGGCCGAGCACCAGGCTCCCGAGGTCGACGGCGAGTGCATCGTGCTGGAGGGCGAGGACCTCAAGCGCGGTGACTTCGTGCGCTGCCGTGTCGTGGACTCCGAGGGCGTCGACCTCGTGGTGGAAGTGATCGAGGTGCTCGCGACATGACCGAGGCCAGGAAGGTCCCGCTGCTCAACGTCGCCAACATCCTCACGATGGCGCGGATGGCACTGGTCCCGGTCTTCCTGCTCTCGTTGTTCGCGGCGGGCGGCTTCGACACCACGTGGCGGCTCATCGCGTTCGGGATCTTCGCCGTCGCGAGCTTCACCGACCACATCGACGGCACGCTCGCCCGCAAGCACGGGCTGATCACCGACTTCGGCAAGATCGCCGACCCGATCGCGGACAAGGCGCTCACCGGGTCCGCCCTCGTCGGGCTGAGCATCCTCGACGTGCTGCCGTGGTGGATCACGATCGTCATCGCCGTGCGCGAGGTGGGTGTGACGCTGCTGCGGTTCTGGGTGATCCGCTACGGCGTCATCCCGGCCAGCCGCGGCGGCAAGGCGAAGACGCTGGCACAGGTCATCGCCATCGGGCTGTTCCTGCTCCCGCAGAACGACGTGATCGCGGTCATCGCCTGGGTGATCATGGCCGCCGCGCTCGTTCTCACGATCGTGACGGGAATCGACTACGTCATCCGCGCGTTCAAGCTGAAGGCAAGGGCAGGTCGCGCCGTCGCATGACCAACGTCGTCGAGCTGCTCAAAGCGAGGAAACAGACCGTCGCCACGGCCGAGTCGCTGACCGCGGGTCTGCTGTGCGCGACGCTGGTCGACACACCGGGGGCGAGTGCCGTGGTCCGCGGTGGGTTGATCGTCTACGCCACCGAGCTCAAGCACGAGCTCGCCGGCGTGGATCAGCAGTTGCTCGACGAGCACGGCGCCGTGCACCCCGACGTTGCGATCCAACTGGCCGAGGGCGCCCGGAACCGGTGCAAATCGGACTGGGGGATCGGACTGACCGGGGTCGCCGGCCCCGATCCGCAGGACGGAGTCGCTCCAGGAACGGTCCACATCGGCTTGAGCGGACCTGGAGTGTCCACAGTGCGGACTATCACGGTGAGTGGCGACCGCACAGCGGTCCGTTCGGTTTCCGTGGAGAAAGCGCTGGTCCTGCTGTCGGAATACCTGCTGATGACCGGGGACGGGAACAAACGATGACTCGGCGTTCGTTCGCCCTTGGCGGACGTGTTCGGAAGTCAGTGCCCGTTGTCGGTGTCGATCGGTAACGTAGGGACACGGCCGGCCGGAAGGAGGCGCGCGATGACCGTGCTGCTACGCGAGGCGATCGGTGATCGACTTCGCCATGCCCGCACCAACCAACGCCGCACGCTGCGCGAGGTCTCTCGGACCGCCCGCGTGAGCCTGGGGTACCTGTCCGAGGTGGAGCGCGGCCGCAAAGAGGCGTCCAGCGAACTCCTCGCGGCCATTTGTGACGCGTTAGAACTGCCCTTGTCCGAGTTGCTGCACCACGTCGCCTCCGACATCGGCGCCGTCTCGCAGACGCCGGACACGGTGCCGGACACCGTTCCCAGCGGTCGCCCGGATCCTGGGCGCGGGAAGCTGGAGGGTGGCCGCGTGCTGCCGTCCACGCTGTCCGACGACCTGTCCGACCTGCGCCTGCAGCCGATGCTCAGTCACCGGCTCACGAGCAAGATCGGCAAGACCCCCAAGGCAGTCGTAGCGGCCTGATCGCCCACCTGCTCTCTCGACCCCGTTCGCGCCGATGGCGAACGGGGTCGCTGGCATTCGGGTGACGCTTCTTCGGCACGCGGGGACCCCGCGTCCTCTCCTGGAGTACGCGGGGTCCCCGCGTACTCCAGGAAACACGGGTGGGGGCGTTGTGGCTTCCGACACGTGACGGTCTGCAACAAGATTGCTCGTTCGAACGTTCATCTAGGCAAGACGCCAGCACGCTGAACGGCAGGCAACGGCTTGGCATCAGCACGTTGGGTCACCGCGTCTCGGGGCGCGGGTGCGGGCAGGATTGGGCGCCGTCGGGCGTTTCACTCCAAAGTCCCAGGGAGGGTCGGGGTCATCCCGGATATCTCCCCAGGTTGGTGGAACCGCCGACGCACAATTGAGACGATGGATCCAACACCGGCACCGAGAAGGCAGGCGTAGGAGATGGCCAGTCCGTTCGTGAAGTTCTGGAAGTACCTCATGGCTTCGTTCTCGTCGAAGATCGACGAGCACGCTGACCCGAAGGTGCAGATCCAGCAGGCCATCGAGGAGGCGCAGCGTCAGCACCAGGCGCTTTCTCAGCAGGCGGCAGCCGTGATCGGCAACCAGCGGCAGCTGGAGATGAAGCTGAACCGGCAGCTCGGCGACGTCGAGAAGCTGCAGGCCTCCGCTCGTCAGGCGCTCGTGCTGGCCGACGAGGCGCGCTCCAAGGGCGATGAGCAGAAGGCCCAGCAGTTCGAGAACGCCGCGCAGGGCTTCGCCACCCAGCTCGTCACCGCCGAGCAGGGCATCGAGGACCTCAAGACGCTGCACGACCAGTCGCTGCAGGCCGCCGCACAGGCCAAGCAGGCCGTCGAGCGCAACTCGATGATGCTGCAGCAGAAGCTCGCCGAGCGCACCAAGCTCCTCAGCCAGCTGGAGCAGGCGAAGATGCAGGAGCAGGTCTCTGCGTCGCTGAACCAGATGAGCGAGCTCGCCGCGCCGGGCAACGTGCCGTCGCTCGAAGAGGTGCGCGACAAGATCGAGAAGCGCTACTCGACCGCGCTCGGGTCCGCAGAGCTCGCCCAGAACTCGGTTCAGGGCCGGATGCTCGAGGTCCAGGCCTCGACCACCCAGCTCGCGGGTTCGTCGCGGCTGGAGCAGATCCGCGCGTCCATGCACGGTGGTGCCGCGAGCACGCCGCCGCAGGTCACCGCGGGCAACAGCGCCGCCGCCCAGATCCAGGCCGAGATCGCGCAGCGCGTGCAGAGCGAGCAGAAGACCACGCAGCAGCAGGTGCCGCCCGCTCAGCACTGAGCTGACGGCACCACAGGAGGAGTCAGCAGGTGATCATGGAGCCCTGGAGAAACCGTCCCAACAACGAGATCGTCCGCAAGGTCGTCAACGAGTTGGGTGCGTCGCTCCAGGGCCACCCGCTGGCCGAACAGGCGCGCTACCGCCTGCAGAAGTGGAACGACCCGCGCGCCAAGCTGGAACGCAAGCGCAGGCGCACCAACGCCGTGCTCACGTTCTGGCTGGCGTTGATCACGATCTTCGGCACGCTGGCCGTGTTCGGCTTCACCGGCGTGCTCGGCACGTGGGCCACCGTCACCGGCACGATCGGTGCCGCGCTGCCCGGCCTGCTCGCCGTCCGCAGCGGGTTCAAGCTGCGTGAGCTCAAGGGCGCGAAGCAACGGCTGGAGCTGACGCCGCCGCCTGCTGTCCGCCCGCCGCTGCCCGCGCACATCTCCGCCGCCCGCGTTCCCATGGAGAAGCTCCACGGTGCCGAGGACGCGATGCACGAGCTGCTGCGCCAGCTCGACTCGCCGACGCTCGTGTCGATGCCGACGGAGTCCGTCCAGCACGCCCGCCAGACCGCCCAGGAGGCCTCTGCGGCCATCCGTGCGGTGTCCGCACAGCTCCAGGCCGTCGAACGCGCCAGGAACACCGCACCGCCGCTGGAGCGCGCACCGTTGGTCGAGGGCGTCCGCGTGCTCAGGATCCAACTGGCGGACGGCGTGGACCGCTACTGTTCGCTCGTGGCGGCTGCCGGAAAGGCGCTGGCGGCGAGCACGGCGTTCCAGGATCCGCGTGAGGTGCTCGACGACGCCACCGACCACATGGCCGGCCTCGCGTCTGCGATGCGAGACGTGTCAGGCTATTCAGCGTACTGATCGTGACGGTCTGTAATTGCGTGCGCCTATTCGGCGAGTCTCTCTGGAGATCTTTAGGCGAATCGTGTGATTATCAGACCGTTATCTAGCCGTAGCCACTACATGGCGTGGCAGGATTCCGGGGCCGGTCTGCGGGAAGTCCGGCTGGGTTGCCGGGAGGCAGTGCGTTGGCGTTGTGGACCGTGCACGGGGACGGTCGGATCACCGACAGTGAAACCGTCGCGCCAGAAGAACGGGTGAGCTGGCCGCTCACCATCGGGTTCGGAGTGCAGCACCTGGTCGCCATGTTCGGCGCGACGGTGCTCGTTCCCGCCGCCACCGGTCTGCCCATCGCCACCACCCTGCTGTTCTCCGGCCTGGGCACGCTGCTGTTCCTGGTGATCACCAAGAACCGCGTCCCGAGCTACCTGGGCTCGTCCTTCGCCTTCGTGGCGCCGCTCGTCGCCGCTCGTGAACAGGGCACGGCCGCGCAGCTCGGCGGTGTGGTCGCCGCGGGCCTGCTGGTGATAGTCGTCGGCATCGCGGTCAAAGCGCTCGGCGTGCGGCTGCTGGAGTCGGTCATGCCGCCGGTCGTCTCCGGCGCCGTAGTGATCATCATCGGCCTCAACCTCTCGCACCAGGCCACCTCGAACTTCGCCAGGCAGCCCGCGCTGGCCGCCATCACGACCGCGGTGATCCTGCTGGCCGGCGTGCTGGGCAGGGGCCTGCTCTACCGGCTCTCGATCCTGGTGGGCTTCGCGGGCGTCTGGGTGGGCGGCGCGTTGTTCGGTGTCGTGCCGCCGGAGAAGTTCGCCGAACTGCGCGACGCGGCCTGGGTGGGCCTGCCGAAGCTGTACCAGCCGGAGCTGCGGCCGTCCGTCGTGCTGCTGATGCTGCCGGTGGTGATCGTCCTGGTGGCCGAGGTCGTGGGTCATGTGAAGGCCGTGGCGGCGCTGACGGGCCGCAACCTGGACGGCAGCGTCGGTGACGCGATCATCGCGAACGGGCTGTCCACGGCGCTCTCCGGGCTCGGCGGCGGTGCCGGGACGACGACGTACTCCGAGAACATCGGCGTCATGGCCGTGACGCGCGTGTACACCACCGCGGCGTTCGCGTTCGCCGGTGTGTTCGCCGCTGCTCTCGCGTTCTCCCCGAAGGCCATCGCGTTGTTCGGCACCATCCCGCCGGGTGTGCTGGGTGGCTGCACGTTGGTGCTATACGGCCTGATCGTGCTCATCGGCGTGCGGATCTGGATGGACCGCGGCGTCGACCTGACGAACCCGGCGAACGCGATGGTGGGCGGCGCGGCGCTGGTGGCCGGCGTCGGCGACCTGACGATCGAGATCGGCGACCTGTCGATGGGCGGCATGGTGTGGGGCTCGCTGCTCGTCGTGATCCTGCACCCGGTGATGCGCTGGCTGAGGGCTGCACGCCGTAACTAGTGCAGCGCCAGCGCCACACGTTTGTGTGGTTTCCGTCCCTCCACTTCGGACCGATCCTGCTTCCGGTCCACGGAGGGAGTCCGTCATGGTTGCCGCGTACTACGTGGTGTTGTTCTTGGCCTGCGCCATAATCGCGGGCAGTCTGCTCGCGTCCCGCATCCTGCTGCTGCGCCACCGCCGATGACGTCGCTGGTGTGGCTCATGGTGCCGCTGGCGATGATCGGCGTGGTGCGGGTGTGCGTCGTCCTGGTGGCGGCCGACCTCTACGACCTGTCGTTGCACCGCTCGCGCCCGTTGCCTTACGCGCCAACGGTGTGGGTGGTCATCCCGGCGTACAACGAGGAGCTGTGCGTTGCGCGCGCGGTTCAGTCCGTTTTGGACAGTTCCTACGCCGACGTGTCCGTGATCGTGGTCGATGACGGCTCGACCGACCGCACTGCCGAGGTGCTGTCCGGGTTCGGGCCGCGTGTTCGTGTTGTCTCACAACCGAATGCGGGCAAGGCGGCAGCGATCAACACCGGCATGCATCTCGTCGGTGACGGACTCGTGATGGTGCTGGACGCCGACTCGACGTTGTCGGTGTCCGCGGTTTCGCGGATGGTCGCGCACTTCGCGGACCCGTTGGTGCTGGCGGCCGCGGCGAACGTGAAGATCGCTTGTCCGCGCGGTGTGCTGGGGTGGGTGCAGCGGCTGGAGTACGCGGTGGTGCACCGGTTGAAGCAGGGCTACACGGTGTTCAACTGCGAGTACGTGATCGGCGGGGTCGGTTCGGTGTTCCGCACCTCGATCGTGCGCGCGTGCGGGTACTTCGACACCGACACGATGACCGAGGACATCGACTTCTCGATGAAGATCCTCTCGGTGCGCGGCAACTTCGACTGGCGCATCATCTTCGCCGCCGACGCCATCGCGTACACCCAGGCCGTGCCGTCGTTGAGCGGCCTGCTCCGCCAGCGGTTCCGCTGGAAATTCGGCCGTCTGCAAGCGTTCTACAAGCACCGCTCGCTCTTCTTCGGCCGGTCCTGCTCCTGTCTTCTCTCGTGGCTGCACCTGCCCTACACGGCGGCAGGGGAGGTTCTCGTGCTGTTCGAGCCCCTCTTCGTGTACGTCGTCGTCAGCGCAACGTTCCAGACCGGGTGGTTCACCGGCATCCTGCTGCTGTGCGCGGTCTACACGGGCGTCACGTTCTTCACGATCATTGGTGACCTGACCGAGCCGTGGCCGTCCAAGCTGCGGTTGCTGTCGTTGGCGCCGTTGGCCTACCCGCTGCTGATGGTGATCGTGTTCGTCGACTTCGTGGCCGTGCTGCGCTCGTTGCTGACCGTGCTGCGCGGCTACCGTCCGGCCGGCCGCTGGGAGCACGTCGAGCGCACGCTCACCTCAGTGCCCGGTTGATCCTCGAGACCAGGCCTGGTCCCTCGTAGATGAACCCGGTGTAGATCTGCACGAGGCTCGCGCCGGCGTCGATCATGCGCTTGGCGTCGTCCGCGGTCGCGATGCCGCCGACGCCGATGACGGGCAGCTCGCTGTTCTTGGTGATGAACTGGACGACGTCGTTCGCGCGCTGGGCGAGGGGCTTGCCGCTGAGGCCGCCCGCTTCGGTCTTGTGAGCGCTGCTGAGGCCCTCGCGGCCGAGGGTGGTGTTCGTGGCGATGAGGCCTTTGATGCCGTTGTCCAGGCACACCTGGATGACCTCTTCGACGGCGTCGTCGGTGAGGTCGGGCGCGATCTTGACGAGCATCGGCTTCGTCGTGGCTTTGGTGAGTTCCTGGACGAGCTCGGTGAGGGCGCCCTTGTCCTGGAGGCTGCGCAGACCGGGCGTGTTGGGCGAGCTGACGTTGATCGCGTAGTAGTCGCCGTGGTTCTTCAGTGCGTTGAGCGAGTTCAGGTAGTCCTGGACGGCGTCCTCGACCGGCGTGATCTTGGACTTGCCGAGGCTGATGCCGAGCGGGGCCTTCAACGTCGTCCTGTCGAGCTTCTCGGCAAGCGCTTGCGCACCGGCGTTGTTGAAGCCCATCCGGTTGATGATCGCCTCGTCCTCGCGGAGCCGGAACAGGCGCGGCTTCGGGTTGCCCGGCTGCGCGTGCCACGTGACCGTGCCGACCTCGACGAACCCGAACCCGAGCGCGGCCCACGCGGGGAGGGCCCTGCCGTCCTTGTCGAGACCCGCCGCGAGCCCGACGGGGTTCGGGAACCGGACGCCGAACACCGTGCGCGGGTTGTTCTGGTTGCGCGCGAACTTCGCCAACGGGCTCAGCTTCGCCATGACGTTGAGCGTGGTCTCGTGGACCCGCTCCGCGTCGCCGCCGTGCATTCCGAACAACGCCCTGCGAACCACCTGCTTGTAAACCACGCGCCTACCCTATAACGGCAGCTCAGCGTGGGCGCGCGCTCTGTTAGTCGCCTACCTCACGCAAGCAGTCCGGCGCGGGGTCCTGGATCGGCGCGGTGAACCCGGGCCCGACGAGCTCGATCACCTCGCGGCCCTCCCGTTCGGGCCATCACGTCGTTCGGCACGTCATGGGGGATTTGGCTGGGCAAGCGCGTGCCCTTCTCGCGGACGGCAAGACGCCGGAGGAGATCGAAGCGGAGGACGCGGCGTCGATGTTCGAACTCACCGGACACTTCGACGTGTACGTCGAGTTGGAGGAGCACCCCGTCAGCGTTAGAGGGGCTTCGGCACCTTGATCGTCGCCTGCTCGTCCAGGGGCATCGCCGGCTTGGTCCGGAACGTCACCGGCAGCCCCCGCAACCCGCGACTCCCCAGCGACACCCGCCACTCCAGCGGCCGCGAGGGGTCAAGCGCCAGCCCCGAGCAGCGTCCCAGCAGCGTCCGGAACGCCACCTCGCCCTCCAGCCTGGCCAGTGGTGCGCCGAGACAGAAGTGGATGCCGTGCCCGAACGCCAGGTGCTGCCGGTCCGCCCGTTCGATGTTGAGCTGGTCGGCGCGGGGGTAGCGGGCGCTGTCGTGCTCGGCCGAGGCCAGCGACAGCAGCACCACCTCACCGGCCGGGATCTGCACGCCGCCGATCGTCACCGGCTGGGAGGCGAACCGCAGCAGGTGCGAGGTCGGCCCGTCGAACCGCAGGAACTCCTCGATCGCGCCGGGCAGCAGTGAGGACGAGCGCTGCAACAACTCGAGCTGCTCGGGGTGGCGCAGCAACGCCAGCACACCGTTGCCGACCAGGTCGACGGCGGTCGTGTAGCCCGCGACCAGCAGCAGGAACGCGAGTGAGGCGAGCTCGCCGTCGGTCAGCTCGGCCTTGCGGGCCAAAGCGCCGATCAGGTCGTCGTCGCCGGACGTGCGCTTGTGCGCCACGAGATCACCCAGGTAGCCGGCGGTCTCCTCGCGCGCCGAGGCCGCGTCGCCGTCGGCAAGGCCCGTCACGACGTCCGCCCAGTACCGGAAGTTCTCCTGGTCGACGGACGGCACGCCGAGCAGTTCCATCAGCACGGTGATCGGCAGCGGCGCCGCGAAGTCCGCGATCAGGTCGCAGCTGCCGTCCGCGAACGCATCGGCCAGCGATGCCGCCAGCGCTTCGACGCGAGGCCGCAACGAGGCGATGCGCCGCGGCGTGAGCTCGCTCGACACCGCGCTTCGCAGGCGGGTGTGGTCGGGGCCGTCGGCGTTCATCATGTGCTCGGACAGATCGCCGAACCACCACGACGCGAAGTGCGGATGACCGCGCAACGGCTCGGCGAGCGCGGAGCCGTGCGAGGACAGCAGCGGGTTGTCCAACGCGGCGCGCACGTCGGGGTAGCGGGTCACGAGCCACATCGGCACGCCGAGGGTCTCCACCCGGTGCACGGGACCTGCTTCGCGCAGACTCTTCAGCACCGAGTACGGGTCGTCGGTGTAGCCCGGGCGCAGCGCATCCAGATTTACCGCCATGTCGGAGGACACGGGCAGGAGACCACTTCGGTTCAACCGGACTGGCATTTTGGGCAGAAGTACACAAATCTGGTCTCGAACTCGCCCGATCGGACCCTTGTGCCGCAACGCAAACAAGGTTTACCCGTGCGCTCGAAAACCCAGTTCTTGACCCGTCGATCAGATGTCGTGATCTGCTCGGGCCGCCACTGGTTCGCCTGCAACAGCTTGCGGGACAAAGCAACCGCACGTGAGGCGTCCACAGATGACACAGGTGCCGTCGGCAGAACGCCCAACAGGAAACAAACTTCCGCGCGGTAGAGATTGCCGACGCCGGCCATGACCCGTTGATCCAACAATGCGAGACCGATAGGTCGCGAAAGGTCCGCGGTCAACCGCTGAACGGCCTCAGCGGCGTCGAAGTCGGAAGAAAGCAAGTCGGGCCCGAGATGCGCTATCAGCTCGTCCTCGCGGGACGTCGGCACGAACTCCAGGTCGTGCAACGCGAACCCGATCGCCTGCCGGTCGTCCACCTCGAGCACCGCGCGGGCCTGGTGCGCGGGACGCCGCCAGCGCTCGCCCGGCCGGTAGAGGTGCCACGCGCCGTCCATGCGGAAGTGGCTGTGCAGGCTGTTGCCGTCGGAGAAGTGCGTGAACATGCGCTTGCCGTACGTGCGCACGCCCAGCACGTCCAGCCCGGCGAGGTCCAGTGTGGACAACCGAGGGTGGCGCAGCTCGCCGCGCCGCAGCGTCTTCCCGGCCAGCGCCTCGTGCATCCGATGGCCGGCCAGGAAGACGGTGTCGCCCTCAGGCATCCACCGCCTCTTGGATCTCGTCGTCGTCGAAGTCGTGGTGCACCGCGCGGCGCCGGCTGCGGGAGATGCGCTGGATGCGGGCCAGCAGCAGGTTGAACGCCAGCGCCACCTCGCGCGCGCCCGGCGTGCCCCACTCGTGGATCGGCATGCACGCGCCCTGTGCCTGCTGCACGGCCAGACGGTCCGGCAACGCGACCGGCATGACCAACGGCCCGAAGATGTCGCGCAGCTCCTCGATGCGGAACTGGTGTTCGTGCGACCGCGGCCGCACCCGGTTCACCACCACGCCCAACGGTTGCAGGTCGGGGTTGTTCAGCTCGCGCTCGTTCTGCACCGCCTCGAACGCCCGCTGCACGCCCGCGACGGCGAACATCGTCGGCTCGGTGACCAGCAGCGCGCGGTCCGCGGCCACCAGCGCCGAGCGGGTCAGCTGGCCCAGCGACGGCGGGCAGTCGAGCAGCACCAGGTCGTACGGGAACTCCTCGTACATGTCCCGCAACGTGCGCAGCGCGTCTTTCAGCCGGTGCAGCTTCGACTCGTTCGGATCCGGGTGGTTGAGCAGCTCCGCGTCCTCGGACCCGGACAGCACGTCGATGCCGTCGCCCCACTTGCTCGGGCGGATCGCCTGCTCGAGGTTCTCCTCGGACGGGTCCTGCAGGACGTCGTAGATGCTCGCCTTGGACTCCTCGGGCTCCAGCGTCGACGTGGCGTTGCACTGCGGATCTAGATCGATCACCAGCGTGCGAACGCCACGACGGAGAGCGGCCGAGGCGAGGCCGAGCACCACCGTCGTCTTGCCGACGCCTCCCTTGAGGCTGAGCACGGACACCGTATGCACGGACCCACTCTAGGGTCTCCTACTCTTACTGACATGCGACCGGACGCCGTACACAGGGTGCTCGACGCCGAATTGGCCGCCGCACGCACGCGCCGGGGTGGCGAACCCCCGCGCGTCCTCGACGTGGGCGGTGGCAGCGGGGTCTGGGCCGTGCCGCTCGCCGCGGCGGGCTGCGCGGTCACGGTCGTCGAGCCGTCGCCCAACGCGCTGGCCACGTTGAACACCCGCGCGCGCGAAGCCGGGGTGACGATCAACGCGGTCCAGGGCGACACGGATCATCTCGGCGTTCCCGCTGGTGAGGCCGATCTGGTGCTCGCGCACGGCGTGCTGGAGTTCGTGGACGACGCGGCTTCCTCGCTGTCGTCGCTGGCCGCGGCGGTCGCTCAGGGCGGGGCGGTGTCGGTGCTGGTGGCGAACCGTTTCGCGGCGATCCTGCACCGCGCGATCGCCGGCCGGATCGTGGACGCGCGGCGGTTGCTGGACGACGAGGCGGGTCAGCTTGCGGGCACGCGCGATCCGTTGCAACGTAGGTTCGACGTTCCAGGGCTTGAGAAGCTGGTCCTGGAGGCAGGGCTTTCTGTCGAGCTCCTGCAAGGTCATGGCATCGTTTCGGACCTCGTACCCGGCGTCGTGCTGGACGCGAACCCGGGCGCTGCCGACGCGCTCGCCGAGCTGGAATTGGCTGCGGCCACACGGTCTCCGCTCAGAGACGTGGCTGCTCGACTGCACGTCCTCGCCCGCCGAACCGCCTGAAAGCGTTTGCAGTTGGGACTTTTATGGTCCCGATGACTGGTCCCAAACGAATTCGTGGCGAAAGATGATGGCTCCGCTGCCAACGTAGGGACCCGCGCCATGGAGAGTTCCGACCTGCTGGCCTCGCTCGTCAACGAGGCCGTCGCGGGCGATCGGCGTGCCGTCGAACGGCTGCTGGCCTCCGTCCGGCCGCTCGTGTCGAGGTACTGCCGTGCGCGCGTCGGCCGCAACGAGCGCGCGTACGCGTCGGCGGACGACGTGGCGCAGGAGGTCTGCCTGGCCGTGCTCACGGCGTTGCCCACCTATCGTGACCAGGGACGGCCGTTCCTCGCGTTCGTGTACGGAATTGCTGCCCACAAGGTCGCGGACGCGCACCGGGTGTCGGCGCGCAACCGGTCCGAGCCGGTCGCCGAGGTGCCGGACGGGCCGTCGCTGACGGTCGATCCGGAGCAGAACGCGCTGCTCGGGTCGCTCTCGAAGCGGCTGGGTCAGTTGCTCGAGAGCCTGCCGGACAAGCAGCGCGAGATCTTGCTGTTGCGCGTGGTGGTCGGCTTGACGGCGGAGGAGACGGCGGAGGCGGTCGGGTCGACGCCGGGCGCGGTCAGGGTCGCTCAGCACCGGGCGCTGGCGAAGCTGCGGTCGTCCGTGGGGGTCGAGGAGCTGATTTGACCGGGGCGTTCTACGACGGGCTGGCCGGGTCGTACGACCTGCTGTTCCCGGACTGGGACGCGTCGATGGCCCGGCAGGCCTCGCAGCTCTCGAAGTTCATTCCACCTGGCGCGCGCGTTCTGGACTGCGCGTGTGGCATCGGCACACAGGCGATCGGTCTGGCTCAGCGTGGCTACTCCGTCGTCGGGACGGATCTGAGCCTCAAGGCCACTTCTCGGGCCGTTGTGGAGGCCTCTGCGCGTGGGGTGTCGTTGCCTGCGTTCGCGGCGGACATGCGTGCGTTGCCGTTCGCTGACGACTCGTTCGACGTCGTGCTCGCCGCGGACAACGCGCTTCCGCACCTGCTGACGGCTGATGACGTCCTTGCGGCGCTGCGAGAGATGCGGCGGGTGTTGCGGCCCGGTGGCCGGCTCATCCTCTCGACGCGCGACTACGACGCGATTCGGCGCGAACGGCCTCAATCGAGGCCACTGTCGACGCCACCGTCCGTCGGCCCTGGCCGAGTCGTGTGGTTCCAGCTGTGGCATTGGGACGGCGACCAGTACGAGCTGGAGATGTTCCAGCTGCACGAAGCCGAGTCGTGGCGCGTTGTGGTGGGCAAAACACGGTATTGGGCGATTACCCGTCACGAAATCACCGAATTGGCGGAACGCGCGGGTTTCGGTTACGTGGAGTGGTTGCTCCACGCCTATTACCAACCGCTGATGCTTGCTCCGAACGGGTGACGTTTGAAGTTTCTCCCTACTTTCCGCATAAGGAGTGACGTGTCGCACGTCTCCTCCACGGGATGTCGACGAGGGGACGCTTCGGATGGAGAGTTCGGCTTTATCCGCGGAACTGGTCAACCTGGCCGTGCACGGCGACGGCAGGGCTATTGACCAGCTACTTCGCTACCTGCGTCCGCTGGTGGTGAAGTACTGTCGCGCACGGGTGGGGCGTTCCGCGACAACCGCGGACGACGTCGCGCAGGACGTCTGTCTGGCCGTGCTGACGGCTCTCCCGAACTACCGGGAGCAGGGCAGGCCCTTCCTCGCCTTCGTCTACGGCATCGCCGCGCACAAAGTCGCCGACGCGCACCGCGCGCTCGCTCGTAACCGTGCGGAGCCGATGGCCGAGGTTCCGGACCAGCAGTCGCGAGGCACCGGTCCCGAGGATTTCGCCCTTCAGGTCGAGCTGAACGGAGCCATGGGCGAGCTGCTGCGAGTGCTACCGGAAAAGCAACGCGAAATCCTCGTGCTGCGCGTGGTGGTGGGTCTCTCCGCCGAGGAGACCGCCGAGGCAGTGGGGTCGACGCCGGGCGCGGTCCGGGTCGCACAGCACCGGGCACTGGGCCGTCTGCGGAAGGAAATAGCCGCCGCCAGTGTGCCGATCGGGTGAATCTCGGCTGGGCGCGTGGGCTAAATGAATCCAAACGACATACCTAAGGGCATGAGGGGTTCTGACTCAGCGCACGCCGATCGGCTGCGCGTCGACGGGGTGCTGGTGCAGCACCTGCGCGAGTCAGGACTGACGGGGTTGCTCTGGGACCAGTTCCATCGCCAGCTTCTCGGACGCGGGCTCACCATTGTTACAAGGCTTGTACGGTCCGGGGCGGTGTTCGCCCGCTGCGGCAGACATGGCCGTTACCTGCACCAACAGGTCATCCCGCTGGACGAGGCCGAGGAACTGGCGAGCGACGCCGTCTTCGAGGGATTCGTGATCTTCTGCGAGCGTGGTCTGCTCGGCAAGGAGTGGTCGGTCGAGCGCGGGCAGCCGTTGGACGAGTACTTCGTCAACGCGTGCGTGCTGGCCTTTCCGAACGTGTACCGGCGGTGGCAGACGCGCATGAACAGCTGGCGCGACGTCGACCTGCTGGACTCGTTCGCCTCTCTCGAGCAGGTCGTGGCCGAGGGAACGCCCGAGGACGCGGTCGTGGAGCAGCAGGCGGCCGACGCGGCGTTCGCGGCGTTGAGCGAGGACAACCGCCGGTTGCTGCTCCTGCACGACGAGGGCTACTCGCACGCGGAGATCGCGGAGCTCACCCGCCTCACCCCGAGGGCCGTCGAGGGCCGGATCCGGCGCGCTCGGCTCATCGCACGCCAGCACTCGGACGAGGAACGGTGATCCGCGTGGACTTCACACCCGCTCTGCATCGCAAGGTTCCCGTGGAGGCTGTTCAGCAGTCCTCCGCCGGGGGCGCGATCGAGGCGTCCCGGGGTGCGCTGGACTCGTTGGTGGAGCGGACCGCGGGCGTGGGCGGGAAGGAACCGGTCGATCCGCCGGCACCGTCGTACTACTCGAACAAGCCGGAGGCGGCGGACAGCCACGTGGCGCTGGCCGTGGCGGGGGATCGTGCGGCGATCAACAGGCTGTTGGGGACCATCAGGCCGTTGGTCGTGCGGTACTGCCGTGCGCGCGTTGGGTCGTTCGCGTCCGCGGATGACGTTGCGCAGGACGTGTGTCTCGCGGTGCTGACCGCGTTGCCGTCGTATCGCGATCAGGGGCGGCCGTTCCTGGCGTTCGTGTACGGGATCGCTGCCCACAAGGTCGCCGATTCGTACCGCAGCCACACTCGCAACCGCGCGGAACCCGTTCCCGAACTGCCCGAGTCGGTCGACGACGACGCTGGGCCGGAGCAGCGTGCGATGCAGGGGGAGATGTCCTCGCAGATGGCCGCTCTTCTGCGCGTGTTGCCCGACAAGCAGCGCGAGATCGTGGTGCTGCGTGTGGTGGTCGGACTGTCGGCGGAGGAGACGGCCGAGGCAGTCGGCTCCACGCCCGGTGCGGTGCGGGTGGCCCAGCACCGGGCGTTGACGCGGCTGCGCCGGGAGATCAGTGGCGCCAGCGAGTGACGTTGGCGATTCCCTGCGGACTGGCTTCCTTGTAGCGCTCCATCTCACCGCGCCGGACGTCCGCGATCGTGCCGGCGAGCTCCTTGCCGAACGCCTCGGTGAGGACGGCGTCCTTCTCGAACTCCTCGACGGCTTCCCTGAGGGACGTGGGCAGCCGCTGAACGTCGTCGAGGAGCGCCGGGTCGACGTTGAGGCCCTCCGGGAGCGCTGCCTGCGTGGCGATGCCGTCCAGACCGGCCGCGATCACGCCCGCGACGACCAGGTACGGGTTCGCGGTGAGGTCGAAGCACTTGATCTCGAGGTTGTCCTGGATCAGGCGCAGGGCCGTCTCGCGGTTCTCCTCGCCCCACGCCACGAACGGCGCTGACCACGTGTGCGGCACGAGCCTGAGGTAGCTCGCGAGAGAGGGGCAGCCGATGGCGCACAACGCGCGGATGTGGCTGAGGACGCCCGCGGTGAACTGCTTCGCCTCGTCGTGGAAGTCCCTGTACAGGTTCGTGCCGTCGCGCCAGATGCTGAAGTGCAGGTGGCCGCCGTTGCCGACGCCGCCGTTGACCACCTTGGGGGAGAACGACGGGCGCATGCCGTGGCGCATCGTGATGGCGCGGATGGTCTCTTTGACGAGTACGGCGGTGTCTGCTGCTGCGACGGGGTCTTCTGGCGCGGTGGAGACCTCGAACTGGCCGGCGGCGTACTCGGGGTGGAACTGGAGGACCTCGACGTCCTGCTGGTCCAACGCGGTGAGGATGTCCACGCAGTAGTCGGACAGCTCCACCTGCCGTGCGTGCCCATAGGCCGAGCCGCTCGTGGCGGGGACGTAGTCGTCGGTGTCGGACTTGCCGACGCACCACTCGATCTCGAAGCCGGCCTGGGCGGTGAGGCCGCGGGCTTCGAGGTTCTGGACGGCTTTGCGGGCCTGGAGGCGCTGGTCCATCGGGTACGGGACGCCGCTCTGGAAGTACCGGTCGGCGGGTGCCCAGGCCCAGCCGGGCTGGCCGGCGAGCACGGTGAGGCGGTCGAGGTCCGGGTGCAGGCGCAGGTCGCCGACCGGGCCGCCGGCGAACCGGCCCTGGATGATCCAGTCGTCGAACAGGAAGACGTCGAACACCGGTGACGCGCCGACGCCGTGTGCTGCCGCGTGCGCCAGTCTGCGCAGAGGCACGGACTTGGTGCGTGTGATGCCGCTGTTGTCGACCCAGGTGAGCGCCACGACGCGCACGTCCCTGGCGTTCAGGCCGTCGAAGAGTTCCGTCGCCCGGTCGAACCGCTGGTCCCGTTCCGCAGAGTCCACGATCCTAAGGTTATGGGCATCTTGCCGTTCGTCGCCGAACTCGGGCTGATAGATCACCACTGCCACGGCGTGCTGCGCGTTGACAGCACGCGTTCGGAGTTCGAGTCGCTGTTGCTGGAGGCTGATGCGGTCTCTGAGCTCGGCGGGTCGTTCTTCGACTCGGCGCTCGGGTTCGCGGTCCGGCGGTGGTGTGCGCCGTTGCTGGACCTGCCTCGGCACGCGTCTGCTGATGTGTACCTCGAACGGAGGAATTCGCTGCACATCACCGAGGTGTCGCGGACGTTCCTGATGGCGTCCGGGATCCACACGTTCCTGGTGGACGGTGGGTTCCAGCCGGAGCGGTTGCTGTCGGGTTCGGAGCTCGCGTCGCTGGCCGGGGCGGTTTCGCTGGACATCGTTCGGCTGGAGCACCTGGCTGAGTCGTTGCGGCCTTCTCGGTCTGCTGACGAGTTCGTTGTCGCTGTTCGGTCGGCGTTGGCTTCCGGTGCGGCTGTTGGGGCGAAATCCGTTGCGGCGTATCGGGTTGGGCTGGGGTTGCCTGGTGAGCGGCCATCGGACTCGGACGTTGTCGCCGCGTTGGGGGCGTGGTCCGGCGGGAGGTTGGCTGATCCGGTGGTGATCGCCTGGCTGGCGTGGGAGGCGTTGGACGCCGGGCTGCCGTTGCAGTTCCACGTGGGCTACGGCGACGCGGACATCGATCTGCACCGTTGCGATCCGTCGTTGTTGACGCCGTTCCTGCGCGCGACGGCCTCGTTGGGCGTGCCGGTGTTGTTGTTGCACAACTACCCGTTCCATCGGCAGGCCGGGTATCTCGCGCAGGTGTTCCCGCACGTGTTCTGCGACCTCGGGCTGGCGACGCACGGGTTGGGGCATCAGGCGTCGCGGGTGTTCGCGGAGGCGTTGGAGATCGTGCCCTACGGCAAGTTCCTGTTCTCCTCTGACGCGTTCGGTCTGCCCGAGCTGTACTACCTCGGCGCGTTGCTGTTCCGGCAGGCGTTGTCCGACTTCCTCGCCGATGGGCTTCGCCGGGACGCGTTCACGGAGGAGGACGCGCACCGGATCGCGCGACTCATCGCGTCGGAGAACGCGGCGCGCGTGTACAAACTGTAGGATTCTCTCGAACTGGCGTTCGAGGGGGTGTTCATGGGTCGCAGTGCGAGCCTGCCACGCGGCCTGCGTGATCGGTTCCGTGCGCGTGACGGCGTCTGGCCCGACGACACGGGCTGCCGGATGCTGCACGTGGACATGGACGCCTTCTACGCGTCGGTGGAGATTCGCGAACGGCCTGAGCTGGCTGCTGTGCCTGTCGTGGTCGGCGGTATCGGCGGGCGTGGCGTCGTCTGCTCGGCCAACTACCTGGCTCGCGAGTACGGCGTGCGGTCCGCGATGCCCACCGCGCATGCTCGTCGGCTGGCTCCTCATGCCGTGTACCTGCCGCCGCAGTTCGACCTCTACCAGGAGGTCTCGCGCGGGGTCATGGCGATCTTCCGCGACATCACGCCTCTCGTCGAGCCGCTGTCGCTGGACGAGGCGTTTCTGGACGTCGGCGGGGCTCTTCGCCGCTTGGGGCTGACTCCTGGTGGTGTGGGGGAGTTGATTCGTGCGCGCGTGTTCGCTGATTTCGGTGTGACTTGTTCGGTCGGTGTGGCGTCGACGAAGTTCCTCGCGAAGCTCTCCTCCGGCATGTGCAAGCCGGACGGCATGATGGTCGTTCCGGCTTCGGCTGCTTTGGAGTTCCTGCACCCGCTGCCGGTCTCGGCTTTGTGGGGCGTTGGCGCGAAAACCGCTGCGCGCCTTGAAGAAAAGGGTCTGGAGACGGTCGCCGACGTGGCTGCCACGCCGTTGCCGCGGTTGCGTCGCATGATCGGTGTGGCGATGGCGGAGCACCTGTTCGCTCTGGCCGCCGGTGTCGACGAGCGGGACGTCGTGCCGGTTTCGCGCGAGAAGTCGATCGGTGCCGAGGAGACCTTCGAGGTCGACCACCACGACCGCGCCGTGTTGCGGCTGGAGCTGTTGCGCCTGTCCGAGCGTGCGGCGGGTTCGTTGCGCGCCAAGGGTTTGCGCGGCCGCACCGTCTCGATCAAGGTCCGCTTCTCCGACTTCACCACGATCACCCGCTCGCGCACCCTGTCCGTCGCCACCGACGTGACCCAGGAGATCTACCGCACCGCGGTGGAGCTGCTGGATGGTCAGGTCCCGCCCGGCGCGGTCCGTCTGATCGGCGTCCGAATAGAGGGACTTGACAACGCCGACTCCGCCCAGCAACTGATCTTCGACGCCCCAGAACGCGGCTGGCGCGAAGCCGAGCAAGCCGCTGACCAGGCCCGTTCCCGCTTCGGCTCGCTGGCCGTCCGCCCAGCCTCACTCCTCGGCAACAGTCCAGAAAGGACAGCCGAGTTCGAACCGAAGCCCGAGTGATCGCGACTTGTCCACAACCCCGGAGTTATCCACAACTTCCCGCTGACCCGGACTTCTCGCGAGACTCCTGGCCCACGATGAACCCATGCGCCACCCCATCGACCTGGAAGCCCTGGGAACCCTCTTCGACCACCGAGTAGCCCCCGTCACCGCGCTGCTCCACATAGGACTGACTCCAACGCTGGTGGAGCAACGCTGCCGCCCTGGCGCCCCCTGGCAACGCCTCCTACCCGGCGTGTTGCTGCTGAGCCGAGCAGGCCCCAGCCGCACCCAGCTGGTCCACGCGGCCCTCATGTACGCGGGCGAAGGCGCCATGCTCACGGCCTTCGACGCCCTGTGCCTGCACGGCATGAAGTCCGCCATCCCACTGCTGGGCCCGATCCACGTCCTGGCCCCACGCCGCTCCAGAGCCATGGGCTACGGCCCCCTCCGCGTGGAACGCACCGACCGGCTCCCCAAGCCGGTGCTCCGCCGCGGCTTCCACATGGCTCCGCTGGAACGCGCGGCGATCGACGCGGTCCGCCGCACCAAGTCGATCCCGGACACCAAGGCCATCCTGGAGGAGGTGAGCCATTTCGTCGGCCTGCAAGCGCTCCGGCTGGAGCTGGCCATGGCGCCACCGCGAGGCACCGCCTTGGCCCGCAAGCTCCTGGGCGAGTCGCCGGCCCGTCAGCTGGAACGCGCGGTGATGGAACGCCGTGCCCCGGTGTCCGTGCCAGCTGCCCGTGTGCCGGCAGCGGTCGGCTAGCTGTTGTCCGCCAACGGT
>NZ_JYJG01000239.1 GCF_000955955.1 Lentzea aerocolonigenes
GGGCAAGACGGTCACTGAGTACGACGACCACCTGTTCTGCCTGCTCACGATGAATCACCACCCGCTCCACATGGACGTGAACTACGCGGAGAACACGACCGACTTCAAGAAGAACGTCGTGGTCGGCAACTACATCTACTCGTTGCTGCTGGGCATGTCCGTGCCCGACGTCTCCGGCAAGGCGATCGCCAACCTGGAGATCGAGTCGCTGCGGCACGTGAAGCCCACGTTCCACGGTGACACGATCTACGGTGAGACCGAGGTGCTCGACAAGACCCCGTCCAAGTCGAAGGACGACAGGGGCGTGGTCTACGTGGAGACTCGCGGCTACAAGCAGGACGGCACGGTCGTGTGCATCTTCCGGCGCAAGGTCATGGTGCCGAAGAAGTCCTACGGCGATGCTCGCGGTGGCGAGCAGCCGGGGCGCCCCGAACCGAAGGAGTGAAGTGACGACTCTGGGCCTTGCGCAGCAACGTTTGCGGGAGTTCGCCGAGGAGGCAGCAGGAATTTCGCCTCTCTACGAGCACCTCGCGTCGCGTGCTGCCGAGGATCCGGAGGTCGCCGATCTGCTGACCGCCGCCAGCGAGAGCAACGCCTCGGGCGAGCTCCTGCTGGCGGCGGCACATCGGCTCGTGCAGGCCGAACCGTTCCACCAGCTGTCGAACTACTACCCGTCGCTCGGCGGGACGTACGGCGCGGACGAGAGCACCTGGCCGTTGTTCCGGGACTTCCTGCTGCAACGCGGTGACCGCGTGCGGGCTCTGGTGAGCTCGCAGGTGATCCAGACCAACGAGGTCCGGCGCGCTGCGCTGCTCTACCCGGCCGTGGTGGCCGCGGCGAAGCAGGCCGGCGGGCCGATCGGGCTCGTGGAGGCCGCGACGACCGCGGGCCTGCTGCTCGGGCTCGACCAGTACTCGTACCGCTACCAGACCCAGGAGGCCGGCCAGCTCGTCGCCGGGCCCGCCAAGGCCGCGCTGGGTCTGCACTGCGCGCTGGAACTGGCGCCGGGCGCGGTGCTGCCGAAGCTGCCCAAGACGGTCAAGGTGGCCGCGAAGGCCGGCATCGGCGTGGCACCCGCTGATCTGACCGATGAGGACGCCTACGCGTGGCTCGAGGCGTGTGTGTGGGCGGACCAACCGGAGCGGCTGCGGCTGTTCGGCGTCGCGTGCGGGGTGCTGCGCAAGAACCCACCGCGGTTGGTGACCGGCGACCCGGTCGCGGACCTCGCCAAGGCGGTCGAGGGGATCGACGCTCCGCTGGTGGTCATCTCGAGCGGCTCTGGGCTCGACCTCGTGCCCGCTTTGTCTGCTTTGGGGCGGCCTGCCTGGTGGGCGGCTCACGAGGGCGGCGAGCTGCGGCTTGTCCGTGTGAGTGACGCGGGCGCCGAGACGACCACTCTGGCGACCACTGAGGCCCACGGGCAACGTCTCGTTTGGCGTTGAGCGGTTTCCTCGATCGCGTGAACCCTGATCAGGCTCTGGGCAGGCAGTTCCAGTCGGAAAGCGCTTGCAGGAGTCCATCTGCGGTCGGAAGTGTGGCCAAGGTCGCACTGTCCGCCCAAGCGACATCCGATGCGTCGTCGCCCGCTCGGAGCACACCCGACGTGACCTGGCATTCGTAGTCGAAGATCAAATAAACCCCGTTCGGGGCCGCTCGTTCGACACTGCCGACGAGGCGGCCAACGGTAACGGAGAGTCCCGTTTCTTCGGCGACTTCCCTAGTCACGGCAGCCTCGTCCGCCTCGTTCGGCTCCACGCGTCCCCCTGGTATTGACCACAGGCCCTCACCAGGCGGATTGGCACGTCGCACGAGCAGTAGTCGCCCGTTCGAGTCATGCACGATGCCTCCGACACAACGGATCGTGCGCTCATCGCTGGCCGTCACGATCACGAAGCGTAGTCACCCCTCAACGGCGGTGCAGCCGACTACCCCGGCTGCGGTACAAATCTCCCAAGGCGCTGAACCGTGCTGTACAACGGTCACGAACGGCGCCAAACGGGTGCGGAACGCGGACGGGGTGGACACCGTGAACCTGAAGAAGATCCTCACTTTCGCCGGAATCGCCTTGCTGCTGTTCTTCCTGATCGCGGAGCCACAGCAAGCCGCCCAACTGGTCACCAACATCCTCAACTCGCTGCGAACTGCGGCTGAGGCCCTGATCACCTTCGTGCGACAATTGTTCTAGTTCACCCGGCGTTGACGGGTGGGCAGGGACAGGGCACTGGCTGGTACCGGGAAGGGCTGGTAGCGCATGTTCGCACCACGTGATCCAGACGACTACCTGCTGTCGAGCGAGCGTCGGGTCATCCGGGTGCGCAGGCACTGGTCCTACCTGATCTGGGACGTGCTCGAAGCCGCGGCACTGCTCGCGGGCTTCATGATGATCTCGTACCTGCTCCCGTCGAACGCGGGCGTGATCCAGAACGTGCTGTGGTACGGCGGGCTGCTCGTGCTGCTGCGGCTCGCCTACTTCATCATCGAGTGGTGGGTCGAGCGCATCGTCGTCACCGACAAGCGGTTCATGCTGACATCGGGCGTCTTCGAGACCAAGGTCGCGATGATGCCCATCAGCAAGGTCACCGACCTCACCTATGAGCGGACCGTGGGCGGGCGCATGCTCGGCTACGGCACGCTGATCGTGGAGTCGGCCGGTCAGATCCAGGCGCTGAACCGCCTGGAGTTCCTGCCGGACCCCGAAGAGGTGTACGACGCCATCTCGGAGTTGACCTTCGGTGACAAGAAGGCGCAGGCCGAGCGGTTCTCGATGATCAAGGCACAGCGGGCCGCGCGAGGGAAGAAGATGGTCCCGTAGGGGGACCACACAGGGGCGTCGTCCACACTGGACGACGTGGTCATCGATCTGCACACCCATTCGTCCGAGTCCGACGGCACCGACAGCCCTGCCGAACTGGTGAAGGCGGCGGCGCTAGCCGGACTCGACGCGGTGGCGATCACCGACCACGACACCGCGGCCGGATGGGCCGAGGCGGCTGCCGCATTGCCTCCTGGCCTGCGGCTCGTGCGTGGTGCCGAGCTCTCCTGCGCGTGCCCTGACGGCCGTGGCCGCACCATCACCGTGCACCTGCTGGCTTATCTGTACGACCCGACGCACGCGGCGTTGATGGTCGAGCAGTCGCGGTTGCGTTCCGAGCGGCGCGAACGGCTGCAGAAGATGGCCGAGATGATGCAGGCCGACGGCTTCCCGATCGACCCGGTCGAGCTGATGGAGCGGTTGCCGTTCGACGCGCCGGCGGGACGGCCGCACCTGGCGCAGGCGTTGATCCGCGCCGGGGTGGTGTCGTCCGTCGACGAGGCCTTCGCGACGTACCTGACCGGTGGGCGTTATTACGTGGGTCGCACGGACACGCCTGTCGAGCGGGCCATCGAGATGATCGCCGAGGCCGGCGGCGTGACCGTGCTGGCGCATCCGTTCGCTCGCTCGCGCGGACCGATCGTGACCGCGGACGTCGTGCGCGACCTGGCTGCCGCCGGCCTGGGCGGGGTTGAGGTCGACCACCCGGACCACGATGCTGCTACTCGCACGTCCCTGCGTTCGCTCGCCGGCGAACTGGGGTTGCTCGTCACCGGGTCGAGTGACTACCACGGCACGAACAAGACCGTGCGGCTCGGCGCGGAGACGACGTCCCCGGAGATGCTGGATGCTCTGGCCGCACGGGCGACAGGCGGCAAGATCCTCGTGGGATAGGTGGTCCGGAGTGTTCAACCTGCGGCTGTTCATCGAGGCCTCGATCACGCTGCTCGTGATCATGGACCCGCCCGGCACCGTGCCCGTGTTCCTGGGGCTGGTCGGGCGCAAGTCGCGGGACGCGAGGAAATCGGCGGCGCGGCAGGGCGTGCTGGTGTCGTTCCTGGTGATCACGCTGTTCGCCGTCGCGGGCAACTCGATCCTGGCGTACATGCACATCGGCATTCCCGCGCTGCAGGGCGCGGGTGGGTTGCTGCTGTTGCTGATCGCGCTGGACCTGTTGACCGGCAAGGGCGCCACGAACCACCCCGAGGTCGAGGACGTCAACATCGCGATGGTGCCGCTGGGCACGCCGTTGCTGGCCGGGCCGGGTGCCATCGCCGCGACGATCGTGTTCGTGCGCCAAGCCGGTGGGGACGTCGGCTCTTACCTGGCGCTGGCCGCGGCGATCGTGGCCGTGCACCTGATCCTGCTGGGGACGCTGCGGTCCGCCGGGTTGCTGATCAAGGTGTTCAAGGAGAGCGGGATCCTGCTGATGGCCAAGATCGCCGGTCTGCTGCTGGCCGCGATCGCCGTGCAGCTCGTCGCGTCCTCGGTGCAGGGCTTCATCTCCGGGTCTTAACGCTCGATGTGCGCGCTGTCCCCGTCGATGATGATCGGGCGCTCGATCAGGCTCGGGTTCGCGACCATGTGCGCGATCCACTTGGCGCGGTCCTGTTCCAGCAGCTTGGGGTACGCCGGTTCCTTGGTGCGCGCGATCTCCCACGGTTCCTTGCCCAGGAGCGTGAGGACGTGGTCGAGCTCCTCGGCGGTGGGGGCGTCGTCGAGGTAGCGGCGTTCGGTGTACTCGACGCCCTCGTCGTCGAGGCGTTGCTTGGCGGCGCGGCTCTTCGAGCAGCGGGGGTTGTGCCAGATCTCCATGCCCTGAAATGTAGCGAGTTCGTGTCGGTCGTCCGGTCAACCGCCGGCGTCGAATTCGGCGGAGCCCAATTCGGCGCCGGCGATTGGGCGGACGACCGACTTCTCGACGAACTCGCCGCCATCTGCGGAGCAGGGGCAATCAGACACTGTCAGGGGTGGTGAGTAGCTTTGTTTGGGTGGAACAACTCGGCTTCGACTTCGGCACCGCGGCACCCCGCCGGCTCGTGCGCGTGACGCCCGCGAAGCTCGCGACGTGGACGGACTGCCCACGCCGTTTCCGGATGACGTACCTCGACCGGCCGTCGCCACCGCGTGGTGGGGCGTGGGCGCACAACACGCTGGGTGCGGTGGTGCACAACGCTCTCAAGGCCCTGTTCGACCTGCCCGCTGACCGACGGACGCCGGACCAGGCGGTGGCGCTGGTGAACCGGCAGTGGAAGTCCGAGGGTTTCCGCGACGTCGACCAGGCCGCCGAGTACCGGTCGCGCGCGTGCGGCTGGGTGCACGACTACGTGTCGTCGCTGGACGTCTCGTTCGAGCCGCTCGGGGTGGAGCGGTGGGTGTCGTCGCCGACCGAGCGGATCGTGGCCGAGGGGCGGGTCGACCGGATCGACTACCGCGACGGCGAGCTGGTGATCGTCGACTACAAGACCGGGCGGCACGTGCTGACCTCGGACGACGCGCGCGGCTCGCAGGCGTTGGCGCTGTACGCGTTGGCGGCCCGCAGGACGTTGCGCAAGCCTTGCCGCCGGGTGGAGCTGCACCACCTGCCGTCCGGGTCGGTGGCGGTGTGGGAGCACACGGACGAGTCGCTGGCCCGGCACGTGCGGCGGGCGGAGGAGGCCGCCGACGAGATCGACCTGGCCTCGGAGACGTTGAAGGCCGGTGGGGATCAGGAGATCTTGTTCCCGCCGGTCACGGGGCGGCAGTGCCAGTGGTGCGACTTCCGGCGGAGCTGTCCGGAGGGGCAGGCGGCGGCTCCGGCGATCGAGCCGTGGTCGCTGCTGGCGCCGTGAGCCTCGGTAGGGTGGCTGGAGTGGACGTCGAAGCAGCAAAGCGGCCGTCGCGGACCTTCGGAATCCTGCGTGCCGTGAGCGGTGTGCTCGCGGTGGGCATCGTGCTGCTCGCGCTGGGGAACATCGGCGTCCAGTTCTACGCGAACTCCCGTGATCTGCCCGGGCCCGGCACTCTGTCGGTGACCGCGCACGTCGTGGCGGCGTTGCTCGTCGTCGCGGGGCAGATCGTGGCCGACCGGTACGCGGACTGGAAGGCGCCGGTCGCATCGCTGGCGGTGCTGATCGTCACCGGGGCGACGCTGTGGACGTTCTGGTGGGCGTGAGTCAGGCAGTCGCGGCGTCGCTGCGGATCAGGCCCTTGCTCAGCGCCGTCATCAACGCCTGCGCGCGGTTCGAGGCGCCCAGCTTCTCGTAGAGGCGTGAGACGTAGGTCTTGGCCGTCGACGGCGACACGTACAGGGTGCGGGCGATCGCCGGGATCGACACGCCCTCGCGCAGCAGCATCAGCACCTCGCGCTCGCGGGGTGAGAGAGCCAGCCGGGCGGCGGTGGCCTGGCGGCGTGCCATCGCTGTGGCCAGGCCCGCCGCGGTGAACGACGAGGCCGCCACGGACGCGTGCCGGATCGCGCAGAGGATCTCCTCGACAGGGGCGCTCTTGCCCACGAACGCTGAGGCGCCGGTTTCCAGCGCGCGGAACAGCACGTCGTCCTCGCCGTGCGAGGTCAGGACCACGATGCCGAGCGACGGGTAGTGGTCGCGCAGGTCGCGGGCCAGGTGGAGACCGTCTCCGTCAGGCAGGTCGACGGCCAGCGTCACGACGTCCGGACTGACGGATGCGATGACGGCGAGCGCTTCGGCGCCTGTGCTCGCCTCCGCGACGACGTGCAGATCGGGGTTCGCGGCGGCGAGTGTCGTCAGGCCGAACCGGGTGAGCGTGTGTCCGTCGACGACGACGACTCTGATCGCCATGAGCTGACCCCTCTCAGTTGAAGGTTCAACCCGCATGTCGTTCCGGATGTCTCACTTGGTTACACCGAAGGGACCAATAGAGCCGTTGGTCCTGTCGGGGCTGGGTCCGTCAGAGGTGCATCAGGACTTTGGCGATGCTGATCGCGCCGGGGCCGATGATGACCACGAACATCGCCGGGAACAGGCACACGATCAGCGGGAACAGGATTTTGACCGGAACCTTCTGGGCCTGCTCCTCCGCTCGTTGCCGACGGCGGACGCGCATCTCCCGAGCCTGCTCGCGCAGCACCGAGGCGATCGGGACGCCGAGCTCACCCGCCTGGGCGAGGGCCGAGACGAACGCGCGCAGTTCGGCCACGGTCGTGCGCATGGTCAACGCCCGCAGGGCCTCGTTGCGCGACTTGCCGATCTGCATCTCCTGCAGCACGCGGGCGCACTCCTGGGCCAGCGGCCCGTTCGTGTTGCGCGCGACCTGGGCCAACGCGGCGTCGAAGCCGAGACCTGCCTCCACACATACGGTCAGCATGTCCAGCGCGTCCGGCAGCGCCCGCCGGACCTTCTCCTGACGTTTCTGGCCGGCGTTGAGCAGCAGCAGGTCGGGCAGGAAGAACCCGAACACGGCACCGACGGCGAGACCGAGCAGCAACCACCCGACCGAGCGGAACCCGATCAGCCCGCCCAGCAGGGCACCGAGCAGCAGGCCCACGCCCTTGTACGCGAGGATCCGGTCCGGGGTCCAGGTCGGCGGGTTGCCGGCCAGGTCGAGGCGGTGCTGCAGCCGCATCGCCACCCCGGTGGGCGAGAGCCGCAGCCCGAGCGATCGCAGCCAGCTGGGCGACCCGACCTCGTCGGGCGCCGAGACGACGGCCGCCGAGTAGCTCGACTCGATCAGGGCCAGCGAACCGGCAGCCGTGACGGGCGGCCGGAGCGTCAGCGCCACCGCGCCCAACGCGACCGCGAGCAGCAGGCAGCCGAGGCCGATGAACAGTGCCATGTCACACCTCCACGCGCACGAGCTTGCGCATCCAGAGCGAGCCGAGAACGAGGAGCACGAACCCCACCGCGAGCATCACGAGACCCACCAGCGTCGTGTAGAGGGGCCGCATGTACTCCGGGCGGAACCAGAACAGGAAGCCCGCCAGGAAGACCGGAAGACCGACCAGGATGTAGGCGGACAGGCGGCCCTCCGCGGACAGAGCCCGCACGTGACGCCGGGTCTGGGCGCGGTCGCGCATGGTCCCGACGGTGTTCATCAGCACCTCGGCGAGGTTGCCGCCCACCTGGCGCTGAATGCGCACCGCCATGACGACCCACGCCAGGTCCGCGCTCCGCATCCGGAACGCCACGCGCTCCAGGGCGTCCTCCAGCTCGGCGCCGATCCGGGTGGCGGCCAGCGCACGGGAGAACTCGCCCGCGGTCGGCTGGGTGTCGTCCCGCACCACCGCGTCGACCGACTGGGCCAGCGAGAACCCCGACCGCAGGGAGCTGGCGACGAGCTGCAGCACGTCCGGGAGCTGGTCGGCGAACGCGGCACGGCGCTTGGACGTGCGCATCCTCATGTACAGCGCCGTCAGCAGCCATCCGCAGAGCACGCCCACCGGTACGCCGATCCACCACGTCGTCAAGAGGGTCAGCAAGGCGGCGAGCGCGACCGAGACGCAGACGCGGAGCAACGTCCACTCCGCCGGGCTCGCCTTCATCCCGGCGAGGTCCAGGCGGTCCGCGGTGCGGGCCGTGCCGTCGGCGGTCATCACCCGAGCGGTCCACACCACCGCGGTCTGCGCGGCCTGACTTTCTTCCTGCACAACGGGTTCGTGCCGGCCGTAGTGGTCGAGGTGCTGCGCCAGCTTCCGTCCCGCGGCGGTCCGGCGTGGCGTCAGCACCAGGAACACGATCAGGAACACCACCAGGAACGTCCCGGCGATCAGCACCCCGGCCAGCCAGTTCTGCCCGGGAGTCTCCACCGGTGGAGCGACGGCCACAGGTGCGGGAGCCGCAACGGAAACAGGTGCCGGAGCGGGTGTGACCACCGACGAGGGCACGGCCAGCGCGGCGAAGGCAGCGGCCAGGGCGGCGGCGTCGGAAGCGGTCAGCAACCGGCCTCCAGCGGCGGAGGCGATGCGGCGCAACGCGTCGTCGCTGTACTGGAACCCGATCACGTCGGTGGGCACACCGGCGGAGGCGACGGCGGAGACCGCAGCGTCCACAGTGGATCGGGACACCGTGTCCTCACCGTCGGACACGATCACCATCCGCCGCTCGGAAATCCCCTGCAGCGCCGACAACCCGACCGGAACGGCGTCGAACAACGACGTGTCTCCCTTGGCCTGCAAGCGGTCCAGCGCACCGGCCACCGCACCGCGATCGGCCGTGGGTGCCAGCACGAGCGACGGCTGCGACGAGAACGCGACCAGTCCGACCTGCACGTCCGCGGGCAGCGAACCCACGTAGGTGGCGATCGCCTGGCGCGCGACGACGATCCGGTCCGGCGCCATCGAGCCGCTGGTGTCGAGCAGCACCACCACCCCGCGAGATGGTGCTGCCGCGACCGCGAAAGCGTTGAACACGAACGTCAGCAGCGCCCCGAGCACGAGCCCGGCGAGAACCCGCTTCATCGCACACCACCCTGGAACAAGTGCGCCGGAACGTCGATCCCGCGGTCCCGCAGCCGTTCCAGGAAGTGCGGCCGCAACCCGGTCGACTGCAACGACCCGCGGTAGAACCCGCGCTCGTCGACACCCGCGTGGAAGTCGAACTGGTAGATGTCCTGCAGCGTCACGACCTCGCCCTCCATCCCGATGACCTCGGTGATGTGGGTGATGCGCCGGGTGCCGTCCTTCAGGCGGCTCTGGTGCACGATCAGGTCGATCGCGGACGCCATCTGCTCGCGGATCGCCCGCGCAGGCAGGTCGACGCCCGCCATCAGGACCATGGTCTCCAGGCGGGACAACGAGTCGCGCGGCGAGTTCGAGTGCACGGTCGTGATCGACCCGTCGTGGCCGGTGTTCATGGCCTGCAACATGTCCAGCGCGGCACCGTCGCGAACCTCGCCGACGATGATCCGGTCCGGCCGCATGCGCAGTGCGTTGCGCACCAGGTCCCGCACCGCGACCTCACCGCGCGACTCCACGTTCGGCGGCCTCGCTTCCAGCCGCAGCACGTGGTCCTGGCGCAGCTGGAGCTCGGCGGCGTCCTCGATGGTGACGATGCGCTCGTCGACCGGCACGAACGACGACAGCACGTTCAACGACGTCGTCTTGCCGGAGCCGGTGCCGCCGCCGATCAGGATGTTCATCCGCCCGTGCACGCAACACTGCAGGAGGTACGCGGTCGCGGGCGTCAGCGTGCCGAACCCCACCAGGTCGTCGACGGTGAACGGGTCGGACGCGAACTTCCGGATCGTCAGCACCGAACCGTCCAGCGCGATCGGTGGCACCACGGCGTTGACACGGCTGCCATCAGGCAGACGCGCGTCGACCATCGGTGAGGCCTCGTCGACGCGACGGCCGACCTTGGCGACGATCTTGTCGATCGTGCGGCGCAGGTGCGACTCGTCCGCGAACGCCACCGGAACCGGCTCCAACCGGCCCGCGCGCTCGACGTAGACCTGGTCGAACCCGTTGACCATGATCTCGGAGATGCTCGGGTCGCGCAGGTACGGCTCCAGCGGCCCGTGCCCGAGGATCTCGTCCAGCACCTCCAACGCGATTCGCGCGCGGTCGGCGTTGGTCAGCGGCGTCTCGTCGCGTTCCAGCACCGCCTGCAACGTCTGGCGCACCCTGGCTTCGAGCTCGCGCTGGTCGAGGTGGGCGTCGTAGAGCTTGGGGCCCAGCACTTCCAGCAGTCCGGCGTGGACGCTGCGCTTGACCTCGGCGAACGGGTCGGCGGTGCGGACCTGCCTGCGCGCCTGCGGTGCCGGCGAGCCGGATTCCCGTTGCGCGGCAATGCGGTTGGCCAGGCTCATCGGAACCACCTCTTGGACTTGGCTGCGACGACCGCGGGTTCGGCGAGCACGTGTTCACGGGCGAACCGCGCGATCGCCTCGCTCACCGGGTGCTTGGGCTGGTCGAGGACGATCGGGTTGCCCTTGTTGACCGAGATCGGCACGTCCCGGCTGGACGGCACGTGCGCGCGGATGTCGCTGCGCACCACGCGGTCGATGTCGTCCATCGTGAGACCGACCTTGGCGTCCGAGCGGTTCAGCACCACCGAGCGGATGTCGTGCGCGTAGGACAGCAGGTCGAGCATGTCCAGCGTCACGCGCAGGTTCTTCAGCGCGGGCACGTCCGGAGTGGTCAGCAGGACGTGGTGGTGCGAGGCGTCCATCGCGGCCAGCACGTGCTCGCTGAACGCGGACGGCGTGTCCACCACCACGAAGTCGAACATCGTCGGCAGCACCTCGAGCAGTTCCGTGACCAGGCCGGCCGGAACCCGTTCCGCGTCACCGGGTTCGACCGGGGCGAGCAACGCGCTGAGCCCCGGTCTGCAGTTCGTGAGCAGCGACGAGGCACCGGCGGCGTCGACGTGGCCGAGCATTCCGAGCCCGTGCACGATCGTGCGCACCGGCTCCGCCCGCAGGCAGATCCCGATGTCGCCGAACGCGAGATCGAGGTCCACCAGGCAGACCGACCGCTCGCCACCGGCCGCGAGCACCGCGGCGAGGTTCACCGCGAGCGTCGTCTTGCCGCAGCCGCCCTTCGCCGCGAACACGGTGATCACCTGGCCCTGCCGGTGTTCCGTGAAGCGAGGCTGCGGCACAACGCTGACCTGCGCCGACAACGCCCGCGACCGCGCGCACGCATCGACCAGGGAGGCGAGGTCGTCCCGCGCGACGACCTCACGGACCCCGGACCGCAACGCCTTGGTCAGCACCACGACGTCGACCACATCGCGCAGCAGCACCACGCCGACCGACGGCTGTTCGAACCGCAACGCCTCGGTGAACGTCAGCGCTTCGTCGAGGTTCATCGCGGAGCCCACGACCACGAGCGACTCGAGAGGGTCCGTGCTGAGCAGTCGTGAGGCTTCGCCGAGTGTCTCGACGACGCGGACCTCACCGCCGAGCGCGGGGGAGAGCTGTCCGGCACGGGCGGCCGGCTCGCACAGGATCGTCATGGCACGCCTCAGTTTCCGAACAGGGAGCGGTTGTCGATGCCGTTGCCGGGCGTGATCTCGGACTTGCCGCCGAGCAGCGCGAAGTAGAGCGTTCCGGTCTGCTGGCCGTGGATGAGCTTCTCCGCGTCCGCCTGCTTCACCGCGACCGTGACGATCGCCTTGCCGACGTCACCGTCCTCGGCCGCCTTCTTCTCGTCGACGACGGAGAGGACCTCGAGGCCGGTCAGCAGCAGCCGGGTGGACTGGTTGCGCTCGTACTGCTTGGAAAGCCCGTCACCGGCCGGGGTGTTGCCCTTGCCGTCCATCACGGTGAAGGTGTCGAAGACCGCGACCTTCGAGCCCTTCTGGATCAGCCCGCCGGCTCGTTGCCAGGCCTCGGTCGGCACGGTCACCGCGATCATCCCGTCCGGGATCGAGATTCCCTTGGCGAGCGAGGCGGCCTCGGTGAACAGCGTCTTGGTGAGCAGCTGACCCTCGGCGACCTCCGACGAGGTGACCAGGCTCGCGATCGACGAGTCCACTGAGGACATCGCGTTCTCCGGCACGCTGCTCTTGGGCATCTGCTGCTTTTCCACGAGGTCCGCGAGCTTGTCGCCCGCGGTTCCGGCGGGGATGCGGTCCTTCGCGACGAGCACGGTGACGGCCTGCTGGCCCGCGATGGCACGCGAGTCGGCGCTGCGGACGTAGAGGAACACCCCGGCGCTGCCGCAGACGGCCAGCAACACCGCCAGGATGATGATGAATGCGCGGTTCTTCATGACAAACTCCTGGGGTTTCAGCCGGTGAGCTGGACGATGCGGGCACCGAGGTCGGGGCCGCCGATGGTGCCGGTGGAGGGGATGAGGCCCTGGATGAAGTAGCCCGCGATGCACTTGTCCGAGCCGGTGCACTCGTTCTTGTTGGTGAGCCAGTCCTTCTGCGACGCGCCGGGAACCCAGTAGCCCGTGATCACGAAGCCCGCGAAACCGGACAGCGTGTACGTGCCACCGGTGCCGGTTCCGCTCACCTTCGTGTAGACGGGCAGCCAGACGGGCGTGTGGGAGGACCACGACGCGGCCAGCGCGGCCTTGCAGTCCTTGCCGGCCGAAGTGCCGGTGTCGGAGCTGTAGGTGTTGTTGTTGATCAGCACTGAGCAGTCGTCGTCCGCCTCGTCGACCCAGCCGAACTCACCGGGGCCGTCCGCGCCGGAGGGACCGCTCGGGCATCCGGTGCCGCTGGTCGTGTGCAGCTTGAGCACGCGGTGCACCGACAACGGTGGCGTGGTGGGTGGTGTCGGGCCGTACACGGTGCCGCCGGAGGTCGCCGTCGACCACTCACACCACGAGATCGTGAGTGCGATCGTCGTGGCGGTCTTGGGCGAACCCCAGGCGGCGCGGGCGCAGGCCAGCACCCGGGAACCCTCGTAGGAGGAGTTGCCCGCCAGGGTGCGGGCGAACGACGGCGGCAGCAACGTTTCCCCGCCGGCGGTCTGCGTCGAGGTGTGCACGTCGACGTACTTGGTGCTGGAGGACGGTTTGGCCGGACAGTCGGTGATCTTGCCCGTGGCGGCTGGACACGAGGACAGCACGCCGCTGCCGTCGAAGCCGCACACCTTGTCCACAGTGGACACGCCGTCTTTGGCGTTGTGGCTGGCGTAGTAGTTCGCCTTGTTCACCAGGCAGGTCGACGCACCGGTGGCGCAACCGCGGGCGACGGCGAGCGCACCCGCGTCGGCGCCGTTCTGCAGCTCGGCGCGTTCCTGGTAGAGGAACCCGACGTCGATGACGATCGCGCCCATGCCGAGCAGGACACCGAACCCGAGCAGGATGGCGATCAGCACACCGAGCGCGCCGCGGTCGTCGGTGCCGTCACTGCGACGCTTCAGCCTTCGCATGGCATGACTCCCTTGGCGCTCAAGGTGATCGGGGAGCCGAAGCTCGCGCCGCCGAACATCCCGGCGAGCCCGCCGACCGGCGTGACGAAGTTGAACGTGTGGGTGACCGTCACCGTGGCATCGCCGCCGGTACCGGACGGGCAGGCGCTGACCGACACCCCGACGGAGAGTCCGCTGGCCGCCGTCGTCGCGCGAGTGGCGGCGCCGGACTGCTTCAACGCGGCGACGCGGACGCCTTCCCGTGCCGCCTGGGTGATGGTGATCTGGGCGCGCAGTGCGAGCCCGAAGTCGACGATGCCCATCACCAGGACCAGCAGGATCGGCATCAGCAGTGCGACTTCGACAGCGGTCGCGCCGCGGTCGCGAGCATCGGTTTTCATGACCGCTCCGAAGAAAGGCGCGTGGCCGGCGGAGGGGAACGCCGGCCACGCGGGACAGGAGACTCTTCAGCCGTCGAGGACGTCGGCGATGAACTCGAACATCGCGGCCATGTTGTCGCCGACGGCGGTGATGGCCACCATTGCGAATACGACGATCAACGCCAGCATCAGGCCGTACTCGACGGCCGTGGCGCCGCGGTCCACGTCACGCCGACGTGCGGTCACCCGAGTTCGCCGGCGATCTGGTTGAACAGCGCGAGCAGGTTGGTGCCGACCAGGGTGACGCCGGCGATGATCACGATGGCGATGAGGGCGACCATCAGGCCGTACTCGACGGCTGTGGCGCCGCGGTCGTCGTTCTCGCGCTTGATGTGGCTGAGGAACGTCTGCACGTAGCTGAGGAACGTGAGCATGGCGGTCTCCTGTGGGATTGGGATTCCGTTTTCAGGACCCCGCAACTCTGTGTGACCGCCGTGAGAGTTCGGTATCGGACGAAGAGGTGTAACGAACGCGCAGTTCGGGGGACATGTCGGTCGATCGGGGGACACGCTGTCGGCCCCTCGGCCATACCTGGCGTCGTCACGTTCCGTTCCGACCGTACGCGACCTACCGTCGATCGCATGACACTTCTCTGGGCCGTGGGCGGCGCAGCCGGCGGACTCGCGTCCGGTCTCGCGCTGCGCGACCTGGTCAACCGGTTCACGCGCGCCGGCATCGCGCTGCCGCTCGTGTCGGCGGCCGTGCTGGCCGTGCTGGCGCTCAAGTTCGCCGGCTCGGTGGAGGTCCTCGCGTTCGCCTGTCTCGGCGCGGTCGGGGTCGCGCTGGCGTTCATCGACACGGCCGTGCGCCGGCTGCCGGACGTGCTGACGCTGCCCGCGTACCCGGCGGTGCTGATCCTGCTGACCGTGGCCGCGCTGACCGGCGGCACGATCGGCGCGCTCGGCCGGGCCGTGCTCGGCGGGTTGCTGCTCGCGTTCCTCTACCGGGTGCTGGAGTTCGTCAACCCGGCCGGGATGGGCTACGGCGACGTGAAACTGTCCGGTGTGATCGGCATGGCGCTGGCGTGGCTCGGCTGGCCGGTGCTGCTCCTCGGTGCCGCGCTGGCGTTCGTCCTGTCGGCCGTGGTGTCGCTGGTCCTGTTGCTCCTGCGGCGGGTCACGCTCAAGAGCTCGCTGCCGTTCGGGCCGTTCATGCTGCTCGGCGCGTTCGCCGCGGTGTTGCTCAGCTGACAGGAATTCGTGCTTCCGCCGGGACGTCCTGGCACCTACAGTGTGCTCTCAATCCGCTTGGGGAGGCGGGTTCGAAGCGCTGGGGGAAATCGGTGACTGCAGGGGAAGTCGTTGGCGCGCGCCGTGAATCGGTGACGTTGCCGGTTCCGGTGTTGCTGGTGGTCGCGGGGTTCGCCGCCGCGGTCGTCGCGCAGGGCGGGTACTACCTGCCCGGCAGGGTGCTGTCCGGCCTGCTGGTCGGCGTGGCCGTGGCGCTCGCGCGTCCCCGGCCGAACCTCGTTGCGGCACTTGGAGGAGCGCTCGCGTTGTGGGCCGTCGTGCGTGGGCTGCTCGAAGGAGACGTGCTCTCCGCTGTGCCGACCGCGGCCGCCGCGGGCGTGTTCGTCTGTGCGATTCTCGTTGTGGCGCAGGCAGATCGCGAGCAACGCGAGCTGCTCGCCACGGTGGTCGTCGGTGTCGGCGCGCTGGTCGCGTTGACCGGCTGGGTAGCTGTCGTGTTCCGGATTCGGTCCTGGACGACGGTGTCCGAAGGACTGCTGCGCGCGGCGTCCACTCTGACCTACCCGAACGCCGCTGCTGCGGTGATGGCCGCGGTCGCGGTGTTGTCGCTGGTCCTGAAACCGACACCGCTCATCTCGGTGGTGACTTTCCTGCTGTGCACCGGGGTCGGCACGACGATGAGCCGTGCGGCCGTGATCGCGCTGGTGGCCGGGTTGCTGGTGCTGGGCGTGTTCTCGGGCTTCAAGAAGACCGTGGTCAGGGCGGCGCCACCGTTGATCGGCGCCGTGGCCGCGGTCGCCGCGTTGCTGCCGACGATGCGGGTGGCCGACGAGCCGCACGTCGTGCTCGCGGTCATCGGGCTGCTGGCCGGTGCCGCGCTGGCGCTGTGGTTGCACAGGCTGGGGCGCTATGCGGTGCTGCCGGTGGTGATCGGCGCTGCATTCGCGATCGGGTTCGCGGACCGTCTCGCCAGCAGGGTCTCGTTCAGCTCACCGGACCGCAGCGGGGCCGCCGGAGCGGCGCTGGAACTGGTCTCCCGGTCGCCGATCCTCGGCACCGGACCAGGAAATGGATCTCTTTTCTTCAACTCGGGCAACGAAGGTGCCCGGGTCATGCGTTACGTGCACAACGAGTACTTGCAGGTGCTCGTCGAACTGGGGGCGGTCGGGCTCGTGCTGGCGCTGGGGGTGGTGGTCGCGCTGTTGATCGCCATGTGGCGCGGTCGCGGCACGCCGTTGTGGGCAGGGGCGATGGCGGCTGTCGTCGTCGTGCTGGTCCACAGCGGGTTCGACTTCCTGTGGCACCTGCCCGTCGTGCTCATCGTCGCCGGTCTCTGCGCCGGTCTTGGTTTTCCGTCCACAGAGGACGGAAGTGTAGAGGGGACAACAGCATGAAGAAGCTCTCCGGGGGCAAGTCGCTGGCCGTGATGGCCGTCGCGGGCGGGGCGATCCTCGCCTCCGTCGCGCCGGTCATGGCGGAGGTGAGCGCGCAGTCGCCCTCGTTGTCGGCGGTCAGAGTCGAGTCGCCGGCGAAGCTCAAGGCGTGGGGCGCTGCGGCCGAGCTGAAGGTCACCTACGCGTGCCCGGCCGGCTCGACGTCGACGTACCTGTACTTGAACCTCACGCAGAACGCGTTCGGCCGCATCGCTTCCGGCGGTACGTCCAAGAACGTTCAGTGCACCGGCGGGTTCGAGACCATCACGCTGACGCTGACCTCGCAGAACGCGCCATTCCTGCCGGGCATCAAGGCGTACGCGAAGGCCGAGCTCAACTCGTACCCGAACTCGGCGACCGACGAGCGCGAGATCGACGTCTGGTACTGATCACGAGCTCAGCCAGGCTCGCCACGTCGGCAACAGCGTGGCGATGAGCTCGTGCGGTGCCTCGGTGTTCGGGGAGTGCATCACACCGGGCAGCACCGCGAAGTCGGCGTCCAGCCGCTCAGCCATGTCGCGCTGAGCGGCTGGGCTCCACGCGTCGTCGGCGTCGCCGCACACCACGAGCGCCGGGATGCCGGACGACCGCAGCGCGCGGGCAAGCTTCGCGACCTGGTCCGGTTCGTAGCGCAGGCCGTTGGCCATGCCGAGCAACGCGGCGGCGGGCGATGCCAGGAACCTGGTGCGGTAGAAGTCCTTCAGCTCCTGCGGAAGCGCCACGTAGGCCGGGTTCTGCGCCGACCGCAGCTCGTTCAGCTTCTGGGTGCCCTCGACGCCCTGCTCGGCCAGCACGTGCTCGCCGACCTCCAGCACCGTGCGGCGCTCACCGGCGGGCATTTCGGACGGGCCGGACGACATCAGCGTGAGACCCGTGATCGGGGCGCCGGCGAACACCGCGGCGCGTGCGACCAGACCGCCGTAGGAGTGGCCGAGCAGCAGCACCTTCCGGCCGTCCGCGACGATCTTCTCGATCAGCTCGGCGAGCACCGACCCCAGCGGACCTGGGCGGTAGAGCGCCTCGTCGTCCGGGCCCGCGGAGTCCTGCTGACCCGGCAGGTCGATCGCGAGCACCTCGAAACCGGCGTCCGCGATCGGGTCGATCATGGGCGCGAAGTCCTCTTTGGAACCCGTGTAGCCCGGCACCAGCAGCGCCGTCGTGCGCAACGCGTCGTCGCCCACCGCGGGCGCACGCAGCGCCGCGATCGTGCCGTACCGGCCTGGTAGGTCGACGCGTTGTGCCCGGTGCGGGCTGAGCTGCGAGTACACGAGGGAACTATCGCAGCGCGACCAGGGTTTCGCCACGCTGCTCGAGCACAACGGGACCGGCTGTGGCGAGTTGCACAGGGCCCGGGTAGCCGTCGCGCCGCACCCGGATCGTGCCGACGAGGTCACCGGTGGCCTGCTCGTACACCCGCAGGCCGTCCTTCACCGGGATGAGCGCGCGGCCCGCGAGGGTCGTGCCGGCACCCAGCGTGTCGTTGGCCGTCCACAGTGGAGTGAGCGTCTCCAGCGACAGGGCGATCGTCTTGGAACCGCTGAACCAGAAGACGTTCGTCTTGGTGGCGAAGCTGCGCGCGACGTGGTGCGGCGGATCGGTGAAGTCCGACGACGGCACGTCGATCGGCGCTTCGCTGATCTGGTTGCCGCTCTCGGCGTCGAACACCACGATGCGGCTCGGGTTCGGCAAGGCCACCGCGACGAGCCTGTCCGTCACGGCCACGACCTGCACGTTCTTACCGCCGGTCACGAAGCTCGTGAACACCTTGGGGTCGTCGGCCTTGTCCGGGTTCGGCTTGATCACCGAGACCCGCTCGGAGGCGTCGTCCGGGCAGCGCTCGACCATCGCGAACTTGCCCGACGTCACCGCCATCGACCCGTACGTGCAGCCGACGCGCGGCTGCTTGTTCGGGTTCACGATCGCGCGGAGGGCGCCGTACTCCAGCGCCTTCACCAGGTCGTCGCGCCGGTAGACCTCCAGGTACTTCGACCCGGTGGTGATCATGTGCGAGCCCTCGTTGAGCAGCGCCGTGTCCGGTTCCGCGTCGCCGTTGCGCTGCGCCTTCCGCTCGCCGGTGATGCCGTCGACCGCGGTCATCTCCGAGCAGTTGGTGCCCTTGGAGTACAGGGCCATCGCGCGTGACTGGCCCGTGCTGACCACGCACAGCGGCAGGTCGCGCTTGTACGTCCACCGCACGTCACCGGTCAGCGGGTCGCGCCCGTTCATCTCGCCGCCGTCGCCGGTCACGACCGTCGACGGCTTCTCCTCGCCCGTCTCCTTCAGCGGCGTGAGCACGACCACCGGGGACTGGGTCGCGCCGCTGCGGGCACGCCACACCTCGGCGAGCGTTGGAGGCAGCGCCGTCACCTCGGGCAGCTGGTCCCACGACGCCGGCCCGGTGACCGACGTCGTGGCCCGCGCATCGCTGAACGCCCAGGTCAGCACGGACGCGACGATCGAGATGACCGCGATCAGCGCGACCGCCACGTAGTCGGCGCGGGTGCGCCAGGACCGGGCAGGCGGACGTTCCCCGACGGGCTCCGGCAGCTCGTGCGCGGGCTCGTCGAGGACGTCCTCGATGTCGGTGACGTCGGAACCGGGGGACGACATGTGATCAGTCTGCCGAAGGAGCGGCCTGTTCGGCAGAGGAACGCCGACGACGACGCCTGCGGGGCTTGTCGGAGGCGGGCTTGTCGGTGGCTTCCGCGCTCGCCGGCGCCTCCGCCGTGACCTCGGCGCCCTCCACCGTCACGCCACCACGGCTGCGCGTGCGGCTGCGGCTGCGCTTCGGCCTGGTCTCCTCGCTCGCCTCGGGCGCGGCCTGCTCGGCGGGACCGCGGCCTGAGCCGGAGCCGGAGCCGGTGCGACGACGGCGCTTGCGCTTGCCGTTGTCGAGCTTCTCCTCCTCCTCGGCGTCCAGACCGGCACGCGTGCGGTGGCTCAGCGGCAACCGGCCCGTGGAGCCGGACGGGATGCCCAGGTCCTCGAACAGGTGGTCGCTCGTGGAGTAGGTCTCCACCGGGTCCGGCTGGCCCAGGCCGAGCAGGTCGCTGACGGACTTCCAGCGCGTCGTCTCGTCCCAGTCGACGAACGTGACGGCGACACCCTCGCGCCCGGCCCGGCCCGTGCGGCCGATGCGGTGCACGTAGGTCTTCTCGTCCTCGGGGCACTGGTAGTTGATGACGTGCGTCACGTCGTCGATGTCGATGCCGCGCGCCGCCACGTCCGTGGCCACGAGCACGTCGACCTTGCCGCTGCGGAACGCCCGCAGTGCCTGCTCACGCGCGCCCTGGCCCAGGTCACCGTGCACGGCGGCCGCCGCGAACCCGCGTTCGGTCAGGTCGTCGGCGATCTTCTGCGCGGTCCGCTTGGTCCGCGCGAAGATCATCGAGAGGCCTCGGTCACGGGCCTGCAGCACACGGGCCAGCATCTCCAGCTTGTCCATGGAGTGCGCGCGGTAGACGAACTGCTTGGTGCGCTCGTGCGTCTGGCCGGCGTCGTTCTCCTCGGCGCGGATGTGCGTCGGCTGGTTCAGGAACGTGCGGGCCAGCGTGATGATCGGGCCCGGCATGGTCGCGCTGAACAGCATCGTCTGACGCTTGTCCGGAACCATCGTGAGGATGCGCTCGATGTCGGGCAGGAAGCCCAGGTCGAGCATCTCGTCGGCCTCGTCCAGCACCAGCGCGCGGACCTTGCCGAGCACCAGGTGGCGCTGTTCGGCCAGGTCGAGCAGGCGGCCGGGCGTGCCGATCACGACATCGACACCCTTGCGGAGCTGCGCGATCTGCCGCTCGTACGGGATGCCGCCGTAGATGGCGGTGACCTTGACGTTGAGGTGCTTCGCGGCGTCGGTGAGGTCGTGCGCGACCTGGAGACACAGCTCACGGGTGGGCACGACCACAAGTGCCTGCGGCGTGCCGTCGCCGGGCACGTCGAGGCGGTGCAGCAGCGGCACGCCGAACCCGAGGGTCTTGCCGGTGCCGGTGCGCGCCTGACCGATCAGGTCGTCGCCGGACAGGGCGATGGGGAGCGTCAGCTCCTGGATGGCGAACGTGCGGACGATGCCCGCCTCGCCGAGCGCCTTGACGATCTCGTCACGCACTCCCAGCTCGGCGAACGTGGGGGCGTCTGTCGCCACCGGAGCGTCTGCGAGCAGCGGGTGCGACGGGTCTTCTTCGGGAACTCCGGCCTCGCTGTGCTCCAGCAGAACCGGGTCCAGATGTGCTTCTACTTCAGCGGTCAGGATGATCAGCCTCTCTCGTACCAAGCGCGTACGAGCCCTGGCCGGGCCTCTCGACCGCGCTTGAGGAGCAGCTGCGGGAAAGGTGTACGCGCACCTATTCGTGCGCCTGCCCAAAAATCATGGGACACAGCGGTTCGTCACACTCGTCACGCCGGGCGTCCGTGCCCATTCTACCTGGCGAGACGCATTTGACCACTAGAGTTCGTCACCATGGGTGTTGCGGAGGGTGTTGTCGATCTTCTGGGAGCGCTCGCATATGGCGAGCTCTCGGCCTTCGACCGGATGACGGAGGACTCGCGCACGGCGCCGACATTGGCCGGGCGCGCGGCGTTGGCGCAGATGGCCGCCGCTGAGATCGGGCACTTCACGCTGTTGCAGAAGTACCTGGGCGAGCACGACATCAAGGTCGAGGACGCGATGGCGCCGTTCGTGAAGGGCTTCGACGCCTTCCACGAGTCGACCAGCCCCAAGTCGTGGCTCGAGTCACTGGTGAAGGCGTACGTGGGCGACGGGCTCGCCGCCGACTTCTACCGCGAGGTCGGTTCGTGGCTCGACGACGAGCCGACGCGTGAGCTGGTGCTCGCCGTGCTCGCCGACACGGGCCACTCGGCGTTCGCTGAGCGCGAAGTCCTGGCCGCCGTGGAGTCGGATCCGCGCGTCCGCGACCGGCTCGCGTTGTGGGGCCGCCGGCTGCTGGGCGAGGCGTTGACGCAGGCCCAGTACGTGGTGGCGGAGCGGGACGGGCTCTCGGAGCTCATCGTGCGCGGGTCTGGAGACCTCGCCGGGATCGGTCAGCTGTTCCGGCGGCTCCAGCAGTCGCACGCGCGGCGCATGACGCAGCTGGGTCTGGGCTAGGTAGGCTCGGTCCTGGATTTTCTCTTTGAGCACGGAGGTCAGCGTGGAGGTCAGGATCGGCGTCGCGGACAGCCCGCGGGAACTCGTCGTGACCAGTGAGCTCAACCCGTCAGATGTTGAGGCACTGGTGGCGGACGCGGTGTCCGGCAAGTCCAGCGTGCTGTCGCTGGTGGACGTCAAGGGTGCGCGGTTCGTCGTGCCCGCTGGCCGCGTCGCGTACGTGGAGATCGGCCCGCAGGACTCGCGCAAGGTCGGTTTCGGCGCCTGAGTCGTTCTACGAAAAAGCCCCGGTCGCTCTGACCGGGGCTTTTTCAGTGTTCGGCTGGTTCTTCGATCTTGTACGGCGGGGTTGAGATGCCGCCGACCCTGTAGCGGCCCCACGGGTCGGGGTCGGTCAGGGTGCCCTCGGCCTGGCCGGTGGGGGTCCGCAGGAGGGTGGTGCGGGCGCCGGCTTCCACGCGGGTGGTGACCTCGTCGTTCTGCTTGATCCGGCCGTACCAGTGGTAGCGGCCGTCGATCGGCTGGAAGTAGCCGCGCAGCTCGACGGTCACCGGGACCTCGTCCGTCCCGAAGATCAGGGTGGCGTCGCCGGTGTAGCCCTCTTCGGCGTGCTCGTCGCTCATCAGTCCACCAATCGGAGTGGGGTGAGTGGCTTTGCCGGATCCGCCTGGATGCCTGCCTCGCGGAGCAGTCCGTCGATGGCGTGCCAGATGATCGTGGCGAGGTAGTCGCTGAGGTTCGCGCGGGACATGGTCTGGCGGTCGAGCCACCAGTCGCCCGCGTTCTGCACCATGCCGACGAGTCCGTGCGCCCACGGTTCGGCACCGCCTGAGTCCATCTCGAACGCGCGCAGGTAGTCGCCGAGGATGCGGGCGAGGGTCGCGGCGATGAGGTTCTTGTCCTCCTGCGCGACGTCCTTCTCCACCGGGCGGTCCACAAAGGACCCCTTCACCACGAAGCGGTAGAGGTTCGGGTTCTCCTCGATCACCGACAGGTAGGCGTCGATGATCCGTTCGATGCGCGCGCGGATCGGGCCGTCGGCGGCCAGGGCGGGACCCATCCGGTCCATCAGCAGCTCGGTCGCCCGCTGGCCCACTGCCAGGTACAGGTCGGACTTGTCGGTGAACTGCCGGTAGAGCACGGGCTTGCTGACGCCCGCCTCCGCGGCGATGTCCTCCATCCCGACGTCCGGGCCCTTCCTGGCCACCGCGGCGATCGTGGCTTCCACGAACTCCGCCCTGCGCTGCTCGCGATGCCCCTTCCACCGCTCACGTCGCGCGTCCGGCCCCTTGACAGTGCGTGCCATGTGACGCACGCTACCAGAAGTAACCGTTACCTCAAGTAACACTTACCGGGGAGGGCAACCGATGAGGGTCGCCGATCGGGAGAAGACGGCGGAGAGGCTGCTGAAGTCGTCCGCGGAGAAGTTCTACGACCCCGAGGTGGACATCGACTGGTCCGCACCTCTGGTCGACGGTCTCTTCTACATCCCTGAGCACCGGATTTCCCTGTACGGAACTCCTCTGTACGACTCCCTGACCGTTGAGCAGCGCATCGAGCTCTCGAAGCACGAGCTGGCCTCGATCGCCTCGGTCGGGCTGTGGTTCGAGCTGCTGCTGATGCAGATGCTGGTGAAGGTCGTCTACAACACCGACCCGACCACCCGGCACGCCCAGTACGCGCTGACCGAGGTGGCCGACGAGTGCCGCCACTCGACCATGTTCGCGCGCCTGGTGGAACGGATCGGGTGCCCGCCCTACGGACCTGTCCGCTCGACCCACCGGCTGGGGAAGTTGTTGCCCACCATTGGTTACGGCCCGGCGATGTACGGGTCGATCCTGGTCGCGGAGGAGATTCTCGACAGGTTGCAGCGTGAAGCCATGAACGACGACACCGTCCAGCCGATCGTGCGGATGGTGAACCGGATCCACGTGCTGGAGGAGGCTCGGCACGTCCGGTTCGCGCGTGAGGAGCTGCTGCGGGGCATGGACGAGCTGCGCGGTTTCGAGCTGCCGTACCAGAAGTGGCTCGTCGGGTACGTGTCGATGATGATCACGCGGACGATCATCAACCCGGCCGTGTACGCGGCCGTCGGGCTCGACGTGCGCGAGGCACGCCGTCAGGCGCTGGGGAACCCGCGGTTCCAGGAGACCATTCGCTGGTCGGGGGAACGGATCATGTCGTTCCTGGATGAGGCCGGACTCGTCGGAAAGCCGGGGATGCACTCATGGCGTCGCTCGTTCTTGATCGGCTGAACGTCGTCACGTCGGGGACTTCGACCTCTGACGTGACCGCGGTTCTTCTGCACGGATGGACCATGGATCTGACGACGTGGGACCGGGTGGCCGCGGCCCTGCCCGGCCGTGTGGTCCGGTACGACGTGCGCGGGCATGGTCGTTCTGCCGATGGCGTCGGGACGATCTCCGAACTGGCCGACGACCTCGCGGCCGTGCTGGAGGAGTTCGTCCCTTCCGGACGGATCGTGCTCGCCGGGCATTCGCTGGGCGGGATGACGATCATGGCGCTGGCCGAGCAGCGCCCCGAGTTGTTCTCGCGCGTCACGGGGGTGGCCCTGGTGGCCACGTCGTGCGGGGACCTGCCCCGGCTGAGCGGTGTGGAGCGGCTCGCCGGGCGATGGCTGGTCAAGCGGCCGAAGGTCGGGTTCGGCCGCTTGATCACGCCTGGCCTGCGGGTGACGTTCGGGCGCCGTCCCAAGTGGATCGACGTGCGGGCCGCGGCGGCGATGGCCGGCAACACGGCCGGGGCCGCGTTCGTCGGGATCCGGGAGGAGCTGACGCTGCACCAGCGGCGGGAAGCGCTGTCGGTCCTGTCGGACATCCCCACCGTGGTCATGGCCGGGTCGTGGGACGTGCTGACGCCGATGCGCCACGCACGGGTGCTGGCGGACGCGCTGCCGTCGGCGGAGTTCGTGATCTACCCGAAGGCCGGGCACATGCTGCCACTCGAACGCTCGGAGGACGTGGCGCGCAGAATCGCCGCCCTTCATCGTTTTCAGTGCTGGAGGGGGAAGCCGCCGCCGATGCCTCGCCAGGCGAGGTTCGAGATGAGGGCTACTGCGTCTTCCTTGGGCACGCGTCGGTTGTCGGCGAGCCAGGAGCGGGCGGTGACCTGGGAAAGACCGACGAGGCCCACGGCCAGCAGGCGGGCGCGCTCGGGGTCCAGGCCTGCGTCGGCCGTGATGGTGTCGGTGATCGCGTCCACCGAGTCGGTGGTGGCGCGCTCCACGGCTTCCTGCACGGCAGGCTCGGACCGCAGGTCGGATTCGAACACCATGCGGAAGGCCTGGCCCTCGCCGTCCACGAAGTCGTAGAAGGCGGCCACGGCGGCGCGCACGCGGAGCTTGTTGTCCGGGGAGGAGGCGATGGCGGTGCGGACACGGCCGACCAGCTCGTCCACGTGGGACTCGAGCAGGGCCATGTAGAGCTCCAGCTTGCCGGGGAAGTGCTGGTAGAGGACCGGCTTGGACACGCCGGCGCGCTCGGCGATCTCGTCCATCGCCGCGGCGTGGTAGCCGTTGGCGACGAACACGTCCTGCGCCGCTGCGAGCAGTTGCGCGCGGCGGGCGGTGCGCGGCAGTCGAACGCCCCTGCCTGCGGGTGCGCTCTGCGCCGTCTCCGTCATGGTGCCTCCAGCACGAGTTCTCTGCCGTCGGAGAGGGGTTGCCTGACCGAGGCGTGAGCGCAACCTTACTCGCTAGTAGCTCGGATCTGGGAACCATCTGGGCCTTCTTTCCCGCATCCTGGTCTGGTGAGCACGCTGATCCCCGCCCCGCTGTCCACGGTCGAGTTGCCTCCGCTGGACAAGTCGCAGCCTCCTTGGCCGGGTGAGTTTCACCAGGTGGATGACCATCAGGTCCATGTCAGGGTCACGCCTGGCGATGGTCCGCCCGCGGTGTACGTGCACGGGCTGGGCGGGTCGGCGACGAACTGGACGGATCTTGCGGCCCAGTTGAAGGAACATGTCAGCGGATATTCGGTCGATCTACCGGGGTTCGGGCGGTCGGAGCCGATTCCCGGGTACGACTTCAGCCTGGCGACGCATGCGCGCACGGTGATCAAGTACATCGAGACGTTCGACGAGCCGGTGCACCTGTTCGGGAACTCGATGGGTGGGGCGATCTCGGTCATCGTGGCCGCTACCAGGCCTGATCTGGTCAAGTCGCTCACGCTGGTGAGTCCGGCGGTGCCTGATCTGAGGCCGCGGCTCGACCGCATGTCGGACCCGCGGATGGCGCTCGCGGTGTTCCCGATCATCGGGTCGAGGGTCCGGCGGGAGCTGGCCAAGCTGACGGCCCACGATCGGACGAAGCAGATGCTGGAGCTGTGCTTCGCGGATCCGAGCGTGGTGCCGGATCACCGGATCGAGGAGTCGATCAAGGAGAACGAGGAGCGCGCGCGGCAGAAGTGGGCGGGGCAGGCGCTCAACAGGAGCACGTTCGGGTTGATGCAGAGCTGGTTGACGCCGGGGCCGAAGTCGTTGTGGCGGATCTTGCCGCTGGTCAAGGCGCCGACGCTGGTGCTGTGGGGCGAGAACGACCGGCTGGTGAGCGTGCGGAAGGGTCCACGAACGGCGCGGTTGCTGCCGCAAGGACGACTGCTGGTGCTTCCCAGGACCGGGCACGTCGCCCAGATGGAGCGGCCCGCCACCGTGGCGAGGGCCGTGCTGGGCATGTGGGAGGCGGTCGACCGACACACATGGTGATGAACGACGGCCATACGGGGGATGTGGGACCCTGGGCAACGTGAATCGCGCCCCCGAGCGAGGACGTGCTGCTCCGTCCGCTGACCGCTACCGTCGCGGCGAGCGCAGGACCAGCGCGGAACCGCTCGCGGCCGCCTGGGAGCCGGAAGGCACGGCCCAGTACCGGCGGCCACGCAGGCGCGGCGGCGTGAAGAAGCTCGTCGCCAACTACGGGTGGCGGATCTACGCGATTCCGGTGCTCCTGGTGCTGACGGCGCTCGTCGTGCTCGACACGGTGCAGCCGAAGGCGCCCGCGGCCGGTGGAGCCGGTGACTCGAAGGACGTGACCACCACCACACCCGAGGCGCCGGCGACCGAGGTGCAGGCGCAGAAGCCCAAGCTCGACGTGCCCACCGCCGAGTTGCCGGACGGACCGGCGTTCTCCGAGGACGGCGTCGGCACGTTCAAGGCCGTGCCCGGCAGCGGGCAGCGGGTCGGTGAGGCGAACGCGGCGAAGTTCCGCAAGTACACGATCGCCATCGAGGACGGCGTGAAGCCCGGCGACTACAACGACGACGCGGCCTCGTTCGGGCGCACGGTCGAGGGGATCCTGTCCGACCCGCGCAGCTGGATCGGCACGAAGCAGGTCGCGTTGCAGCGCGTCGAGGCGAACCAGAACCCGGACTTCACGATCATCCTGGCCACCACGAAGACGACGCACGCGATCTGCGGCAAGGAGATCCCGTTCGAGACCTCGTGCTGGGACTTCCCGACCAAGCGCGTGATCATCAACGTCGCCCGCTGGGTGCGCGGCGCGATGGTCTACAAGCCCGACGTCCCCGCGTACCGGGTCTACGTGATCAACCACGAGGTCGGTCACGCGCTCGGCAACAACCACGCGGCGTGCCCGGAGAACGGCGCTCCGGCCCCGGTGATGATGCAGCAGACGTTCGGTGTCGCGAACAACTTCGTGTCCCAGCTCAACGCCGGGCTCGACGTCGTGCCCGCCGACGGCAAGATCTGCACGCCGAACCCGTTTCCCGCTGGCTGAGACAGCTTTCCAACGAGGAAGAGTCGAGGCAAGGTTGACGTTGTCTCGGATACAGAGGCATGCAGTCCGTCGAGGAGGAGCAAATGGCGCTTCCGCCGCTCGTTGAGCCAGCCGCGGAGCTGACCAAAGAAGAAGTAGCGCGCTACAGCCGGCACCTGATCATCCCGGACGTCGGGGTGGACGGGCAGAAGCGGCTGAAGAACGCGAAGGTGCTCGTCGTCGGCGCGGGTGGCCTGGGCAGCCCGGCACTGCTGTACCTGGCCGCGGCCGGTGTCGGCACGCTGGGTGTCGTCGACTTCGACGTCGTGGACGAGTCCAACCTGCAGCGTCAGGTGATCCACGGGCAGTCCGACGTCGGCCGTCCCAAGGCCGAATCGGCCCGCGACTCGGTCGCCGAGATCAACCCGTTCGTCAAGGTCGTGCTGCACCAGACGCACCTCAACTCCGAGAACGCGCTGGAGATCTTCGCCGACTACGACCTGATCCTCGACGGCACGGACAACTTCGCCACGCGGTACCTGGTGAACGACGCCGCGGTGCTGTCGGGCAAGCCGTACGTCTGGGGTTCGATCTTCCGGTTCGAGGGCCAGGTCAGCGTCTTCTGGGAGGACGCGCCGAACGGCCAGGGCCTGAACTACCGCGACCTCTACCCGGAGCCGCCGCCTCCCGGCATGGTCCCCTCGTGCGCAGAGGGCGGCGTGCTGGGCGTGCTGTGCGCGTCGATCGGCTCGATCATGGTCACCGAGGCGATCAAGCTGCTCACGGGCATCGGCGACCCGCTGCTGGGCCGCCTGATGGTCTACGACGCGCTGGAGATGTCGTACCGGACCATCAAGATCCGCAAGGACCCGGAGTCGCCGAAGATCACCGAGCTGATCGACTACGAGGCGTTCTGCGGTGTCGTGTCCACGGACGCGCAGCAGGCGGCGGCGGGCAACACGATCACGCCGCTCGAGCTCAAGCACAAGCAGGAGTCCGGCGAGGACTTCCTGCTGGTGGACGTCCGCGAGCCGCACGAGTTCGAGATCGTCCGCATTCCCGGTTCGGTCTTGATCCCGAAGGACAAGATCCTGTCCGGTGAGGCGTTCTCCGAGCTGCCGCAGGACAAGCCGCTGGTGCTGCACTGCAAGTCCGGTGCGCGCTCGGCGGAGGCGCTCGCGGCGCTGCACAAGGCGGGCTTCAAGGACGCCGTGCACGTCGGCGGCGGTGTGCTGGCGTGGGCTCGCGAGGTCGACCCGAGCCTGCCGACGTACTAGTTGGGCTGAACGGCGTCTGCAAGTACTACCAACAGGCCTGTTGGTAGTACTTGCAGACGCCAGAACCACTGGGCTGTTCGGGTGGTGGCGTGAATCACCGCGTGTCGCGTTCCGCCAACCGGGTGGTCCGAGCAGGTAGCGTGCCCGATCGTGACCCGGTCCCCCGAACCGCCCCCAGCGCACGTGCGTGCGGCGTTCGGGGCCCGTGACGCCGAGCCAGAGCTCATCGACGGTGGCCCCGCGTGGCGCTGCGGAGACGCGACGATCAGGCCCGCGCCGAGGCCGGCCGAAGCCACCTGGATCGCCAAGACCCTCGACGGCCTGGACGTGCCGAACCTGCGCATCGGCAGGCCGCTCAGGTCCACCGACGGCCGCTATGTCGTCGGCGGCTGGTCGGCCACCAAGTTCCTCGCCGGACGCGCTGAGGCACGTCATGACGAGGTCATCGCCGTTGCGCAGCGGCTGCACCAAGCCACCGCCGACCTGCCCAAGCCCCGGTTCCTGGACGCGCGGACGGACGTCTTCGCCGTCGCCGACCGGATGGCGTGGGGCGAGGGGGACGTGCCGCTGGAGGCCGATCTCGGCGGCAGGCTGTTCGAGCTGCTCAAGGAAGTGCAGAAGCCGCTCAACCTGAGGTCCCAGGTCGTGCACGGGGATCTCTTCGGCAACGTGCTGTTCGCCGGCAACGCCCCGCCCGCCGTCATCGACTTCACCGCGTACTGGCGCCCCGCCGAGTGGGCCGCCGCGGTGATCGCGGTGGACGCCGTCGCGTGGGGCGGCTCGGACCCAGGCCTGTTCAAGCGGTGGAGCCATCTGCCGGAGTGGACGCAGGTGCTCGTGCGCGCGACTCTGTTCCGGTTGGCAGTGCACGCGCTGCACCCGTTGTCAACGTCACAGTCCTTTGCGGGCTTGGAAAGAGCTGCTCACCAGGTCACCGCACTGCTCTGAGCTGACAACTTTCCACGTTCGAAACATTGCGGAGCTTCGGGTTAACGCGCGCTTCTTAGCGTCAGCGGCGTGACCCATTGCCCCTACTGCGCGCTGCAGTGCTCCATGAGCGTCATCGACGGCCAGGTGGCCCCTGGTCCCGGTGGGCTGTGCCAGAAGGGCTGGACGGCGGGGGAGCTGCTGCGCCATCCAGGCCGCCTCACCACGCCGTTGATCCACGGCGAGCCTGCTTCGTGGGACGAGGCGATGGACTTCGTCGTATCCCGCATCCGGTCCTACGAGCCCGACGAGGTCGCCGTGTTCGGTGGCGGCGGGCTGACCAACGAGAAGGCGTACCTGCTCGGCAAGTTCGCGCGGGTCGCCCTGAAGACCTCGCAGATCGACTACAACGGCCGGTTCTGCATGTCGTCGGCGGCCGCGGCAGGCAACAAGGCGTTCGGGCTGGATCGCGGGCTGCCGTTTCCGTTGACCGATCTTCGTTCCGCGGACACGGTGCTGCTGGCCGGCTCGAACCCCGCCGAGACCATGCCGCCGTTCCTGAGGCACCTGGAGGGTGCGCGGCTGATCGTCATCGACCCGCGCCGCACGCCGACCGCCGAGCGCGCGACGTTGCACCTGCAGCCCGCGCCGGGCACGGATCTGGCGCTGGCACTGGGGTTGCTGCACACGGCCGTGATCGAGGGTGTGATCGACAAGGAGTACATCTCCTCTCGCACCTCGGGTTTCGACGACGCGTGGCGAGTGGCGGCGCAGTGGTGGCCGGAGCACACCGAGCGCGTCACCGGAGTCTCCGCTGCCGACCAACGCGCTGCGGTGCACATGCTGGCCGGGCGGTCGTACATCCTGACCGGCCGCGGTACCGAGCAGCACGCATCCGGCACCGACAACGTCTCGGCGTGGATCAACCTGGCTCTGGCACTGGGTCTGCCGGGCCGAGTTGGTTCCGGTTACGGGTGCCTGACCGGGCAGGGCAACGGTCAGGGCGGGCGTGAGCACGGGCAGAAGGCCGACCAGCTGCCCGGCTACCGCAAGCTCGACGATCCCGTGGCGCGCAAGCACATCATGGACGTCTGGGGCGTCGACTGGCTGCCCGGCGTCGGCCGCAGCGCGTACGAGCTGCTGAACGCCGACGACCTCAAGGCGATGCTGGTGTTCGGCAGCAACCCGGTGGTGTCGGCGCCACGCGCGTCCGGTGTCGCTGATCGTCTCCGAGCGCTGGATCTGCTGGTGGTCGCGGACTTCGTGATGTCCGAGACCGCCGCGATGGCCGACGTCGTGTTCCCGGTGACGCAGTGGGCCGAGGAAGACGGCACGATGACCAACCTCGAAGGCCGGATCATCAGGCGCCGCAAGGCACTCGACCCGCCTGCCAACGTGCGCAGCGACCTCCACCTCATCCACGGGCTGGCCGCGCGTCTCGGCTGTGCGGAGAAGTTCCTGACCGAGCCGAAGGAGATCTTCGAGGAGCTGCGGAAGGCGTCTGCCGGCGGTCTGTCCGACTACTCCGGCGTCACCTACGAGCGGCTCGACTCCGAGCAGCTGCACTGGCCGGTGCCGTCCACCGAACACCCTGGCACGCCAAGGCTTTTCCTCGACCGGTTCGCGCACGCAGATGGCCTGGCGCGGTTCATCCCGGTCGACCACCGCGGCCCGGCCGAGCCGCCGGACGAGGAGTTCCCGTTGCAGGCCACCACGGGGCGGGTCCTGCAGCACTACCAGTCGGGTGCGCAGACGCGGCGGATCGGCGAGCTGATGAAGGCGGTTCCCGAGATGTACGTGGAAGTGCACCCGGACACGGCTTCGCGGGCCGGGCTTGTCTCTGGCGAGCCCGCGCACGTCGTGTCCAGGCGGGGAACGGTGACGGCGACCGTGCGGTGCGTGCCGAGCATGCGTGCCGACGCGGTGTTCCTGCCGTTCCACTTCCCCGGTGACGGGCGGGCGAACCTGCTCACCAACCCCGCGCTCGATCCCACGAGCCGGATGCCCGAGTTCAAGGTCTGCGCGGTGCGATTGGAGCGGGCAACATGAGGCGAGTCGTGATCGTCGGTTACGGCATGGCGGGCGCTCGGTTGGCGGACGAGCTGCGGCGTCGTGACCAGGACATCTCCATCACCATCATCGGTTCGGAGCCGCACCCGGCCTACAACCGGGTGCTGTTGTCGACGGTGGTGGCGGGCACGATGACGCCGCAGTCGACGCGGCTGCACGACGAGAAGTGGGCCGCGGACCACAACATCGACCTCCGGCTCGGCCAGGAGATTCAGGAAATCGACCGGCAGAACCGCACTGTCGACGGAATTCCCTACGACGCCTTGGTGCTCGCGACCGGCAGCACCCCCTGGGTGCCACCCGCCGAAGGGCTGCTCGAAGACGGCAAGCTCGCTGCCGGCGTCGTCGCGTTCCGGACGCTCGACGACTGCGCCGAGATCGAAGCCAAGGCCCGCAAGGGTGCGCCCGTGGTCGTCCTGGGTGGCGGGTTGCTGGGCATCGAGGCCGCGCGAGGCCTGGCCGGCCGCGGCTGCCTGGTCACAGTGGTGCACCCGGTCGGCCACCTCATGGAACGCCAGCTGGACCCCGGCGCCGGTGGTGTTCTGGCCCGCACGCTCGGACAGCTCGGCATCGAGTTCCGCCTCAACTCAATGGCCGCCAAGTACCTCCCCGGCGACGGCATGATCCTCGACGACGGCACCCACGTCCCCGCCGAGCTGGTGGTCGTTTCCGCTGGTGTGCGCGCCGAGACTTCGTTGGCGGTCAAGGCGGGGCTCACCGTCGATCGCGGCATCGTCGTGGACGACGCGTTGCGCACCAGCGACCCGCGCATCCACGCGATCGGCGACTGCGCCCAGCACCCCGGCACGGTCTCCGGTCTCGTCCAACCCGCGTGGGATCAGGCCGCTGTGCTCGCCGACCGTCTGACCGGCACCAACCCGGCCTCCCGGTACCGCGGCACTTCCGTTGTCACGCGCCTGAAAGCCCGCGACGTGGACTTGGCCGCGTTGGGTGATGTCCACACCGATGTGGACTGCCCGGACTCGGAAGTCCTGTGCTTCCAGGAACCTTCGCGCGGCCGGTACGCGAAGCTGGTTCTGCGCGACGACCGGGTGGCGGGCGCGATCGTGCTGGGCGCACCGGATGCGGCCGCGACGATCACCCAGCTCTACGACCGCGGAATCCCAGCTCCGACAGACCGTCTGGCGTTGCTGCTGGGACGTGCGCTGCCCGCAGAGGCGGCCAGCCCGGCCGATCTGCCGTCCAGCGCGGTGATCTGCCGCTGCAACACCGTCTCCAAGGGACAGATCGTGTCGGCCTGGCGGGCGGGAGCGGAAAGTCTGCCTCAGCTGGCGGAGGCGACGCGGGCGACCACCGGCTGTGGTGGTTGCAAGGACGCGGTGTGCGGGTTGCTCGACTGGCTCGGCGCCTCACAGCCGGCCTCTGCGTGATGTGCGGCGGAGTTGCCTCCGCCGTCATCGGCCAGAACCCCTTGGTAATGCTCGGTTCTTAGTTTCTTCGGCAGTCGCCGAACCCCCGTGTGGAGGACGTTCATGAGCTGGATTAACCACTGGGAGCCGGAGAAGCCCGAGTTCTGGGAGTCCACCGGCAAGCGGATCGCCCGCAAGAACCTCGCTCTCAGCATCTTCGCGGAGAACCTCGGGTTCAGCGTGTGGGTGCTGATGAGCATCGTGGTGGTGAGCCTCGGCTCGGTGGGCTTCAACTTCAGCGTCGGACAGCAGTTCTGGCTGCTGATCGTGCCGAACCTGGTCGGCGCGGTGCTGCGGGTGCCCTACACGTTCGCGGTGCCGAAGTTCGGTGGCCGGGCGTGGACGACGATCAGCGCCGGGTTGCTGCTGATCCCGACCGCGATGCTCGCGTACGCGGTGTCGACGCCGGGCACGTCGTACTCGTTCTTCCTGCTCACCGCGGCTGCGATGGGCCTCGGTGGCGGTAACTTCTCGTCGTCGATGGCGAACATCTCGTTCTTCTACCCGGAGGGCAAGAAGGGCCTGGCGCTCGGCATGAACGCGGCCGGTGGCAACCTCGGCGTCGCGATCACACAGCTCATCGTGCCGATCGTGATCACCATCGGGACCGGTGTCCACCTCGCCTACGCGGCGCTGATCTGGATGCCGTTCATCGTGGTCGCCACGACCTGCGCGTGGTTCTTCATGGACAGCCTGACGCAGGCCAAGCCGGACGGGCAGTCCTACAAGCTGGCGCTGTCGAACCAGCACACCTGGGTGATGTCGTTTCTGTACATCGGCACGTTCGGGTCGTTCATCGGGTTCTCGTTCGCGTTCCCGTCGCTGATCAAGATCAGCTTCGTCGACTACAAGGGCTGGGTGGCGCTCGCGTTCCTCGGCGCACTGATCGGCTCGGTGGCCCGTCCGTTCGGTGGCTGGATGGCCGACCGGATCGGTGGCGCCAAGGTGACGGCCGGCACGTTCGTGGGGCTCGCGATCGGCACGGTCGGCGTGATCGTGAGCGTCGACTCGAAGAACTTCGCGCTGTTCTTCGGCTCGTTCATCGTGCTGTTCATCCTGGCCGGAGTCGGCAACGGCTCGACGTACCGGATGATCCCGGCGATCTTCAAGACGCAGTCCGACGACGACAAGTCGGCCAAGCGCCAGGCCGCCGCCGTGGTCGGCATCGCGGGTGCGATCGGCGCTGCCGGTGGTGTGCTGGTGAACTACGTCTTCAAACTCTCGCTCGAGGGCTCGAAGACCCTGACGCCCGCGCTGACCGCGTTCCTGGTCTTCTACGGGCTCTGCCTCGGCACGACCTGGTGGTTCTACCTGCGGCGCAACGTGTTCGCGGCACGGCCGTCGCTCGCCTACGCGGGCGTGTGACGCACACCGCACTGAGCAGCGGAGAGAGTTTCCTTTAACACCCGCGAAATGTTGCGGACCTTGGGATGACACGCCGCCCGGTGAGCATACCGGGCGAAGGAGGTATGCCCGATGACCCAGACACTAGTCGTGATCGGCAACGGCATGGTGGGCCACAGGCTGGTCGAGATCCTCCGTGACTCGTCGTGGCGGATCGTGGTGTTCGGTGAGGAATCCCGGCCCGCCTACGACCGCGTCGCGTTGTCGTCCTATGTGGACACGTGGAGTTCCGCCGACCTGGAGCTCACGCCGTTGACCGGTTGTGAGCTCCGGCTCGGTGAGAAGGCTGTTTCCGTCGACCGGGAACGCCGTGTGGTGGTCGGCGCTTCCGGTGTCGAGATCACGTACGACGCGCTGGTGCTGGCCACCGGTTCGGTTCCGTTCGTGCCGCCGGTGCCCGGCCGCGACCTGCCCGGCTGCCACGTGTACCGGACGATCGACGACCTGGACGACATCCGGGCGACCGTCGAGGCCGCTGACCGGCCTGGACGGCACTCCGGGATGGTGCTCGGCGGTGGTCTGCTCGGGCTGGAGGCGGCCAACGCGTTGCGCGGCATGGGAGTCTCGCCGCACGTCGTGGAGCTGGCGCCGCGGTTGATGCCGATCCAGGTCGACGACGGTGGTGCCGGGCTGTTGAAGCGGCTGGTCGAGAAGCTCGACCTGACCGTGCACACCGGCACTTCCGCTTCTTCCATCGAACGCGACGGCACGCGGCTGATCGCCAAGCTGGCCAACGGCCTCGAGCTCGACCTCGACGTCGTGGTGTTCAGCGCGGGTATCCGGCCGCGCACCGATCTGGATCTGGGGTTGGAGCTGGGGCCGCGCGGCGGCTACCTGGTCGACGCAGCCTGCCGGACCGCTGACCCCCGGGTGTTCGCGATCGGTGAGTGCGCTGCCGTTGAGGGTGTTGCCTACGGTCTGGTGGCTCCTGGTTACGCGATGGCCGAGGTCGTCGCTGACCAGCTGCACGGCGGTGCGAAGACGTTCCCCGGTGCGGACGTCTCCACGAAGCTGAAGCTGCTCGGTGTGGACGTGGCGTCGTTCGGTGATGCGCACGCGCAGACCGAGGGTGCGCTGGAAGTCGTGGTGAACAACGCGGTTGCCGGCACTTACAGCAAGCTCGTGGTGTCCGACGACGCCAAGACTCTGCTCGGTGGCGTGCTCGTCGGTGACGCGTCGTCGTACCTGTCGCTGCGGCCGTTGGTGGGCAAGGAAGTTCCGGCAGGGCTGTTGCAGCCGGGCGGAGCTGTCGACGTCGAGATGCCTGCGGATGCTCAGGTTTGCTCGTGTCACGCGGTGACCAAGCAGACGATCACGGACGCGATCCAGTCCGGCGTCGCATGTGACGTGGCTGAGCTGAAGGCGTGCACCAAGGCCGGCACGGGTTGTGGTTCGTGCGTGCCGATGCTGAAGAAGCTGCTGACCGACTGCGGTGTCGAGCAGTCCAAGGCGCTGTGCGAGCACTTCACGTACTCGCGCGCTGAGTTGTTCGAGATCATCCGGGCGACGCGGATCACCACGTTCACCGCGTTGGTGGAGAAGCACGGCACCGGACGTGGCTGCGACATCTGCAAGCCGGCGGTGGCCTCGATCCTGGCGTCGCTGAACAACGGCCACATCCTCGGCGAGGCCCAGGTCTCGTTGCAGGACACCAATGACAAGTTCCTGGCGAACCTGCAGCGCAACGGCACGTATTCGGTCGTGCCGCGCATCCCCGGCGGGGAGATCACGCCGGAGAAGCTGATCGTGATCGGCGAGGTGGCCCGCGACTTCGGCCTCTACACGAAGATCACGGGTGGCCAGCGCATCGACCTGTTCGGTGCGACCGTCGACCAGCTGCCGGAGATCTGGCGGCGTCTGGTCGATGCCGGATTCGAGTCCGGTCACGCGTACGGCAAGGCGTTGCGCACGGTGAAGTCCTGCGTCGGTACCACCTGGTGCCGTTACGGCGTCCAGGACTCGGTGGGGCTCGCGATCGAGCTGGAGCTGCGGTACCGGGGCCTGCGGTCGCCGCACAAGCTCAAGTCCGCGGTTTCCGGGTGTGCGCGTGAATGTGCTGAGGCGCGCGGCAAGGACTTCGGCGTCATCGCCACCGAGAACGGCTGGAACCTCTACGTCGGTGGCAACGGCGGTTTCACGCCTCGCCACGCGGATCTTCTCGTGTCCGATGTGGACACCGAAGAGCTGATTCGGATCATCGACCGGTTCCTGATGTTCTACATCCGCACGGCCGACCGGTTGCAGCGCACTTCCGCGTGGCTGGAAGGGCTCGACGGCGGGCTCGACCACCTGCGCGAAGTCGTGGTGGACGACAAGCTCGGCATCTGCGCGGAGCTGGAAGCCGCGATGGAGTCGCACGTCTCCGACTACGCCGACGAGTGGCGTGGTGTGTTGGAGGACCCGGAGAAGCTCGCTCGGTTCACGTCGTTCGTGAACGCGCCGGGCACGCCGGATCCGACGATCTCGTTCCGCGCTGAGCGTGGTCAGCGCGTTCCTGTCCAGCTCGGGATTCCGGAGGTCGTCAGGTGACCGTCGTCTGTGACTTTGAGGTGTTGCGTCCGGAGCAGGGCGTCGCGGCGCTGCTGCCCGACGGTTCGCAGGTGGCGGTGTTCCTGACCGCTGACGGATCCCTGCACGCGTTGGACAACATCGACCCGTTCAGCGGGGCTGCTGTGCTGTCACGCGGAATCGTCGGCGATCGCGGTGGCGTTCCCGTCGTGGTGTCACCGGTCTACAAACAGGCGTTCGAGCTGGCGACCGGCAAGTGCCTGGACGAGCCCGCGGTTTCCGTTGCGGTGCACCCGGTACGTGTGCGTGACGGCGTCGTGGAGCTGACATGAACGGACCGCTGGCGGGCTTCACCATCGGTGTCACCGCGGCCCGTCGCGCCGACGAGCTCATCGCGATGCTGGAACGCAAGGGCGCGTCCGTCATCCACGGCCCGGCGATCCGAATCCTGCCGCTGCCCGATGACGCCGAGCTGCACCAAGCCACGTCAGAGCTGGTGTCGGCGCCGGTCGACGTCGTCGTCGCCACCACCGCGATCGGGTTCCGCGGATGGTTCGAAGCAGCCGAGGGATGGGGGCTGGCCAGCCGTTTGCACCGGTCCCTTGAAGGTGCCGTGGTGTTGCCGCGGGGCCCGAAGGCCAAGGGCGCGGTGCGGGCGGCTGGGCTGGTCGAGGCCTGGTCGCCGTCGTCCGAGTCGAACGCCGAACTCCTGCAGTACCTGTTGCGAATGGGGGTCTCCGGGAAGCGCGTCGCCGTTCAGCTGCACGGGGAACCGCTACCGGACTTCGTGAACACTCTGCGGGCCGCCGGTGCCGATGTCGTCGAGATCCCGGTGTACCGCTGGGAACCGCCCGCGGACCTCGGTCCGCTGGAGCGGTTGATCGACGCGACGCTGGCGGGGCAGGTGGACGCGCTGACGTTCACGAGCGCACCGGCCGCTTCTTCGGTCCTGCGGACCGCAGGCGCTCGGTACGGCGATCTGGTGGAGGCGTTGCGGCGCAACGTTCTCGTGGTCGGGGTTGGGGCCATCACCGCTGGGCCGTTGGTGGCTGCGGGGATTCCTGTGGTGCAGCCTGCCCGGTCTCGGATCGGGTCGATGGTTCGGGAACTGGCGGTGGAGTTGCCTGCGCGGGCCACACGGCTGCGGATCGCGTCCTTCGATTTGGAGATGCGGGCTCAGGCTGTGGTGGTGGACGGCGAGTTGCGGCCCGTTGCGCCTGCTCCTATGGCCGTGTTGCGGACTCTCGTGGCTGCTCGTGGGCGGGTGGTTTCCCGGCAGGATCTGTTGGCGGCGTTGCCTTCTGGTGGTGAGGAGCATGCCGTTGAGACCGCTATCGGGCGGTTGAGAACGGCTTTGGGGTCGCCGGCCATGGTGTGCACTGTGGTCAAGCGCGGGTATCGACTTGCTATGGAGCCTGCATGAAGCTGGTGTTGGCGTTTCACGGGACTCGGGATCCGCGTGGTGGGCTGGTTTGCGACGAGATCGCGGACCTGGTTCGCGCCGAGTTGGTGCGGGCCCGGGAAGCCGTGCCCGTCGAGGTTGCTTATGCGGACGTGAGGCAGCCTGATGTTCGGTCGGTCGTGGACGGACCGTGCATTGTGGTGCCGGTGTTCTTGGCTGCCGGGTATCACGTGCGGGTGGACATCCCGGAGCAGATCGGGGCCCGTGCGGATGTGGTGTTGACTTCGCCGCTTGGGCTGGATGCGGTGCCTGTGGTTCGGGAGCGGTTGCGGGAGGCCGGGTTCCGGCGTGGGGATGCGCTGGTGCTGGCCGCGGCTGGGTCGTCTGATGCTCGGGCGTTGGCTTCTGTTCGGGTGGCGGCGGAGTTGCTCGGGGCTTCTGCTGTGGGGTATGTGGCTACTGCTACGCCCCGTGTTGCTGATGTTGTTGCTCGGGTGCGGGAGGAGGCTCGGGGGCGGGGGCGTCGCGTTGTCGTTGCTTCATGGCTCTTGGCACCAGGGGCGTTCCACGGGGCGTTGGCTCGGTGTGGTGCGGATTTGGTGTCCGAACCTGTTGGGGCGCATCGTCTTGTGGTCGATGTTTTGTTGCGCAAGTACTACGAGGCTCGGGCTTTGTTGCTGCAGACGGCTTGAGGGCGCCGGTTCCGAGTCCGTA
>NZ_JYJG01000240.1 GCF_000955955.1 Lentzea aerocolonigenes
ACCACACGCTGATCCATGAAAGCGAGTGGGAAGTGAAACTGGCGGCCGGTATCCCGATGTTCTACCCGCCTGCGTGGCTGGACGAAAATCGCAGACCGAGACGCAACCTGCTCCACTCACCGGGCAAATTCGCGCTGACCAGCTCGCGTGAATTGGTTTCCGCCTGCCCGAGGTGACGCCGTCAATGCACCTGGCCATCGGCGAGCACCAGCACTCGATCAGCCACCTCGTGCACGGCATCGTGATGAGTGGCGATCAGCACGGCGGCGCCCTCATCGGCAACCCGCCGCAACACCGCCACCGCCGCAACCGCACTTTCGGAGTCCAGGTGTGCAGTGGGTTCGTCGGCCAGCAACGCGCTGGGGCGGGTCACCACGGCCCGGGCGAGAGCCGCCCTCTGCTGTTGGCCGAACGAGACCTGCGACGGAAACCGAGCGCCGAGAGAGCTGATTCCGAGCTCGGCCAGCAGCTCGGAGACCCCGGTGACCGGTCGTCCGGCCAGCCGCAACGGCAGAGCTACGTTCTCCTCCAGTGTCAGCTCGGAAGCCAGTCCCAGAGATTGCGGCAGCACCGCGCAGGCGGACCACGAGGCGAGTCCGGGCGACACCGACCCGCGATCCGGGAAGTCGAAGCCGCACAACAAGGACAGCAACGCGGTCTTCCCGGACCCGGAAGGGCCGCTCAGGGTCACCAGCTCGCCGGCGGACACGGCCAGGTCCACGCCGCGCAGCACGGAGATGCCGCCGAAGGCTCGATGCACCCCGGATGCCTGAATCACGACGCCGCCAACGGGATGCACAGGTCCGCCAAGGAGACCAGCCGCGGGTCGTGCGAAGCCACCACCGCGGGCACGGGCAAGGACGCCAGCGTCTCCAGCACCAGGTCGGCCGACCGGACGTCGAGCTGGGAGGTCGGCTCGTCTGCTACCACCACGGAAGCGCCACGGGCCAAGGCGCAACCGAAGGCCAGCCGCTGTTGCTGGCCACCGGACAACGCGCCGATGCGCCAGGTCGCGGAGCCGGATAGGCCCAGCTGGTCCAGCAACGCGAAATCCTGGGCGCCGGCGGCACGCAGGTTCTCGCCCACGGTCAGGTGCGAGATCAGGTTGTCGGCCGGGTTCTGGAAGACGACCGCGATCTCCTTGCGGCGCAGCGATCGCAGCTCAGCCCACGACAGCGCGGAGGTCGCCACGTCCCGGACGAACACCTCGCCCTGGGAGGGGCGTTCTACCAGCGACAGGACTCGCAGCAGCGTCGACTTACCCGAGCCGGACGGGCCCGACAGCACGGTCAGGCCAGGGGCGATCGTCAGCGACATGTCCGTGACGGCCTGGACCGGGCCGTAGTTCACGCCGACGCCACACGCGCGGATCACCTGAGCAGCTCTCCCATCCGTGCGGTTCGCACGCCGCGCAACGCCAGCCAGGCCGCGACCACGACCACCAGAGCGCCGCACAGGACCATCGAACCCAGCAGAGGTACCAGGTTCGGCAGCATCGGGGCGGGATTCAGCCACGGTGCGGGGTCCAGGCGGGGGACGGCGAAACCCGTGCTGACGAACGATGCCACCGCGCCGATCGTCACGGCCAGCAGGGCCAGTGCGCCGACTTCCAGCAGGTGGCTGGACCACAGCACGGAAGGTCGCATGCCCATGCGGGTCGACAACGCGCCGGAGACGGCGTTCTGACGGCGGCGGACTTCGATGGCCAGCAACAGGGCCACGGCGGCGACCACGGCGAGCACGAAGCCGATGGCGGCGACGAAACCGAAGGTCCACTCGACGGTCAGGAAAGGCAGGCCGTCGAGGACGCGGGCGCGGTCGGCGACGTTCGTGTAGCTGATTCCCGCAGCTTGCAAGGAAGAAGTCAGAGCGGACAGCGGCAGCGACGACCACAGGTGCCAGGAGCCCACCTGCTCGGCGGAGGGCACGGACTCGCGGGACAGCACGTAGCCGCGGGTGCCGAGCTTCGGGAAGGAAGGCAGTGCAGCCACCGGCTTCAGCAGCGGCAGGCCCGCTATCTGGATCTCCTTGTTGGCCGCACGGCCGATTCGCAGCGCCGGCGCGATCTCACCGGTCCGGTGCAGGCCCGACAACAGCGAGCGCACCGACGAAGCGTCGTCGACAACCGCGGCGTCGGTGAAGGTGGCAGGATCGACGATCAACGCGCCTGTGCTCAGGCCCACGAGCGTTGTGGTGCCCTGCAACGACGACGGCAGCGTCACGCGCCCGAGAGCGACGTCCTGCGACACCTGCACAGTGCTGTTGGCGCCCACGAACACGCCGGACTTGGAGTCCAAAGCGGACTGCTGGGCACCGGCAACCGAACTGCCGACGGCGATGGTGCCGACCGCGAGCACGCCCACCAGCAGCACACCCGTCACGGGTCCGGCAGCAGCCGCGAGCCGGCGCAAAGCGAGCTGTGCGGCTGGAACTCTCCACCACTGCACGCGATGCGACCACACCAGCGACCACCGCAACAGCCGCACGCCGAGCAGAGCCGCCGCCAGCACGACCAGCAACGGGAATGTCAGCGCGGCCACGTCGATCCGCGGCAGGTCGCCGGACTTCAACGCGGGGCCCAAGCCGTTGCGGGACAGCCGGACCCAGGCCAGCACCGCCAGCCCCGCGACGACCAGCTCCCACGGCACCACGGCAAGCCGCCACGACCGGGCCCGTCGCTGGAACGTCCGGTGCACGCGCCAGCACGCCACCAGCACGGTCACCGTCAACGACGCCACCACGACCGCGAGCACGAAACCCAGCGCCACCCACAACGTTCCAGCAGCCAGTACGACCCCAGGCCCGTACAACGGCAGCAGCAACCGAGCAGCGAGAAGCCCCAGCAACCCGCCGGCGACCAACGGCAGCCCGAGTTCCAGAACCCCGCGGAAGCCCAGCGAGAGCGGGCTCGCCCCGCGCACCCACAGCAGTCGCAGCTCGGAATGCCGCCGCTGAGCCCATTGCACGGTCACGGTGCCGACGCCGGCCAGCCCGACCAGCACGCTGATGATCACCAACGGCAGCAGCGCGGACGACACGTTGCGTTCGGACGTGCGAGCCGCCGTGATGGCCGACGACAGCCCGTCGGTCCGCGTCAACGGCAGCTGCAACGACGTCAGGAGCGCGTTCCCCTTGTCCCGCAACGCCTCCGCCTCGGCCAGCGTCGACACCGGCTCGACCGGGAAGCGCAGCGACACCGACGCCCTGGACGAGAAGTCCGGCGGCAGCGAGGCGAGGTCCGAAATTTGAGGAACCCAGATCACCGAGGTGCTGTCGCCGTCGCCGCCCAACGGGTTCGGCACCACCGTCTGCGCCTCGGAACACCACCAGCCGGACACCGGATGCGCCAGGTCGGCGTAGATCGCGGACACCACCAGCGGCGAGCCGGTCAGCCGGTCGCCGACGCGCACGTGCGCGGCCGTGGCGATCGTCTTCGGTACCCACAAACCGGTGCCGCCGCCCTCGAGCACGGTCAGGTGCGACAACGCTTCCGGCCGGTACCCGAACCGGCCGTAGGTGGCGAGGCCGTTGAAGTCCGGACGCCCGATCCGCGTGTAGACCGCGCTCAACGGGCTCTTCGAGGACATCGAGATGGCCGACGAGAGCGGTTGGTCGTCCTTGCCGACCAGCGACGGGTGCACGGCGTGCGGGCACATCCGGTCCTGCTGGTACGCCAGCGCCGCGCTGCCCGCGGAGGAGGAGTGCAGGACGGCCGCGGCCACCACGAAGCCCAGCAGCAACGTCGTCGCGATGCTCACCAGCAGCGTGAGCGGGCTCGACAGCGCTGCCCTGGGGGCGGCTCTCCACGGCAACTGCACCAGCGCACGCTAACCGCCGCCGGACTGTTTGGGGAGCCTTTCGGGGCGGGCGGAGCGAGGGTTCGTTCCCGTTTCGTTCCCCGGTGCGGTGCGTTCAGGCCCACTTCCAGCGGATGCCGATCCAGTTCACCGACACGTTCGTCTCGAAGTGGTGCACGGAGTTCGTGTGGTCGAGCGCGAGATCCGTGGTCCGGTGCGGCTCGTCCTCCTGCCAGTCCTGCAGGTAGAGGTGCGGATCCAGCGGCAGCGCGGCCGGGTCGAAGTGCACCTCGATCAGGCTCTGCCCCAGGGTGCACCGCACGCCCTGCGCGTACTCGAAGCTGTCGAGCTGGGTCGGGTCGTGGATGACGAACTCGAACACCCACGTCTCACCCGACTTCAACGGCCGGTCGAAGAGCAGTTCGTCGACCGTCACGTGCTCGGTCTCGTTGCGCGCCGATCGGCCGACGCGGCAGTTGCGCACGGGCTCCTGCACGACGTCCGATGCGCGCACCGAGTCATCGCCGAAGTAGTGCGCGTAGAACCGGTCGACGCCGTCCTGGCGCGCGCGGGCGACCATGCTCACGTGGATGCGCGACGCGTGCCGTTCGGCGTCGACGAAGACCCTGTCGTGGCGGGAGATGATCTCCAGGTCGTTGGTGTTGAAGCCGGGCATCATGCCGGGCACGACGTCCGGCCAGCCGTTCGGGCCGGTCTGCTCCAGCAGCGTGATCAGCGAGCGGGACGGCAGCTCGAGCAGTTCCTCCAGCACCGACACCGCCCGCAGCGACTTCGGCGAGATCGGGCGCACCCGGCCCTGCTGCCAGTCGCTCAACGTCGACAGCGCCACGGCCACGTCCTGCTGCGCCAGGCGTAACCGGAGCCGCTCCAGGGTCAGGCCGCGGCGGCGGATCGCCGCGCGCAGCGCCGAGTGGAACGGTCCGATGCGCAGCAGCGCTTCCAGACTGGGCGTGGTCACGAGATGACCTTATCGACTAGAGCGAGAACCCCTCCGGGAACGGATCGGTGGCGTCGAGGAGGTACTGGCCCATCCCGGTGATCCACGCGCGACCGGCCACAGTGGGCACGACCGCGGTGCGGTCGCCGAGCGGCACCTCCTCCAGCAGCCTGCCGATGAACCTGGTGCCGATGAACGACTCGTTCACGAAGTCTGCACCGATTCCGAGCTCACCGCGGGCGTGCAGCTGGGCCATCCGCGCGCAAGTGCCTGTGCCGCACGGTGAACGGTCGAACCAGCCGGGGTGGATGGCCATCGCATTGCGGGAGTGCGCTCCGTCCTGGCCTGGTGCGGTGAACTGGACGTGCTTGCAGCCGCTGATCGCGCTGTCGGCCGGGTGCGCCGGGCGGTTCGCCGCGTTGATCTGGTCCATGATGGACAGACCAGCCGCCAGGATTCGGTCCTTCTCCGCTCTGTCGAACGGAATGCCGAGCTGGTCGAGCGGGAGGATCGCGTAGAAGTTGCCGCCGTACGCCATGTCGTAGCGGACCTCGCCGAGTCCCGGCACGTCGACCGTCGCGTCCAGCTCGTGGGCGTAGGCCGGGACGTTGCGGATCGTCACCAGGTTCGTGCGCGTGTCGTAGTCGGCGAGCACGAGCCCGGCCGGCGTGTCGAGACGGACCGTCGTGACGGGCTCGGTCACCTCGACCATGCCGGTCTCCACCAGGACCGTCGCCACGCCGATCGTGCCGTGACCGCACATCGGCAGCAGGCCGGAGACCTCGATGAACAGCACGCCCCAGTCCGCGTCCTGGCGGGTCGGCGGCTGCAGGATCGCGCCGCTCATCGCCGCGTGGCCGCGCGGTTCGTTGACCAGGAGTTTCCGGATGTGGTCGTGGTTCTTGACGAAGTTGAGGCGCTTGTCGGCCATGGTCTCGCCCGGGATGACGCCGACACCCCCGGTGATCACCCGCGTCGGCATGCCCTCGGTGTGCGAGTCGACCGCGCTGAAGTACTTGGCGAACCTCATGACGTCGCCAGCTTCATGTCCGCGTCGACCTGGGCGAGCTGGTCGGCGCTCAGAGGTCCGCGCGGAGGACGGCAGGGACCGCCGTAGCGGCCCACGAAGTCCATCGAGTGCTTGATGGCCTGGACGAACTCGGTGCGCGAGTCCCAGCGGAACGCGGGCACGAGGCGTTCGTACAGCGCACGCGCCTCGTCCAGCTTGCCCGCCAGAGCCAGGTCGAACAGCTCGGTGCACTCGGCGGGGAACACGTTGGGGTAGCCCGCGAACCAGCCCGTGGCGCCCATCAGCAGGCTTTCCAGCACCACGTCGTCGGCGCCGGCCACGACGGTGAGGTGCGGGGCGGCGGCCTTGATCTCCAGGACGCGGCGGACGTCGCCGGAGAACTCCTTCACGGCCACGACGTGCTCGATCTGGCCCAGCTCCGCGATCAGGTCCGGGGTCAGGTCGACCTTGGTGTCGATCGGGTTGTTGTAGACCATGATCGGCAATCCGGCCTTGGCGACCTCGCGGAAGTGGTGCACGACCTCGCCGCGGTTCGCCCGGTACATCGTGGGCGGCAGGCAGAGCACGCCGTCCGCGCCGTCCTCGGCCGCGAGCTCGGCCCAGTGGCGGGCCTGGTGGGCGCCGACGCCGTGGACGCCGATGACCGCGATGCCGCGGCCCTTGACGGCCGCGATGGCGGTCTGGGCGACCTCACGGCGTTCGGCGTCGGTCAGCGAGGAGTACTCGCCGAGCGAGCCGTTCGGGCCGACGCCGCGGCAGCCGTTCTCGACGACCCACTGGCAGTGCTCGGCGAGCTTGTCCAGGTCGGGTCGCAGGCCGGCCGGGGCGTTCGGGTCCTCGGCGTAGGGGAGCGCGGTGGCGACGATGACGCCGTCGAGGCGTTCGGTCATGACTGTTCCTCCGGGAGGTCGGCGAGTTCGCCAAGGGGGATCGGGACCGCGATCACGCGGCGCTGGCCGTCGAACGGGATGCCGGTGAGCTCGGACGCGTTGCGCGCGCAGATGCGGCCCTGACAGCGGCCCATCGCGACGCGGCTGGTGAGCTTGAGCTCGCGCATGCTGGTGGCTTCGGCGAGGTCCTCGAGGGTGACCTTCTCGCAGCGGCACACGGTGGTGCCGGCGTTGAGCCACGTTTTCCAGCCTGGTTGGACGGCGTGGGCTCTCGCCAGGGCTTGCGCGAACAGCCGGCCCTCGCGGACGGCTTCCAGGGCTTCGCGCGGCGGTTCCTGTTGTGCCGCGGCGGCTCCGGCGATGACGCCCTCGGCCTCCGCGAGGTCGGCACCGCCGATACCGGTGACCTCACCGGCCGCGTAGACGTTCTCGACCGACGTCTGCTGGCGTTCGTCGACGTCGAGGAAGTCGTTGGTGCGCTTGGCGCTCGGCACGAGGTCGGTACGCGGGAGGAAGCCGTAGCCGATGCAGACGAGGTCGGCGTGTTCGGTGCGGTGGCTGACCGGGTTCCAGCGGCGGTCGAGCTTCGCGACCGTCACACGGCTGCCGTGCTTGGCGATGACCGCGGTGCGGGTTTCCAGGTGTGTCAGCACTTTGCGGTAGCCCACCAGTTCGGCGATCTTGTGGCGGTTGGCGAGGATCGCCTTGCGTTCGCGGAGCCAGCGGGTCGGGGAGGACGCCTCGTAGACGCCCACGAGGGTGGCGCCGAGGTCCTGGAGTGCGGTGGCGACCGGGAGCAGGAACGGGCCGGTGCCTGCGACGATGACGCGTTCGGCGAGGGTGACGCCCTGTTTGGCGAGGGCCTGGGCGGCGCCCGCGGTGATCACGCCGGGGCCGTCCCAGCCGGGGAAGGGGAGTGGGCGGTCGTAGGCGCCGGTCGCGATGACCAGCGCGTCGAAGGGCAGGAGGCGTGGGGCCGCGCCCGCCGCGAGCCGAGGCTCTGGTGCCCTGAGGTGCAGCGACTGCCCCTCCACCAGCCAGACTTCCGTGTTCCTGAGGTGCGTGACTCCGGCATGGCTGAATTTGGCGCGTCCACGGAGGAACTGGCCTCCCGCGTCCGGCTCCGCGTCCACCATCGTCACCTCGGCGCCCGCGTCGGCTGCCGTTCTCGCGGCCGCCATTCCCGCCGGGCCCGCTCCCACGACCACGATCCTCATGGCTGGGTCCTGATCTCGTCGCCGTCGCGCAGCTGGTGGCGGCACGCGCGGACCTCGGGCACGCCGTTGATCTCCGCGACGCAGCCGAAGCAGACGCCGATGCCGCAGAAGAACCGTCCTGGCAACAGTTCCGCGACGTGGGCGGCCTCGCGCCGCACGCCGTTGAAGGTCACCTTCACACCATCACCTCCGGCCGGTCGACGCGGAACGGATGCGGGTCGACGTGCGGCGCCGCACCGGTGAGCAGCTCGGCCAGCAGACGGCCGGTCGCGGGTGCCAGGCCGACGCCCGCGCCCTCGTGGCCCGTGGCGTGCCAGAGACCTGGTGTGCGCGGGTCCTCGCCGATGATCGGCAGGTGGTCGGGCGCGTAGGGGCGGAAGCCGCCGTACGCGCGCATCACCGGCACGTCGGTGAGCATCGGGAAGAGCGCGATTGCTTTGCGTGCCAATGCTTTCAGTACCTTGCTCTCGATCGTGTCGTCGAAGCCCCCGCGCTGCCGGCTCGACCCGATCAGCACCGTGCCCGCCTGGGTCGACTCGACGACGCCGGACGTCTGCAGGTCGGCGTCACCGCTCGCGACCGCGCCGACGTAGTCCGCGTCGTACACCTTGTGCCGGATCCTGCCGGGGATCGGGGTCGTCACGAGCACCACGCCGCGCCGGGGCAGCACGTTGACGCCGAAATGCCGCGCCCACGGCCCGGTGGCGTTGACGACCGCACCGCAGCTGATCACACCGGTGGACGTGGTCACTGAACGGCCGTCCGTTGTGGACACGCCGGCGTTGATGACCTTGATGCCGCGCAGCAGGGCCCGGGTGGCCTTGACCGGGTTGAGCTGCGCGTCCTGCAGGTAGTGGACCGCTGCGGTGATCTCCGGGTTCAGGTGCGGTTCGTGGGCCAGGGCTTCGGCAGCGGTGAGCTCGCACGCGTCGATGCCCGCCGCTCGTTGCTTGGCGGCGAACGCGCGCAACGGTTCGGCGGCGTCGGCGGTGGTCGCGACGACCAGGCCGCCCTTTTCCTCCCACTCGCAGTCCTCGGCGAGCGACGGCCACAACTCGCGGCTCGCCACCGCGAGTTCCAGCTCCGGGCCGGGCTCCTTGTCGCTGACCAGGACGTTGCCCTCACCGGCCGAGCTGGTGCCCGACGCCGGCCCGCACCGGTCGACGACGACGACGTCGAGTCCGCGGGCCACGAGAGCCTGCGCGCACGCGGCCCCGATGATGCCCGCTCCCACGACCACGACGTCCGGGTGCATCGCCACCTCCGTTCAATAGAATGAACGTTAGTGCTTCGGGTACTCCAGCACCAGTACCGAGCTGACCTCACCTTCGACCGTCTCGTACAGGTGCGGTGTCGAGCCGGGGAAGCACACGTAGTCACCGGGCCCGAGCTCGTAGGGCTGATCGGGCGGCCCTACCCGCAGGTGACCGCTCGTGACCAGCACGTGTTCCTTGCCGGGATGACCTTCGGTGGTCTGCCTGGCGCCCGGCCGGACCCGCTGGTCGTAGATCTCCAGCACGGTGCCGCCGATGTCCATCCGCCGCATCAGGCGCAGGTCGACGGCGTCGCTGCTGAGCACCTCGACGTCCCGGGCACGCACCAGCAGCACGTCCGGTGGCGTCCGCTCGGTCACCAGCGACGACACCGGCACGTCCAAAGCGTTCGACAAACTGAACACTGTCTCGATCGTCGGGTTGCCGGAGCCGCTCTCCAGCTGGGACAGCGTGCCCTTGGCGATGGACGACCGCCGCGCGAGCTCCGACAGTGACCACCCGCGTTGCTCCCGGATCGCCCTGATGTTGGCGCCGAGCACCTGACCCGCACTCATAGCCACTGATCGTTGCATAGGCTTGCGCCCATGACTGCGTACACGGAGTCGGAGGGGCAGACCCTCCGCACGGCCGTTTTCGGTGCCATGGTGCTGGTGTCCACGGCGGACCCCGGCTCGGTCGACGAGGAGAGCTACGCCGGCATCAGGGCGATGTCCCTGCTCCCGGACGACCTGCGCGCCGTGATCGCCGCCGCCCCGCCCTCGCTGCCCCAGGGGTCGGCGTCCGATGTGGAGACCGGCGTGCTCGCCGCGCTCAAGGACGCCGTCGGGATCGTCGACGCGCACGACCCGCGCGAGGTCCCGGTGTTCCGCGGCGCCGTGACGGAGATGGTGCGCTCGGTGGCGGGCGCGGACGGTGAGGTGGCGGTGGCCGAGAAGGAGATGGTCGCCCGCATCGTCGAAGCCCTCAGCTGAACACGGCCGGCCGAGCGCTCACGTGGCGCTCGGCTGGCCCGCCATCCACGTGGTGTTCTCCTTGCGGAACGAGTCCTCCGCGTCCATCACCGACGCGGCCCACTCCTCCTCCGCGACGTCGGCGAGCTGGTCGCCCACGTTCGCCAGGCTGTTGGCCGCCATCGAGTACGTGAGGCGCAGCTTCTCGTACTGCCGCAGCCCCAGCCACGCCGCGCCGCTGGCGACGATCGCCGCCATCACCCCGGAGATGTCGACGTCCCAGACGCCGAACCCCTTGCCCGCGGCCAGCACGATGGCGAGCAGCTCACCGGCGACCAGCAGGGTCCGGAACTTGCTCGCGCGCTGCTGGTGCAGGCCCGCGCTGGCCGAGTAGTACTCCTGCTGGTTGGTGATCCGCTCGTCGAGGTAGGTCTGCCGGCGTTCCTCCAGCTCCTTGCCCCGCAGCTCGGCCATCGGCGGCGTCGTCTGGCGGCTCACGTGGTGGAACGTCAGGCCGACGCCGTCGCGTGCCACGATCTCGTTGACGCGCTGCTGGAACAGCTTTCTGGCCTGCGGCAACGGCATGGTCGCCGGGAACGGGTGGCCGCACACGGTGAACCGCCACGCGAGCGACTTGATGTCCTCGGCGATCGTGCGGCCCGCGGTCCAGTCGCGTTCGGGGCGCTGCGTCCACAGCATGATCTCCGCGAACAACGCCGCCAGGAACCCGAGCAGCGCCACCAGGGCCCAGATGTCGAACCGCCCGACCTTCCAGCTCAGCGCGCCCCCGAGGGCGGCGGCCACGGCACTGACCAGCCGCAGCTTGCTCAGCAGGAAGGTCTGCCGCTGCCCGCGCACGGCGATCTTGTCCGCGTCGTGGAAGACGCCGGGGAAGTCCGCCTCGATCATGTGCCTGTGTTATCACGCTTCGGGCCCTAACGGAGAGGTGTTCCCGGGCGATGCAGGGGTGTTCACCCGGACAGCGGAGAGGAACAACGGCCGATGGGGTTGGCCTGCGCGGCGTTCATCTCGTACAGCCACGCGACGGACCACGCCCTGGGGCCCGTTGCTGCAGCGCTCGCGCGCGCGGTTCGACGCCGCTTCTGCGCGGACTCGCCGCCCATTCCGGAAACCGAGTGGCGGCAGTACCTTCCGGACATCCCTTACGACCCGCCGTGCGCGTGAAGGGAGCCTCTCGTGAGACGCGTTCTCCCGTTCTTGTTGCTGCTGACGGCATGTGGTGGTCCGTCGGTCGGTCCCAAGATCTCCGGCGCACCTCAGCCCGGCAACCCGGTGGTGGTGACGACCGCGCCCTCCGCCGGGGCGAAACCTGCGCTGGGCAGCGCGCCCGACGACCTGCTCGACGTGGACTGGCAGCAGGCGACGCTGACCGCGCGGTTCTGCGGTGTCGAGCAGCCGGTGACGATGAGGAACGGCGAGGCGACCGCCACGTCCACGACCTGGGGCGAGGTCGAGGTCGTGGTCAACCCGCGCAGACCCGCCTGGTTCGGCGACCTCGACGGGGACGGTCGCGACGAGGCGGCGGTCAACCTCTACTGCGAGAACGGCGGACACACGGCGTCGAGCCAGCTCGCGTTCGGGCTCGTGGTGGTGAGAACGGTCAGCGGCACGATGGAACTCATCGGTGAGATCAGCACGACGACCATGAGGGACGACGCGCCGCACGTGCCGTCGCTGACCGAGCCGCGATTCGAGTACGGCGCGATCACGGTGCAGGAGCTCTGGTACCGGCCGGGCGACGCCAACTGCTGCCCGACCGGCGTCTCGCAGACCAGGTGGTCGGTGCGCGACGGCACCCTGAAAGCGGGCTCGGCCATCCAGGTGTCCTGACAGCTCGGATGACTTAGGCCTGAGGAAGGCTTGAACCTGCGTAGTTCAGGTGTAATCATCGGACCTCTCGCCGCCGCCCCGACGAGAAAAGCGATGGTCATGGCACTACGACGTTTGTGTGCGGCCGTAGTGGCCGCGCTGCTCGCTGGCCTGGTCACGATGATCACGCCTGCCGCCGCGCAGGCCGAAGTGCAACACCCGAGACAGGAGTGGCTGCGCAAGTCCACCGCCGGCCTCTTCCTGCACTGGGGCATGTTCACCGCCCCGAAGCACCTCGACTGCGCCGGCTGGGAGCGTGACGTCACCGGCGGGGGGTGGACTCCCGGCTACTGGATCGACGAGGCCACGAAGCTCGGCGCTTCCTACGTCGTGCTCGCGACGTTCCACTCACGACTCGGCTACGCGCGCCCGTGGCCGTCCAAGATCCCGGGCAGCTGCGCCACCGAACGCGACCTGCTCGGCGAGCTGGTCAAGGCCGGCAAGGCCAAGGGCGTCAAGGTCATCCTCTACATGACCGACGACCCGCAGTGGCACGCCGAGCAGGGTGTGGAGATGCTCGACTCGGCCGCGTACTCCGCCTACAAGGGCGAGAAGGTCGACCTGACGACGCGTGAGGGCTTCGGAAAGTACAGCTACGACCTCTTCTTCGAGGTCATGAAGAACTACAACGACCTCGCGGGCTTCTGGATCGACAACGACAACGAGTACTGGGAGCGCAACAAGCTCTACGAGCAGATCCGGCAGCTGCAGCCCACCTGGTTGTTGAGCAACAACAACGAGGACACGCCGATCATGGACACGGTCTCGAACGAGCAGAAGACCGGCATGTTCCCGTCCTACGACTACCCGGCCGCGACGTTCACGCCGATGCCGCGCCTCTCCGAGGCCTGCTACAAGCTCCCCGACACCGGCGACTGGTGGTACAGCGGCGGCGACTCCGCCGTGAACACGCGCCTGAACGTCGGCCGCTACATCACCAACGCGGGCTCGTCGATCAAGTCGCTGATGGCCGAGACGCCGATGGTGAACGGCAAGATGCCGGCGCAGCAGGAGGCCTACAACAACTTCATGTCGTCGTGGGTGCCACCGATCCAGGAGTCGATCAAGGGCGTCGAGGGCGCCGGGTACATGTACGGCGGCATGCAGCCCGGGTTCTGGAACGACGGCGCGCACGGCGTGATCACCATCAACCCGTCGACCGGCAAGCAGTACGTGCACGTGGTGACGCGGCCGCGCAACGACTTCGTCCGGTTGCGGGACAACGGGTATCGGGTTTCGAAGGTGACCGATCTGCGCACTGGCGAGCGAATGCGGTTCTCGCAGTCCGCCGGGCACCTGACGATCGAGGGCATCACCAAGTGGGACGACTACGACACCGTGTTCGCCGTGGAAACCCGTGGGCAGCGGGGTTTCTACGACGACGTGAAGGCGTATGCCACGTCGTCCAGGGACGGCTTCCCGGCCTCCAACCTGACCGATGGCAGCTACGAGAAGTACTGGGACGCGAACGGCGCCCAGCCCGTGTCGATCTCGCTGGACCTGGGGCGCCGCAAGGAGGCCTCGTTCCTCGCGATCAACCAGCGCGAGTCGTCGCCGACGCACGCCCGCGTGTCGTTCGGCCGGCCGGAGGACTCCGCGCGGATCAAGGACTACCAGCTGACCGCGTCCGATGACGGTCGCGACTGGCGGCACGTGCGGACGGGCTCGCTGCCGTCCGCGCGTGGCACCCAGTTCATCGACATCGGTGCGGTGCAGGCCCGATGGCTCCGGCTGACCGTGCTCAACACGTGGGGTGGTCCGCAGGCTCCGGTGTACTTCAAGGAGCTGAAGATCGACGAGATCCGGGTCGGGCACAGCTATCCGCGGTCGGCACGGGACGGCGCTCTGGAGGCCGAGGACGCGTCGCGGTCGGGGTCGGTGCGCAGCGAGTTCTGCGAGGCCTGCTCCGGCACGCGTCAGGTGACCGGGCTCGGCGGTGGGGAGCGCAACGCCGTGACCTACCGCGACGTTTCCGTTGCCGCCGCTGGTACCTACAGCCTGCAGATGGACCTGACGTCCGCCTCGGCCTCGTCGGTTTCCGTGTCGGTGAACGGCGGCGCGCCGGTTTCCGTCGCGGTACCCGCGGATCGTGCCGACGTGCCGGACCCGACGTCGGTCGCGGTGCCGTTGAACGCCGGACGCAACACGGTGAAGGTGTTCGGCACAGGTCGTTCGCTCGGCCTGGACCGGATCTCGGTCGGTGGCCTGCCGCCGTCGAACTACACACCGAAGACGACGATGACCGTGGAACCCCACGGCGTGCAATGGGTCGCGCCCGGCCAGCAGTCCGTGAAGATCACCACCCGGCTGCGTCTCGACGCCGACGACCAGATCGACACCGTGTCGATCGCGCCGGTGCTGCCCGCCGGCTGGACGCTGACGGGCTCGCCGGCGACGCGGGGATCCCTGCGGCTCGGCGGGATTCTGGAAGGTGTCTGGACCGCAGTGTCGCCGGTCGGCCAGGACGTGGGCTCGGTCGGCATCCCGGTGAACGCGTCGTTCCAGCTGCTGGGCTCCGACCGCAAGGTGACGGGTTCGGTGCCGGTGAAGACCAGGCCGGCCGACCGCGTGTTCGTGCGGGAAGCGGAGGACTCGGCGAACGTGTTCGGCAGCACCGGTCTGACCAGCTGCGGGCCGTGCTCGGGTGGCGAGAAGGTGCGCAACATCGGCGGCAGCCCGGACGCGTCGGTGACCTTCCCGAATGTTGTCGTCCCTGCCGGCAACTACAAGTTGTTCATCACCTTCACGGTCAACGGGCCGCGCTCGTACTTCGTGACGGTGAACGGCGCCGCGCCGGTCGAGGTCAAGCTGGACGGGGTCGGCAACAACACCCCGTCCGTGGCCGAGATCCCGGTGACGTTGAACGCGGGCGCCAACACGATCAAGTTCGGCAACGACCAGGCCGGTTCGCCCGATCTGGACCAGATCGCGATCGGCTGATTTCCCGGCGGAACGGCACCCCGCGCGAGTAGGGTGCCGTTCTCATGGGGGATGAAATGCAAGGCTGGCAAGGGTTTTCGCACAGCGGCTGGACCGATCTGACCGCGGTGCGCGCCCGGCTGGCCGCGGGCGCGAACCCCGACTCCGGCACGTACCGGCTGCCCCCGCTGCACTTCGCGGCCGAGTTCGGGTCGGCGGTGGTCGTGGCCGAGCTGGCCACCCGCGTGCGGGACGTCGATGCCGCCGGGGACGGCCGCACGGCGTTGTGGCGGGCGGTGCACGCCCGGAAACCGGGCAACGTCAAGGCGTTGCTGGTCTCGGGTGCGGATCCGGGACGTCCCATGATGTCCGGCTGGTCGCCTGCCCGGTTGAGCCTGACGACCCCGTACCCCATCGCCACCAGCGAGACGCTGACCGCGGAGGAGGAGGCGACGGTCGCCGAGCACGAGCGGTTGACCACCGCGCTCGACGGGCTCCCGGACGACGACGGGTTCAGCATCGCCTGCGTCGCGGGCATCGACGCCGCTGAGGTGGCGCGGCGCCTGGAGGCCTATGTGGTGCCGGAGGTCCCGGAGGTCTTCGACCGCTGGGCGGAGCCGTTCGGCGGTGACACCGAACTCGCCGTCGGTGTCACCGACGTGCCGGGCGGGTGCGTCCTGTACCAGCCCTGGTACTTCGCCGCCGCCGCGCCCGACGTGGTGTCGAGCCTGTCGGCGGGCACCGTCGCGTACGGCATGTACGCGAATCCCAAGAGCGGCAACCAGGGCAGCGTTCACCGTGACGGCGAGATGCTCGCCTGGGACCTGCATCCCGGTGGCGGACCCTCCGAGGCCGGCAGTGCGGCCGAGGTGCTGCTGGAGCATCTGTACGCCCACCAAGCGGTCGCCTACTGCTGCGCGTACGCGGGGCTGCGACCGGAGAACACCAAGGCGTTCACTGAGCCGGACCAGTGGATTGTCCTTCCGGCTCTCAGCTGCGGTCACGCATGATGGGGGCATGCTGGAGGCACTGCGGCGTCAGCTGAGCGAGAGCCTGTTCGAGAAGGTCGCGGGTCCGGAGCGCGAGAAGCACGCGCGGCGGATCCACGGTGCGGCCGGTCCGCGCATGTTCGCGGACGACCGGCCGATCCGGCACGTTCACGCTGATCACGCCATGTTCATCGGCGGCCTGCGGGCGTTGCTGCTGCAGTCGTTGCACCCGCTGGCGATGGCCGCGGTCGCGCAGCACTCCGACTACCGCACCGATCCGTGGGGACGGTTGCAGCGCACGAGCCTGTTCGTCGGCGTCACCACCTATGGGACCGAGAAGGACGCACTGAAAGCTGTCGAACGGCTCGGCCGCGTGCACCAGCACATCCACGGCACCGCGTCGGACGGCCGGGCCTACCGCGCGGACGACCCGCACCTGCTGGGCTGGGTGCACGTCGCCGAGGTCGACAGCTTCCTGCAGTGCCACCGCAAGTACGGCGAGAAGCCTCTCGACGACTACGACGAGTACGTCGCGGACATGGCGGTGATCGCGGACGCGATGGGCATCCCGGATCCGCCACGCACGGTCGCGGAACTCGACTCGAAGCTCAACTCCTACCGGGCCGAGCTGAAGAG
>NZ_JYJG01000241.1 GCF_000955955.1 Lentzea aerocolonigenes
CTACCGGGCCGAGCTGAAGAGCACCCGCGAGGCACGGGAAGCGGCCCGGTTCCTGCTGCTCAAAGCGCCTTTGCCGATGCTCGCCAAAGGCCCGTACGCGATCTTGTCCGCCACGGCTGTCGCGAGCCTGCCGGTGTGGGCCAGGATTCCGCTGCGGCTGCCGTACCTGCCGATCGCCGAGGCCACCGGCGTGCGGTTCGCAGGCCACGCGTTGATGCGCGGCCTGCGCTGGGTCACGAACTAACGGAAGTCGCTGATCCGCAACACCGTGAGCATGTCGCTCTCACGCGGGTCGGGGATGTCGTTGTGCGGGTAGAACGACCCCTCGACGGCCACCCAGCCGTGGAAGTCGCCGTCGTCGTCGAGGATCTGCAGCATCGGCTTCACGTGGGAGTTGCCGGAGTAGCACTTCTCGATGTCGGAGCCGTTCGACTTCCTGGTCAGGCAGGTGCACCAGTGCCACCAGGTGTCCCGGCGGTCGCCGCTGGAGATCCGCTGGACGTAGTTCTGGATCGACCTGTCGTTGATCGCGCTGCCGCCGCCGGTGCCGGGGCAGCTCGGGCTCTCCTGGCAGGCGGTCTTCGGGTTGGTCAGGAGGTAGGTCAGGCACCAGGTCGTGGTCGTGCAGGTCCGGTACTTCCCGACCTCGAACGGCTCGTCCTGGACATAGGCGATCTTGTCGTGCGCCCAGCCCCACTGCTCCAGCCGGAGCGCGCCGGGAAAGCTCCGCACTGTCGCCATCGAGCGGCCGGTGCTCAGCGAGGCGTTGCTGCCGTAGGCGTAGCCGGTGGTGGCGAGGGAGTTGAACGTCATGTCCAGCCGGACGAGCTTGTTGTCGGCGCGGGGCGTGATGGTCCACTGCTCGGTCCAGGTCTGGGCGGTCCGCCACCTGATGTGCAGTTTGCTGCCGTCGACCGAGTAGTCACCGGTCTTCGTCGGCTCGGTGGGATCGCCGAGGAAGCCACCGGCGGTCTTCACCTCGCAGGCGCGCACCACGGTCTGGCCGACCGCCTGCGCGTCGGTGGAGCACGAGCCGTTGGGCGTCGTCCCGGTGTCCTGACGTGCGACGGGGTGCCGTTGCCACCACAGGTAGGTCCGTGCTGTCACGGTGCCGGTGGCGGAGAACGTGTAGTCGCCCAGCCGCACCCAGTTGTCCCGCTCGCTGCCGGCCTTCAACGAGCCGAGCGCGACGACGAAGTTCGTCTTGCCGCCCGGCAGTGCGGCGGCCGTGGCCGGTGTGGTCAGGAGGGCGAGCAGCGACAGCACGAGCAGGACGAACGGCGTTTTGCGCATGGATCCCCCAGTCAGCTCTGCAGGAAGTCCACCACAAGTGGGGTCGCTTCGTCCTTGAACTCCTCGAAGTAGCCGTGTCGTGCGCCTTCGATGAGGTGCATGCGCGCGTTGGGGATCCGCTCGGTGATGAGGGGAGCGTTGGCCGTGGGGTTGAAGATGTCGTCGGTCCCGTGCACGACGAGCGTCGGCGCGGTGATCGACGGCAGCACGTCCCACGCGTCGTGCTCGGCGCTCGCGAAGAGGTGCAGCTTCTTGGCGTAAGGCGGCATCTGAGGGTCGCCGAGTGTGTTGTAAGGGCCTTGGTAGGCAGGCGTGTACATCAGTTCTTCCAACGCGCGGCGCGCCTTCATCGGGTCGGTCTGCGCCAGCGACTTGCGCACCTCGGCGCTGCGCTCGATCCCGTGCGGCCCGCCGGGGGAGGTGCAGCCGAGCACCAGCCGTTCGACCCTCGAGCCGTGGGACGCCGCGATCCACTGCGCGATCCGGCCGCCCATCGAGGTGCCGTAGACGTGCGCCTTGCCGATGCCGGCGTCGCCGAGGATCGCGATGCAGTCCGCGGCGAACTGCTTGGTGCTGTAAGAGGTTTCGGGCTTGTCGCTGGAACCGGTTCCGCGGTGGTCGGTGACGATCGTCGTGAACTGGGTGGAGAAGTCCGCGCGCACCTGTGACCACCAGCGGGACGAGTTGGACTGGCCCGCGATCAGCAGCAGGGGAGGACCGGAGCCCTCGACCGAGTAGAAGAGCCTGGTTCCGTCCGCGGCACGAGCGTGAGTCACGACTGGACAGCCTAGAACCTTGACTTCCGAGTTGATGGTCTAGTCCAATTCGCCGGAGAACAATCACTGACCCCCTGCCGGCCGCCAACGCATGAGGGATGGAAGCTGATGCAGCTCTTCGCTCGAATAAGCGCGGTGGCCGCACTGGTGCTCGGCACCGTGATCGTGAGCCTCGCCCCTGCCAGCGCCGCCGGTGTCACGGCGACGTTCTCCAAGCAGTCCTGGGACACCGGGTACACCGCCACGGTGACGATCAAGAACGAGACCAGCGCGGCCATCAGCTCCTGGAAGGTCGAGTTCGACTACCCGGCGTCCACGTCCGCCGGTGCCTACTGGGACTCGCTGCTCACCAAGAGCGGCAACCACTACGCGTTCGTCAACCGCGAGTACAACGGCTCGGTCGCGCCCGGTGCGAGCGTGTCGTTCGGTTTCAACGCCACCGGCACCGCAGACCCGGCGAACTGCAAGATCAACGGTGCGGCGTGCACGGGCGGTACGCCGCCTACGACCTCAACGACAACCACCACCCCTACGACCACCACCACCACCACCACGACCGGCCCGCCTCCCACGGGGTCGTTGCCGCGCAAGGTGCTCGTCGGCTACCTCCACGCGAGCTTCGCCAACGGTTCCGGCTACATCCCGATGAAGGACGTGCCGGACGAGTGGGACGTCATCAACCTGTCGTTCGCCGAGCCGACCAGCTCGACGTCCGGTGAGCTGCGGTTCGCGCAGTGCCCGGTGGCGGAGTGCCCGAACGTCGAGTCCGAGGCCGACTTCATCGCGGGCATCAGGGCCCAGCAGGCCAAGGGCAAGAAGGTGCTGATCTCCATCGGCGGCCAGAACGGCCAGGTGCGGCTGGAGACCACGGCCGCGCGCGACGCGTTCGTGCGGTCGGTCGGCGCGATCATCGACAAGTACGGCCTGAACGGGCTCGACGTCGACTTCGAGGGCCACTCGCTGTCGCTCAACTCCGGTGACGTCGACTTCAAGAACCCGACCACGCCGGTGATCGTGAACCTGATCTCGGCGCTGCGGTCGCTGAAGTCCCGTTATGGCGCGAGTTTCGTGCTCACGATGGCGCCGGAGACGTTCTTCGTGCAGGTCGGCTACCAGTTCTACGGCGGTGCGGGCGGCGGCGACGCGCGCACGGGTGCGTACCTGCCGGTGATCGAGGCGATGCGCAACGACCTGACGTTGCTGCACGTGCAGGACTACAACTCCGGCCCCGTGATGGGCCTGGACAACCAGTACCACAACATGGGCGGCGCGGACTTCCACGTCGCGATGACCGACATGGTGCTCGCCGGGTTCCCGGTGCGCGGTGACGCCTCGAAGTTCTTCACGGGGCTGCGGCAGGACCAGGTCGCGATCGGCCTGCCCGCCGCGCAGTACGCGGGCAACGGGTTCACGTCCACACCGCGCTCGACTGCCTCACCAAGGGTTCGAACTGCGGCAGCTACCGCCCGAAGGGCACCTATCCGAACCTGCGCGGCCTGATGACCTGGTCCATCAACTGGGACAAGTACAACAACTACGAGTTCTCCAAGTCCCACCGCGCCTACCTCCCCCGTTAAAACGATGAAGGGAACCTTCATCCACCTGAGGTGGA
>NZ_JYJG01000242.1 GCF_000955955.1 Lentzea aerocolonigenes
GGTGGATGAAGGTTCCCTTCATCGAACTCAGGCGAGGGTGGACCAGAACTGGAGTTCGTAGGCTTGGAGCAGGCGGCCGTAGCGCCAGGCGTGCTTTGGTTGCCAGCCTGCGTCGAGGGAGGCCTGGACGGCCGCGATCGCCTGCTCTTCGAGTTGCGGGGCCGGGGTGGCGAAGAAGTCCACGAAGGCGCACGCCTCGTCGTCGAAGCCGTAGTGCTCGCGCAGGCCCTTGGCCATGCGGGCGCAGTAGCCGCCCCACGCGGTGAAGTTCGCCAGGATCGCGAGGATCACGTCGGTCGTCTCGCCGTTCATCGCCATCCACGCCTGGTACGCGGGGTAGGCCTGGCAGCCGGGGAACGGCTCGTAGTCGTGGAAGTCCTTGGAGGACATGCCGGCTGCCTTCGCGAGCGGCTCCAGCATCGGCAGCACGAGCTCCTCGCCGCCCGCGAGCAGCGTGAAGAACGCCCGCGCGTTCGGCTCGTCGGCCTTCGACGCGAGCGCGAGGAATGTTCGCCAGTCCGACGACACGATGTGGTTCTCCTCGGCCGCGAACGTCGCGATCACGGCGCGCGGAGCCTGTCCGGTTTCGATCAGTTTGACCACGAGGTTGTCGTGCTCACCGGGGTGCAGCTCTTTCCGGATGCGCGTGACCAGCTCTTTTGCGTCCATGGGCCATGATTCTTCCGCACCTCGGAAATCGCTCGCCAGGGTGGAGGGTGTTCAGCCACCATGTTTTCTCGTGGCTGAACACACCTACCGAGTGACCGTCCGCGGACGGTTCGCCGACCTCACCGACGACCAGCGCGCCTCGTTGCGGGAACACCTCGAGGGCTTCGACTTCCTGCGCGACGGCGGCTTCAGCGAAGAGGGCGGCCTGACGTTCGACGAGAAGCTCGACTTCTTCAGCTACCGCGTGATCCTCACCGCGAAGGACAAGCCGGACGAGGCGGGACTCCGGCGCGCGACCACGGCCCTCGACGCGCTGGGCGTCGACTTCAAGGGGTTGCGCGCCAAAGTCACCGACATGGACGAGATGAAGATCAACCGGCCGAAACGGCTGGGCTGAGCGGGGTTTCCAGCACGGCCGCGGCGTCCAGGGCCAGGTCCTCCCGGTACATCCGGGAGATCACCTGGACGCCGGTCGGCAGCCCGTCGCGCAGCCCCGTCGGCACCGCGACCGCCGGGACCCCGACGAACGACGTCACCTCGCACATCTCCGTCGCCTCGAAGTACGCGGCGAGCGCTTCCGGGCTGCGGCGGTCGTCCTCCCGCTCGAACGACGGCGTCGTGCTGACCGGCGCGATCAGCACCGGGTAGCGGTCGAGCAGCCGTGCCCACTCGCGCTGGATCGCCAGCCGGGTGCCGGTGAGCGCCAGGAACTCGCCGATGTCGAGGCCCGGCCGCACCGCCAGCAGGTTGCGCGCGTAGACGGCGAGTTCCTCACCGACGAACGCGACGTACTGGTCGAACTGGAGCGCGATCGGCGTGGCGATCATCCGCATCGACAGCTGCGACGCCTCCTGGACTCGCGGCGGCGTGACCGCCTCGACCTCGTACCCCGCGTCCGCCAGCCGTTTCGCCGCCTCCTCGACCACCGGGTCACCGGGCACGAACCCGGCGATCTTGGCGACCGGTGAGCCGGTGGCCGGCACCGGCACCGTGCGCGGGTCGGACGGATCGGCGCCGCACAGCAGGCCGTGCACCAGCCGCAGGTCGGCGACGGTGCGGGCGAGCGGGCCCTCGACCGTCATGACCTGGGTGGGGAACGACGGATCGGGCTGACCGAAGGCCGCGCCCTGCGGATAGCGGCCGTAGCTCGGCTTCAGCGCACAGACGCCGTTCAGGAACGCCGGCAGCCGCAGCGACCCACCGCTGTCGTTGCCGATCCCGAACCGCACCATGCCCGTCGCCACCGCGACCGCGTCACCGCCGGAGCTGCCGCCTGGTGACTTCGTGGCGTCCCACGGGTTGATGGTGTGCCCGGCCAGTTCGCTGTAGGTGTGCAGGCCGCGCGCGTTGAGCGTCGGCATGTTGGCGTGCCCGATCGGTGTCGCTCCGGCCGCTCGCAGCCGTGCCACGATCGGCGCGTCGGACGACTTGACGTTGCCGGTCAGCGACTTCAGACCGTGCGTGGTGGCGGCACCCGCGACGTCGATGTTGGCCTTGACCGAGAACACGACTCCAGCGAGTGGGCCATCCGGCTCGTCCGGCCCGTCAGGCACGTCGAACACCGAGGTCAACGCGTTGTAGACCGGATTCAAGGTCTCGATGAGCTGCAACTGCTCAGTGAACATCCCCATGCTCCAGTCTATGCGGACCGGAGCACGGGGATGCGCAGTTCAAAACCACTCAGTGGAACATCACGGGTAATTGGCCAGGTAGGCCTCGGTAGAACCGTTGGTCACCCGGTTGCCCGTGTTGTTGATGATGTGCTCGATGGTTCCCTTACCGCCCAACGAGATCGTCACCATGCTGTGGAACCTGACGCCCGGGGTGTTCGGCACCTCGAACGCCCGGTCCGCCACCACGCTCGGGTTGGCGTTGGCGAAGATGTAGCTGCCCAGGCCCCACGCCTCGTGCGAGGTGACGTTGTTGGCCACCTTGTACGCCGCGTAGCCGCGCGTGGACCCGTTCATCCACGCCGCCTGGTTCGGCGCCTCGTACGGCATCTCGTTCTGGTAGAAGTACGTCCGGCCGCCCTGACCGTTCCAGATGGTCTGGTACTTCTGGTAGTGCTCCACGAAGAGGCCGTACATCGTCACGTTGTTGCCGTTGACGATCAACCCGGTGTCGGCCCGGTTCACGTCCCAGCCGACGCCGTCGCGGTGGTCACCGCGCCACAACCACAGGTGGTCGCCGATCACGTTGTGACTGTTGATCACCATCGAGGTCGTGGCCCGCCCGACCGCCGAACCGCCGATGCGCACGAACAGGTCGTGCACCGAGGTCGGGTTGGCCGAGTGGTTGGCGTTGCTGCCCGGCGCACCGAACTGCATCAGCAGCGGCGAGTTCGTCGGCGCCGCGTCGATGAGCAGGCCGGCGACCTTCACACCGTCCACATCGGCCACGTCGAGCGCCAGGTTCCCGTTGGTGGGCATGACGGTCGCGAGGCCCAGACCCATCACCACGGTGTCCGGCCGGGTGACCCGGATCGGCTCGCTCACCTGGTGGATGCCGGGCGTGAGCAGCAGGTGCTTGCCGGCCGCGAGCTGCTGGTTCATCGTGGCCGCGCTGGTGCCCGGCTTGGCGATGAAGAAGTCCGACAGCGGGATGTTCGTGCCCTGCTGGTTGCCGCTCGCCCACGTGGTGCCGCTGGTGTTGCTGCGCAGCGCCGGGACGAACACGCTGTACTTGCCGCTGCCGTCGATGTTCAGGAACGGCTTCTCGCGCACGACAGGGGTCTGCGCGACGGTCGTGTACGGCGGTTCGGGGAACGTGTTGGCCGGGGCGTTGCGCGCGCCGACGAAGACCATGTTCCAGTTCTCACCGGTCCACGAGCCCCACTCGGTGTTGCGCGACAGCCACTGCTGCTGCGAGCCGGAGCGAACCTGGCCCGTCACCACCGAGTCGGCCAGGAAACCACCGCTGGACCAGCCGTTGTCGTCGAGCTGCATGTTGCCGTAGACGTGCGTGCGGCGCATCGCGGAGGCCTGCGAGACCGCCCACGTGTTGGTACCGCTCGGAGGCCTGATCGCCAGGTTCTCCGCGCCACGCCAGAAGTTGTGCGTCGCGTTGCCCTGGAACCAGTCGGCCTCGACGTGCACCTGGCCGTTGATGTTGACCTGGTCCGGGTTCAGCCCGAGACCGAGCACCTGGGTGAAGAAGCCGATGTTGACGTCGACGTTGTAGTTGCCCGGCTTGAAGAAGATCGCGAACCGGCGGGCGTCGTACTGGCCCTCTTCCTGCTGCCGGAAGACGTCGTTGAGGCGCGCCTGGATCGTGCTCGCGGACA
>NZ_JYJG01000243.1 GCF_000955955.1 Lentzea aerocolonigenes
CTTCCTGCTGCCGGAAGACGTCGTTGAGGCGCGCCTGGATCGTGCTCGCGGACATCGACGGGTCGAAGATCAGCACGTTCGGGCCGAAGTCCGGCTGGCCGGGGTCGGGCGGGGTGGTGCCGGTGCTGAGCTTGTAGGACTGGGCGTTGGTGCCGTTGCAGGTGTACTGCACCAACTGGACGTCACCGGTCGAGGCGCCGGGCACGTCGAGGCACTTGTTGCTGTGCCGGCTGACGAACCGGTAGGTGTCGGTGCCGACCTGTTCGGGGCGCCACTGTTGGTTGTTGGCGTTGAAGTTCTGCCACATGTGGATCGCGGCGTTGTCCTCGGCGGACACGTTCGAGACGTCCCAGACCTGGCCCTGGCCGACCGTGAAGTAGCCGTCGCTCGTGGGCGTGAAGGTCCAGGTCTGCCCGGAGCATCCTTGTTGGCGGAGTTGTGCGCCGTTCGCCGATCCGAGCGACTCCACGCACTTTCCGCTGCCGACGTTCGTCACCTGATAAGCGGTTCCGGGCACTACGTCGGCCTGGGCCGCGACCGTCCACACAGGAACGATCGCCGCTGCTGCCAACGCTGCCACCAGCAGGGGGGTTCTCACGGGTCACAGGGTGGGGGTGGTTTGTTGCAACCGTCAACGAACCTAACTGTTTCCGGTCGAGTTCCGGTATTGACAAATGAATTTGTCAAATGAGACTGTGCTAGATGTGGAGCTCTCCCCGTTGCGCAGATCGCTGCTGGAGCTGCTGAAGTCGCCCGCGTCGGCGACCCAGCTCGCGGCGGCCCTCGACCTGCCGCGGCAACGGGTCAACTACCACGTGCGGGCGCTGGAGCAGGCCGGTCTCGTCGAGCTGGTCGAGGAGCGGCAACGGCGTGGCTGCGTCGAACGCGTGCTGCGCGCCCGGCCCGGCCGCGAGATCGCCGCCGACGTCCAGGACCAGTTCGCCGCAACGCATCTGGTGTCGGTGGCTGAGGACACGGCTCGCGAGGTCGAGCGGATGTCGTCGGCTGCCGCCGACGCGGGAAAGCGCTTGCTCACGTTCACCGTGGAGACGACGGTCCGCTTCGGCGCGCCCGGTGCCGTCCACGAGTTCACCAGCGACCTAGCCGAAGCGGTGCGGCAGATCGCGTTGAGGTACGACACCGAGTCAGGCCGCCCGTACCGGGTGGTCGCGTTGGGCCACCCAGGAGTTTCCGATGAGCGATGAGCGCGTTCGCGTCGAGGTCACCGTGGCCGCGCCGGTCGACGAGGTGTGGCAGTCCTTCCGCGACAAGCAGAAGATCCTGCACTGGCACGGCTGGGAGTACGAGGGCCTGGAGCAGGAGATCGACGGCACCTTCTTCGAGGACGCGGAGGAGACGGGCGAGCGGTCGCTGACCCTGCACGGGCACGACACGTTCACGTTGACGCCGGTCCCGGAAGGCACGCGGGTGGTGCTGACTCGTGCGCCGAAGGGCACTTTGCCCGAGTGGGACGAGTACTACGACGACATCACCGAGGGCTGGATCACGTTCCTGCACCAGCTGAAGTTCGCGCACGAGTACCACCCCGGGGCGGTGCGCCGCACGTTGTTCTGGCCGTCCGAGGTGTCGCTGGGCGTCACGGGCAAGCCGTTCTTCGAGTCGGCGAACCAGAGCGGGTACGTGATCGAGGAGTGGGGACCGGGTCTGCTGGTCACCTGCCAGAAGATGACCGTGGTGACGACCTACGGGTTCTCGGACGACGAGCTGGAGACGTTGCGCCAGAAGGGTGAGGAGTCAGCTGGTGGCCGCTGACCCGAAGTAGCGGGTCAGGAAGTCGTTGCGGAACACGCCTTTCGGATCGTGCTCGTTGATCAGCGCCTTGAACGCGTCCCACTGCGGGTAGCGCGCCGCCAGCAGCATCGGCGGCACGGTGAAGAGCTTGCCCCAGTGCGGACGTGGCGCGATCGCCTCCTCCAGCCGGGGTAGCAGGGCGAGCACGGCGGGCGTGTTCGGCACCCAGGTGAAGTGGATGGCGAGGCTGTCGCGGTCGACCGCCGGGCTGAGCCACTGGGGTTCGGCGTCGATCGTGCGGATCTCGCACGCCTGCACCAGCGGCGAGATGACGGTGGACATCTCGGCCAGCGCGCGCAGGGCCGTGACCGCGCGGGTGCGGGGGACGAAGTACTCGGTCTGCAGCTCCTGGCCGACGGACGGGGTGAACTCGGCCTTGAAGTGGGGCAGCCGTTCGTGCCACGGGCCCGGGACGCCGCCCTGGACCGTGCAGCGCGAGGCGGGCTGGCCGGGGACCGGGTGGCGCGGGCCGTCGGCGGGGTGGCCGGGGAAGGTGAACGGCTGGTCGCCGACGCGGTGCTTGGCCCAGATCGTGGCACCGCCCTGCCAGTCGACGAACGCGCTCACGCTGTAGGCGCCGTCGAAGATCTGTTCCAGTGAGCCGAGCAGCGTGGTCCAGGCGACGTCCTCGTAGACGGTCTGCGCGATCTCGAAAGTCGGCACGACGTCGAGCGTCACGGCCGTGACCACGCCCAGGCCGCCCATCGACACCGCGGCGCCCGCCGAGGTCAGTTCGACGACCGAGCCGTCTCCGCGCATGACCTCGACCGACCGCACCGCGCCTGCCAGCGACCGGGCGCCCGAGCCGTGGGTGGCCGTGGCGATCGCGCCCGCGATGGTGATGTGCGGCAGCGACGGCAGCGTGTGCAGGGCGAGGCCCGCGGACTCCAGCAGCACCGACAGGTCGGCCAGGGTCACACCGGCGTTCACCCGGACCGTGTGGCCGGAGACCTCGAAGACCTGGGGCATCGCGGACAGGGACACCAGGGTGCCCGTCGTGTCGGCGATCGGGCTGAACGAGTGGCCGGAGCCCGTCACGTGCACCGCGGCCGCACCGCGGACCACCGCCCGCAGGTCGTCGGCCGTCACCGGCGTCGCGACCTCGGCCGCGGTGAACGTGACGTTGCCCGCCCAGTTGGTCCTCATACGGACACGGTAAGCGCCGAGGCGAGCAATCGTTGCGTGTAAGGGTCCTGCGGCGCGGCGAACACCGAGGCGCCCTCCTCGACGACCCGGCCCCGGTGCAGCACGGCGGCCCGGTCGGCGAGGTGCTGCACCACGGCCAGGTCGTGGCTGATGAACAGGCACGCGAACCGCAGGTCGCGCTGCAGCGAGCGGAACAGGTCCAGCACGCGGGCCTGCACCGTCACGTCCAGCGCGGACGTCGGCTCGTCGGCGATCAGCAGGTCAGGGCCGAGCGCGATGGCCCTGGCGATCCCGACGCGCTGGCGCTGGCCACCGGACAGCTCGTGAGGATAGCGGTCGCGCAACGACGGTGAGAGCTGCACGGCGTCCAGCAGGGAGTCGACCTTCGCGGCCAGCTCCTTGCCGCGCGACGACGTGTGCAGCACCAGCGGCTGGGCGATCGAGCGGGCGATGGTGGCACGGGGGTTCAGCGACGACTGCGGGTCCTGGAACACCAGCCCGATCCGGCCGCGGTCGGCCCTGCGCAGCGCCGAGACCTCCTTGCCCGCCACGGTGAGCTGCCCGGTGTAGCCCACCAGGCCGGTGATCGCGCCGGCGATCGACGACTTGCCGGAGCCCGACTCGCCGACGAGCCCGAGCACCTCACCGCGCCCGATCTCCAGCGACACCTCCGAGACCGCGCGGAACTTCCCGTACGACACCGAGACATCAGCCAGGCGCAGCACCGGTTCCGCGGCGGGGCGGGCGGGCAGCACGCGGGAGTCCAGCGACACCACCGAGTCCAGCAGCGTCTTCGTGTACTCCTCGCGCGGCGTGGTGAAGACGTCCCGTACGGCACCGGTCTCCACGACCCGGCCGGCGTTCATCACGACGACGCGGTCCGCGAGCCCGGCGACCACGCCCATGTCGTGCGTGATCAGCAGAACGGCGACGCCGAGCCGGTCGCGCAGGTCCCGCAGCAGACCGAGGATCTCGGCCTGCACCGTCACGTCCAGC